>NZ_CAMLJP010000135.1 GCF_946480385.1 uncultured Azospirillum sp.
ATAGCTGCCGAGATGCTCGACCCGCGCCACCCTCTGCCCGAAATGCCGCTCCGCCGCCGGCTGCAGCGCATTCGCCTCGAACAGGGTCCAGGCGGCGGCCAGCCCGCAGGTGGCGATGAAACCGCTGCTGAACGCCACATCCGACCGCGCCACCCGCACCACGCCGCTCAACGCGCAATTCTCGTCGGATGGGCGGTCGGGCAGGGCGGTGAAGCGCAGCCCCGTCTCGCCCAGCGCCACCCGGCATTGCTCCGGATCACGTTCCAGCCGTGACAGCTTGAAGCCGGTCAGCCAATCCGGCTCCGCCCGCAGATCGAGCCGCGCCCACGGGTCATAGCGCGCCGGCACGATGATGAGCCCGCCCCACACCCCCGCCGCCACCCCGGTCAGCGCCAGCAGGACCAGCAGCGCCAGCCATCGGAACAACCTCGCCATCTGGGACCGCCGTCAGCGGTCGAGCAGCCCGTGCCGCCGGTGCCAGTCCTCCAGCGATTCCTCGGGATAGCGGGCGAAATGCACGTCGTTCGGGCCCGTCGGCACCTCGACCCACGGCGCCTTGAAGTCGAGCATGATGTGCACCCGCTCCGGCGGTGTCGGCAGCGGCGTGTCGATGGCCGACGCGAAGGGATGGACCAGTTCCGGCCAGGCCGGGTCTTCCGCCCACAGCGCCGTGCCGCAATGCTTGCAGAAATGCCGGTGCGACGGGCCGAGGTGGGTCCGCTCCGGATGGTCGGGGTCCTCCATCGGCGCCCGCCACATCGCCACCGCGTCCCGCCCCTCGACCTCCAGCGTGTTGGCGTCGCCACCCAGATTGATGGCGTATCCGCCACCGCCGGCGCTCTTGCGGCAGATGGTGCAGTAGCAGCGCATGTAGGGCACCGGCGTCGGCGAGTTCAGCGTGAAGCGGACGGCGCCGCAGCGGCAGGAACCGGAAAGCTTCATGGCAGCGGTCTCCTTCAAAAAATGCCCTCTCCCGCCCCGGGAGAGGGAGGGGACCCACCGAAGGTGGGGAGGGTGAGGGGGAAGGCAAGAATCCTGAACCGCATGGTTCCTTGGATCACCCCTCACCCTTCCCATGCTCCGCATGGGCCCCTTCCCTCTCCCGGGGCGGGAGAGGGAGCTGAGAGCCCCCATCGACGGAACGCGGCGGAAGGGTGGCTGTTACCCCCGGAAGCCAGTCGCGGAACCCACCTGCCAGCAGTCGGAGCGGTTATGTCCCAGCCAACAGGTCCAGCCACCCAGGGCCACGCCCAAAAACAGCCGGCGCCTCCGCCGGAGGCTATGGACGTCACGCTGACCATCAACGGCAGCCGCAAGACCCTGCGCGTCGCCCCCTGGACCAGCCTGCTCGACGCGCTGCGCCTGCATCTCGACATGACCGGGACCAAGAAGGGCTGCGACCACGGCCAGTGCGGCGCCTGCACCGTTCTGGTCGACGGCCGCCGCATCAACTCCTGCCTGACCCTGGCGGTGATGGCGGAGGGTCGCACCGTCACCACCATCGAAGGGCTGGCGACCGGCGACGCGCTCCACCCGCTGCAGGAGGCTTTCGTCGAACATGACGCCTTCCAGTGCGGCTACTGCACGCCCGGCCAGATCTGCTCGGCCGTCGGCATGCTGGAGGAGGGCCACGCCAGAACCGACGACGACATCCGCGAACTGATGAGCGGCAACCTGTGCCGCTGCGGCGCCTATCCCAACATCGTCGCCGCGATTCGCCAGGTCATGGACTCGCAGAAGGACGGAGGCACGCCATGAGGGCCTTCTCCTACGACCGTCCCGACAGCGTCGACGCGGCGCTCCGCGGCGTCTCGAACCAGTCCGGCACCACGACCGAAGCGGCGGTGAAGTTCGTCGCCGGCGGCACCAACCTGCTCGACCTGATGAAGGCCGACGTGATGCGACCGGAACGTCTGGTCGACATCTCGCGCCTCGGTCTCGACAAGATCGAAGACATCGACGGTGGCGGCCTCCGCCTCGGCGCGCTCGTCCGCAATTCCGACACCGCCTATGACGCGCGGGTGCAGGCGCGCTATCCGATGCTGTCGAAGGCGATCCTGTCCGGCGCCTCGGCGCAGCTGCGCAACATGGCGACCAACGGCGGCAACCTGCTGCAACGCACGCGCTGCTATTACTTCTACGACACCGGCACCCCCTGCAACAAACGGGAGCCGGGGACCGGCTGCGGCGCGCTCACCGGCGTCAACCGCATCCACGCCATCCTCGGCGCCAGCGACCACTGCATCGCCGTCCACCCGTCAGACATGTGCGTGGCGCTGGCGGCGCTTGAGGCGGTCGTCCGTGTCAGCGGCCCGAAGGGCGAGCGCACCATCCCCTTCGCCGACTTCCACCGCCTGCCCGGCGACACCCCGCACATCGACAGCACTCTGGCCGCCGACGAACTCATCACCGCCATCGACCTGCCGGCCGAAGGCTTCGCCAAGCACTCGACCTACCTGAAGGTCCGCGACCGCGCCTCCTACGCCTTCGCCCTGGTGTCGGTGGCCGCCGCCCTGGACCTGGATGGCCAGACGATCCGCAGCGCCCGCCTCGCGCTCGGCGGCGTCGCCCACAAGCCCTGGCGCGACCCGGCCGCCGAGGCCGAACTGGCCGGCAAGCCCGCCTCGCTGGAGACGTTCCGCGTGGCCGCGCGCGTCCTGCTGCGCGGTGCCAAGGGCCAGTCCCACAACGCCTTCAAGATCGGACTTGCCGAGCGCGCCATCGTCCGGGCGCTGGCCGAAGCCGCCGGAGTGGAGCACCCATGATCGCCAAACCGACCATCCCCGATCCGCTCGACCGTCCCGGTGCGCAGATCGGCAAGCCCGTCAACCGCGTCGACGGCCGGCTGAAGGTGACCGGCGGCGCCAAATACGCGGCGGAGTTCAACACCCCCGGCCTCGCCCACGGCTACATCGTCTCCGGCGCCATCGCCCGCGGCCGCATCCTCGGCATCGACACCGCCAAGGCGCTGGCCCTGCCCGGCGTGTTCCAGGTCTTCACCCACCTGAACCGGCCGAGCCTGCCCTGGTTCGACCGCAAGTGGAAGGACGACGACGCGCCGAAGGGCTCGCCCTTCCGTCCGCTTTACGACGCGACGATCCACCACGCGCTGCAGCCCATCGCGCTGGTGGTGGCGGAGAGCTTCGAGCTGGCCCGCTACGCCGCCCGCCTGATCCACGTCACCTATGAGGCGGACGAGCACCAGACCGACCTCCATGCGGCCAGTGCCGACGCCTTCACCCCCGGCAAGGACAAGGGCGGCTTCCAGCCCCCGCCCAAGCCGCGCGGCGACGCCGACAAGGCACTTGCCGAGGCGGAGGTCAGCGTCGACCTCGACTTCACCCAGGCGGTCGAGCATCACAACCCGATGGAGATGCACGCCTCCACCGTCATCTACCACAATGACGGCACCCTGACCGTCCATGACAAGACGCAGGGGCCGATCAACACCCAGACCTATGTCTGCAACGTCTTCGACCTGTCGAAGGATGCGGTGCGGGTGATCTCGCCCTTCGTCGGCGGCGCCTTCGGTTCGGGCTTGCGTCCGCAGCACCAGCTGTTCATGGCGGTGCTGGCGGCGACCACGCTGAAGCGCTCCGTCCGGGTCGAGCTGTCGCGCCCGCAGATGTTCAGCTTCGGCCACCGCCCCGAAGCGCTCCAGCGCGTGGCTCTGGGCGCGAAGAAGGACGGCACCCTCACCGCCATCATCCACGAGGCGGTGCAGGAGACCTCGCAGACCGAGAATTACGTCGAGGTCGTGGTCAACTGGTCGGGCCAGCAATACAAGTGCGACAATGTCCGGCTGGATTACAAGCTGGCGCGCATGGACACCCACACCCCGCTCGACCAGCGCGCCCCCGGCGCCGCAACCGGCGTTCCGGCGCTGGAGATCGCCATGGACGCGCTGGCAGCCAAGCTGGGCATGGACCCGCTGGAGCTGCGGCTGAAGAACCACACCGAGGTCGATCCCAACACCGGCAAGCCCTTCTCCAGCAAGGAGCTGCGCGCCTGCTTCCAGCAGGGGGCCGAGCGCTTCGGCTGGCACAAGCGCAATCATGCCCCGCGCTCGATGCGCGAGGGGCGCCAGCTGATCGGCTGGGGCATGGCGTCCGGCGTGTGGGACGCGATGCAGGGGCAGGCGGTGGCGTCGGCCCGGCTCGGCATCGACGGCACGCTGACGGTCGGCAGCGCCACCGCCGACATCGGCCCCGGCACCTACACGGCGATGACGCAGATCGCCGCCGATATCCTGGGCCTGCCCATCGACCGGGTGTCGTTCCAGCTCGGCGACACCAACCTGCCGATGGCGCCGCTGCAGGGCGGTTCCTGGACGGTATCGTCGGTCGGCTCGGCGGTGAAAGCGGTCTGCGACCGTCTGCGCGACAAGCTGGCCGGCCTTGCGGTGGGGCTGAACGACGGGCCGCTGAAGGGGCTGAAGGCCGACGACCTGCACTTCGCCGACGGCTGCCTGATCGCGAAATCCGACCCGTCCTGGCGTATGTCGATCACCGAGGTGATGCGCGCCAACGACCTGCTGGTGCTGGAGGACGAGGCGCGCTCGATCCCCTATTACAAGTCGCAGATGCAGCATAAGCTCGGCACCCACTCCGCCATCTTTGCGGAGGTGCGGGTGGACGAGGATCTCGGCACCGTGCAGGTGACCCGCGTGGTCAGCGCGGTGGCCGCCGGCCGCATCATCAACCCCAAGACGGCGCGCAGCCAGGTCATGGGCGCGGTGGTGTGGGGCATCGGCATGGCGCTGGAGGAGGAGACGATGACCGACCAGCACCTCGGCCGCTTCATGAACCACGACTTCGCCGAATACCACATCCCGGTGAACGCCGACGTCCACGACATCGACGTCATCTTCGTCGAGGAGCATGACGACATCGTCAACCCGCTGGGCGCCAAGGGCGTCGGCGAGATCGGCATCGTCGGCGTCCCCGCCGCCATCGCCAACGCGATCCACCACGCGACCGGCAAACGCCTCTGCGACCTGCCGATCACGGTGGATAAGATTTTGGGCGCCTGAACAGCCGAAAACTCCCTCTCCCGCCTCGGGAGAGGGAAGGGGCCCAAGCAAAGCTTGGGAAGGGTGAGGGGTTAGGCACGAAGCCGTGCGGTTCGGGAACCTTGGATTCCCCCTCACCCTCCCGCCTTCGGCGGGCCCCTCCCTCTCCCAGGGCGGGAGAGGGGACACACCCCTCACCCAATATCCGCCTCCCGGCAGAACACCACCCCACACTCCGCCAACTGCTCCCGCGCCTTCGCCAGCGATCCGCCGAGGTCGATGGCCCGGCAGCCATCCTCGACCACCACCGCCTCGAACCCGCAGCGCACCGCGTCCATGGCCGAATAGGCGACGCAGTAATCCGTCGCCAGCCCGGCCAGCACCACGCGCGAAATCCCGCGCTCCCTCAGATATCCCGCCAGTCCGGTCGCGGTGCTTTTGTCGTTCTCATAAAAGGCCGAATAGCTGTCGATCTCCGGCCGGAACCCCTTGCGCAGCACCAGCTCCGCCCGCGTGGTGTCGAGGTCGCGATGGAACTCCGCCCCCGACGTCCCCTGCACGCAATGGTCCGGCCACAGCTTCTGCGGCCCATAGGGAAAGTCGACTTCGGAAAACGCCACGCCGCCGGGATGGGCGCTGGCGAAGGAGCGGTGGCCGGCGGGGTGCCAGTCCTGTGTCAGGACCACCGTGGCGAACCGCCGCGCCAGTCGGTTCGCCACCGGCACCACCGCATCGCCATCGGTCACGGCCAGGCTGCCGCCGGGACAGAAATCATTCTGGATGTCGATCAGAACCAGCGCATCGGTCGGCTGCGGGGTGAGGGCGGGCATCGGCGTGGTCCATCCGGCGAAAGGGAAACGGTCGCCTGGAGTGTAGGCACATCCGCCGGTCGGTTCCACCGCCCTCTCCCCGGTTCGGGAGAGGGTAACAAACAAGCGCTCCCGCCCGGCGGCGGCAGCGGTACGCCTCAACCCATGATGTTCTCGTCCGCCATGCGGCGCGGCACGTCGGTTTGCTGCTGGCGGTCCTGCTTCGGCGTCTTGGTGATGCTGAAGCCGATGCCCGACAGCAGAAGGACGCCCAGCGAGGCGACGGTGACGATGTTGCAAAGCATAGCGACTGACCCTTTCCCTAACCTCTTTCGGCCACCCGTTTGGGAGCGGCCGGACCCTTATTCTGCGGTCTTCCTGGCAATAGACGCCGGTAGCCGCTTCTTTCTTCCCTTGAGCCTGACCGGGATGAGGGAAAATAATCGTCCGTTATCCGGACAGTCTTTACTTCCAACACCTTGCCGGCACAGTCTGCGCGGAGCGCTGACATAGTTCCGCAGCTGCGAACTGGCAACGGAAGGCGGCGAAATATCCGCGCAGCTCTGGTTAACGAAATTGTCATGGCAGAGCTTGGGGTGGGGGAGGGCGCCTCTCAGGCGCCGCGGCCGTCCGCCATCGAACGCTTTGAAGCGGCATCGCTTTCCGCCGGTCGCAGGATCACCGTCACCTTCAGCCCCCGGCCGTCCGCCCCGGCATCCAGCCGCACCGCCGCTCCCAGCCGGTCGGCCAGGGCGCGGACGATGGCGAGGCCCAACCCGCTGCCGGTGCGCGGCGGCTCGCCCGGACGGTCCAGGCGATAGAAGCGCTCGAACACCCGCTCGCGCTCGGCCTCCGGAATGCCGGGGCCGTCGTCCTCCACCTCCAGGACAGGCCCCGCCCCTGATCCGGTCCCAACCCGCACCGTCACCGTGCCGCCCGGCCGGTTGTAGCGGATGGCGTTGTCCAGCAGGTTGCCCAGCAGTTCGCCCACCAGCACCGGATTGCCGACGGTCCGCACATCGGCGTCCTCGCTCTCCGGCTCCTCGAACCGCACCTCGATGTCCTGGGCCAGTGCCGCCGGCACCTGCTCCGCGGCGACCTCCATCGCCACCTGCCGCAGGTCGGTCACCTCCGGCGCGGTCGGCGCAGTCGGCGCGTCCTCGTCGGCGCGGGCCAGCGCCAGCAGCTGGACCAGCAGCCGCTCCAGCCGCTTCACCGCTCCCTCGACATCGTCCAGCGCCGCGCGGCCCTCCGCACTGTCGGTGCCGAAGCGGCGCAGCAGCGCCAGATGGGTGCGCAGCACCGCCAGCGGCGTGCGCAGCTGGTGCGAGGCGTCGGCGGTGAAGCGGCGCATGGTGCCGATGGACTGGTCCAGCCGGGCCAGCAGCCCGTTGATGGCGATCACCAGCGGCAGCACCTCCACCGGCACGACGGCCAGCGGCAGCGGCACCAGCGCCATCCCGCCCCCCATCACGCCGCGCGCCGACCGGCTGTCGATCACCCGCCGCAGCCGCCCCAGCGGCGCCAGTCCGCGCCCGACCGCTCCCCACACCAGCAGCCCGCTGCCGCCGACCAGCGCCACCTCCAGCAGGGTCAGCCACAACAGCAGATCGACCTCCACCGCGCGCCGCCCGGCCGTGGTTTCCGCCACCTGGACCAGCACCGGATGCGGCACACCGTAGAGCCGCCGGATCTGCGCCGCCACCCGCACCGCATGGCCGCGATAGGTGGCGTCGCGGAACACCGTGACGTTGGTCGGCATCTTCGAGATGTCCGGCAGCGGCAGGTCGAGATAGCCGGTGATGACCCCGCCCTCATGGGCGACGTTGTAATAGATGCTGTCGCGCGCCTGGCTCTCCAGCATGCCGAAGGCGACGGCCGGCAGGTCGACCGTCACCTCGCCATTGTCGTCGTCCACCGCCAGCCGCTCGGCGATGGCGAGCGTCGAGCCGGCGAGCAGCCGGTCATGGGTGGACTGCACGAAACCGTGGATCAGCGCCGATCCGCCGACCCCCAGCCCGACCGCCAGCGCCCCCAGCGGCACCAGCAGCCGCGTCAGCAGCCGGCGCCGCAGCGACGGCACGCGCTCCGGCCTGCTTCCGGCCATCAGGTGCTTTCCATCAGGTAGCCCAGCCCGCGGATGGTGCGGATCTGCGGCCCGTCGGGTTCCAGCTTCTTGCGCAGGCGGGCGACATACAGCTCGATGGCGTTCGGTGCCACCGGCTCGTCGAAGCCGAACACCTCGCCGGCCAGCCGGTCCTTCGGCACCACCTTGCCGGCGCGGGTGATGAGGCCCTCCAGCACCGCCAACTCGCGCTTGCGCAAATCCAGCACCCGCCCGTTCAGCGTCACCGTCGCTGTGGAGCGGTCGTAGCGCAGCCCTCCGCACACCAGCTCCGGCACCGGCGTTCCCTGGCCGCGCCGCATCAGCGCGCGCACCCGCGCCTCGAACTCCGCCGGGTCGAAGGGCTTCAGCAGATAATCGTCGGCGCCGAGATCCAGCCCCTTCACCCGGTCGGCCACCGCCTCCCGCGCGGTCAGGATCATCACCGGCACGGTGGAGCCGCGGCGGCGGATTCGCGTCAGAACCTCGAACCCCGATAGGTCGGGCAGGCCCAGATCCAGCACCACCAGCCCATAGGGCTCCGCCCGCTCCAGCCGCGCCGCCTCCTCTCCCGACGCGACATGGTCGACGGCATAGCCGGCCAGCTTCAGCGACGCGGTCAGCCCGCGCGCCAGCGCCGCGTCATCCTCCACGATCAGGATGCGCAAGGGTGGCACCCTCCGTCCGACCGGGCCATCATCCGAACGCCCCTGTTCCGTTCCGCCAACAATTTCCATCCGCGACAGATTGACGACAGGTTGACCGCCTATAGTCACGACAAAGTCGCTTGTAAGCCCAACCAACACGGCCCGCAACGGCGCCGTGGGAACCAACCGCAGGAGAGGAAGAGATGCGCACCAAACTGGCCCTTCTGGTCGCGACCGCGCTGACCATCACCGTTCCGGCCTTCACCGCCGGCACCGCCCAGGCGCAGAGCGTCCCCGCCGGCTACGACCCGTCCTATGCCAAGATCATCGAGGCGGCGAACCAGGAAGGCGCGCTCAGCATTTATTCCGCCACCGACGCGGCCGCCGTGTCGGAGCTCCTGAAGGGGTTCGAGGCGCTCTATCCCAAGATCAAGCTGGAATACGCCGACCAGAACTCCACTGAGATGTACAACCGCTTCATCAGCGAGGCGGCGGCCAACACCGGCACCACCGACCTGATGTGGTCGTCGGCGATGGACCTGCAGATGAAGCTGGTCAACGACGGCTACGCCCAGTCCTACACCTCGCCGGAAACCAAGAACATCCCCGACTGGGCCAACTGGAAGAACGAGGCCTTCGGCACCACCGCCGAGCCGATCGTCTTCGCCTACAACAAGCGCGTCGTCCCTGCCGCCGACGTGCCGAAGACCCACGCCGACCTCGCCAAGCTGCTCGCTGAGAAGCCCGACGCCTACAAGGGCAAGGTCACCTCCTATGATCCGGAGCGCAGCGGCGTCGGCTTCCTCTACATCACCCAGGACGTGCAGGCCAGCAAGGGCACCTGGGATCTGGTGAAGGCGATGGGGCAGACCGGGGTGAAGCTCTACACCTCCTCGGGCGCGATGATCGAGCGCCTGACGTCCGGCGAGCACACCATCGGCTACAACATGATCGGCTCCTACGTCTTCGAGCGCCAGCACAAGGACCCGGAGTCGCTGGGCGTCGTGCTGCCGTCCGACTACACCATCGTGATGTCGCGCATCGCCTTCATCCCGAAGGGCGCCAAGCACCCGAACGCCGCCAAGCTGTTCCTCGACTATCTGCTGTCGAAGGACGGCCAGCAGGCGATGCAGGCCCGCTACATGGGCTCGATCCGCCCCGATCTGGCCGCGTCCAACCCGACCGCCGGCGTCCCGGAAAGCACGCTGCGCCCGATCCATGTCGGCCCGGAACTGCTGACCTACCTGGATCAGGTGAAGCGCCTGAAGTTCCTGAAGGATTGGCAGAAGGCCCTGCAGGGGAAGTGATTTAGTCAGACCGAAAATCACCCTCTCCCGCCCCGGGAGAGGGAAGGGGCCCGCCGAAGGCGGGAAGGGTGAGGGGTGATCCAAGGAACCGGGCGGTTCCTGATCCTTGCCTCACCCCTCACCCTCCCCGCGCCTTTGGCGCGGGTCCCCTCCCTCTCCCGGGGCGGGAGAGGGAAGATTTGCGCCAAAAGGAATCCCCCATGAACCGCGCGACGCGCATCGCGGTGATCGTCGCCATGGCGATTGCCGTGCTGGCCCCGATCGGGCTGGTCGTCTACCAGAGCTTCCTCGACGGGCCGTTCTTCCAGCCCAAGATCTCCTTCACGCTCAGCGCCTACGAGTTCGTTCTGGACGACGAGGATTTCTTCGACGCCCTCTACAACTCGTGCATCATCGCCTTCGGTATGACCGCCATCGCGGTGCCGGTCGGCGCGCTGCTGGCCTTCCTGATGACCCGAACCGATTTGCCGGGCCGCCGCTGGATCGAGCCGGTGATCCTGGTGCCGATGTTTGTCTCATCGGTGGTGCTGGCCTTCGGCTTCGTGGTCAGCCTCGGCCCGGCCGGCTTCGTCACGCTGTGGTTCAAGGGCGTCTTCGGCTACGTCCCCTGGTATCTCTATTCCAAGTGGATGCTGATCGTCATCGCCGGCCTGACCCACGTCCCGCACATCTTCCTCTACACCTCGTCGGCGCTGCGCAGCCTGGGCTCCGACGTCGAGGAAGCGGCACGGATGACCGGCGCCGGCCCGTTGCGCACGGCGATGACCGTCAGCCTGCCGATGGTGATGCCGAACATCCTCTATTCGGCGGTGCTGGTCTTCTTCCTGGGCTTCGAGCTGTTCGGCCTGCCGCTGGTGCTGGGCGACCCGGAAGGCATCCTGGTTCTCGCGACATACCTCTACAAGCTGACCAACAAGCTCGGCACGCCGTCCTACCAGCTGATGGCGGTGGTCGTGGTGGCGATCATCTGCATCGCCCTGCCGCTGGTCGCCTTGCAGCGCTTCCTGCTGCGCGCCGCCAACCGCTACGTATCGGTGAAGGGCAAGGCGGCGGCGCAGAAGCCGGTGTCGATCGGCGTCTGGCGCTGGCCGGCGGTGGCGATGATCACGGCGTGGCTGTTGTTTACCGTCGTTGTGCCGCTGAGCGGCCTGGTGCTCCGCGCCTTCGTGTCGAGCTGGGGCGAGGGCGTCAACCTGCTGGACGTGCTGACGCTGGCCCATTTCCGCGAGCTGATGGAGTTCCCCAACCTGACCCGCGGCATCGTCAACACGCTGCTGATCGCCTCGGTCGGCGGAGCGCTGTCGGTCGGCGTCTACACCGTCCTCAACCTCGCCGCCCACCGCTGGCCCTCGGGCTGGACCCGGCTGATGGACTATCTGGTGCTGCTGCCGCGCGCCATGCCGGGTCTGGTCGCCGGTCTGGCGATCTTCTGGGTCTTCCTGTTCACGCCCTTCTTGGCCCCGCTGCGCCAGACGATGATCGCCATCTGGGTCGCCTACACGCTGGTCTGGCTCGCCTACGGCATGCGTCTGGTCAGCGGCGCCCTGCTGCAGATCGGCCCCGAGCTGGAGGAAGCCGGCCGCATCGTCGGCGCCAGCCCGGGCCGGGTGTCGCGCGACCTGACGATCCCGCTGATCAAGGTCGGCCTGTTCTCCAGCTGGCTGCTGATCTTCGTCACCTTCATGCGCGAATACTCGACCGGCGTCTATCTGCTGGCCCCCGGCACCGAAGTGATCGGCTCGCTGCTGGTCTCGCTGTGGGGCACCGGCGCCGTCGATCTCGTCACCGCGCTGTCCACCATCAACATCGCGATGATCGGCGGCGGCCTGCTGCTGATGTCGCTCTTCGGGAAACGCTCCCATGGCTAAGCTCATCATCGACGACCTGCACCTGTCCTACGGCAGCACCGAGATCCTGAAGGGCATCACCGCCACCTTCGCCCAGGGCGAGATCGTCGCCCTGCTCGGCCGGTCGGGCAGCGGCAAGACCACGCTGCTGCGCTCCATCGCCGGGCTGGAGGAGCCGAAGAAGGGCGTCATCTCCATCGGCGACCAGCCGGTGTTCGACGCCGCCGCCGGCCTGAACGTGCCGTCGGAAAAGCGCGGCCTCGGTCTGGTCTTCCAGTCCTACGCGCTGTGGCCGCACAAGACGGTCTTCGAGAACGTCGCCTACGGGCTGCGCCTGCGCAACGTGCCGAAGGCGGAGCTTCAGCAGCGCGTCGCCACCGTGCTGGACGGCGTCGGTCTGGGCCATCTCGGCGACCGTTACCCGCACCAGATGTCGGGCGGCCAGCAGCAGCGCGTCGCCCTTGCCCGCGCGCTGGTCTACAACCCGCCGGTTATCCTGCTCGACGAGCCGCTGTCGAACCTCGACGCCAAGCTGCGCGAGGAGGCCCGCATCTGGATCCGCAGCCTGATCAAGCGGATGAACCTGACCGCCGTCTTCGTCACCCACGACCAGGTGGAGGCGATGGCGATCGCCGACCGCATCGTCCTGCTCGACGGCGGCCGCATCGTCCAGGCCGGCACCCCCGAACAGCTCTACACCGAGCCGGTCAGCCTGTTCGCCTCGGAGTTCATGGGCGTCAACAACCAGATCCTGAGCCGCGTGCAGGACAAGCGCGGCGGCTACGCCCGCATCGACCTGTCCGGCATTCCCCTGTGGGGCAAGGACCGCGCTGGCAAGTCCGTGTCGGACGAGGCGACCGGCGTCATCCGCCTGGAACAGGTCGAGGTGGTGGACGGGGAAGGCGAGAACTGCGTTCCGGCGGAGCTGGAGACCTCGGTCTATCTCGGCAGCCACTGGGAGCATGTCTTCCGCTGCGGCGACCAGACGCTGCGCGCCTTCGGCCGTCCCCTGGCCGCCGGCACCCATTGGCTGCACCTGCCGCCGGAACAGCTCTGGGTGTTTTGAGGACTGTCCCTCTGCCGCACCGATTCTCCCTCTCCCGTCCCGGGAGAGGGAAGGGGCCCAAGCAAAGCTTGGGAAGGGTGAGGGGTAGCGCAAGAATCCCGAACCGCATGGTTTCTTGCATTGCCCCTCACCCTCCCCGCCTTCGGCGGGTCCCCTCCCTCTCCCGGGGCTCTCAGCGGATCTTCGATCCGCCTGACGCCGTCAGCACGAACTGCGTTCGTGCGAGAGGCGGGAGAGGGCACTTTCACACCTCAATCAACGCATAAGGCCGCCCCGTCTCCTTCGGAATCGTCTGCGCCACATTATACACCGGCGTCCCCCGCAGCGTTTTCCCGGTATAGCTCCCGTGATGCGCATGCCCATGCGCCACCGCCCGCACATTGTCGAAGCGGTCGATGGTCTCCGCCAGCCGCGACGAGCCCAGGAACGGGAAGATCTCCGTCGGCTCCCCCTCCACCGTCGCGGCGATGGGGGCATAGTGCAGCACGACGAACACCCGCTCGGTGTCCAGCTGCCGCAGCGCGCTTTCCAGCCGCATCGCCTCGTTCACCGCCTCGTGGACGAACTGCTTGATCGCCGGCTCGCCGAAGCTGTCGAGCATCCGGTTGCCGAAACCGCCGCCGAAGCCCTTCACCCCGGCGAAGCCCACCCCGCCGATCTCCTGCGGCGCGCCGTCCAGGAACCGCACCCCGGCCTGGGCCAGGATATGCTCGATCTCCTCCAGATGGCCGCATTCGTAATCATGATTGCCGAACACCGCGACCACCGGAATGCCGATGGAGCGCAGGGCGTCGGCCAGGATCTCCGCCTCGCGCGGCTTGCCATGGTTGGTCAGGTCGCCGCACAGAGCCAGCACGTCGGCCTTGCCGGCGATCTCCTGGAACAGCTCGCGATAGGGATACTGCGTGGTCTCGCCGACATGGATGTCGCCGATGGCGGCGACGGTCAGTCTGCGCTCATCCATTGCTGGTCTCCTTGAAATTCTCCTTCGTGCCCTCCTCCCCGACCACGTCGGCGAAGCCCCACTGGGTGACGTCGATCAGGTAATCCTCGCGCGAGAACAGCCGGCCCCGGCAGATGCGGGTCTGGGCGACCGGCAGCTTGGCGCGCTCCTGCATCCGTTCCAGCAGCTCCGCCACCAGCCAGTCGGGGATGCGGTCGCGCTCGGTCGGATAGATGAACCGGAAGTTCAGGAGGTGGATCAGCAGCACTTCCCAATACTGCTCCATATGGGCGAGCAGCCGTTTCCAGTCGATCTTGTCATGCTGTTTCAAAATCATGTGGACCACGTCCGGCCCGTCATACTTGTGGCGCATCTGGACGAAGGATTTGGAGAAGATCATCTCCGTCGGCGCCACCAGCCGCACGTCGGCGCCGCAGATCACCGCGCGATGCTCCTCCTTGAACCAGCGGTCGTTGACCGGGTTGATGGCGACGGCGGAATTGAAGATGACGTCGAAAAACAGCTCGCCATGCTTGACCTTGCCGATCCAGCGTTCGTCCTCGATCTCCGTTTCGAAGCCATGGTCCTGGAAATGGGAGAGGATGCGCGGGAAATCGCCGCCGCAACAGAAGACGTCGATGTCCTTGGTCGGCCGGTTGATCCCGGTATAGGCGCTGACCGCGTACGTCCCGCCCAGCAGGAACGGGATGCCCGACTGGGTCAGCAGCTTCAGGCTTTCGCTATAGAAGGCCTCTGCCTCCGCGGTGACGGTGGCGCTGCCCTCACGGAGTTCGCTCATGGACCACTCCCCCTGATGCGCCGGAACGGGCACGTTGCCCCGGTACAACAGGGCAGGGCGGGGAGTGTTGCGGGGGGCTGCGGTCGAGATACCGCTTCGGCGGACCCGGATCGGAAAGAAGTGCGAGCCTCCAATATACGGCGGAATGATGGTCTTCGGCGGCTGCTTGTAAGAACGTCTGATTTTGTAGTTTGGGAACGAACAAAGTATGCGCTGGCACATCTTCTGAATCATTTACAACGGCGACAAAATAAATGCTAAAACATCGGTATCAATTATCTAGATCTCTAACAAATACATTAACATCAACTCGCCTCACAACCCCCAATTCAGAAAAGTCATCTGCGTATTGATAATATTTCATATCATAATATGATATGACGGGAGATTTGCTGTCAATTTCTTCATACTCCTCTAGGTTCAAATTCATCGATTTAATCAGATTGCCGATATCGTCAATGCTTCGTTTGATTAAATTGTATTGCCTATATTCATCAAAATGCTCTTCTAGATCTTTTTCCCAGTGAATAATAATCTCGTCCATCAAGTCGAAGATGGTCTCGTTATCGCGCACCGGCTTGTTTAAAATAATCTGAATTTCGTTATCCAGAAAGCTAAGAGCCTCTCTGATTGGGTTTGTCGGGTCAAGGCCGGATGGGCCTTTTCTGCTCC
>NZ_CAMLJP010000136.1 GCF_946480385.1 uncultured Azospirillum sp.
AAGCGGGATGCCCGATCAACAAAAACGTGCTGTCGCACTTCAGCTTGATTCCGCGGCGGCGGGGGTTCCATCGGCACGGGGCCCGCTGAACATCTTTGCCCGTCCTGCGGGAACCGCTTCGTTGCGGATCGGTTGATCCAAGCATGACCGTGGCGTCACCGGGTGACCGGCGGCGTCACGAACGAAGCGATTGAAGGACCGACATCATGCTCAAGATTCTCGGCTGGGCCATCCTGATCATCTTCATCATCGGCCTGCTGGTCGTCACCGGAATCCTGAAGCTGATCTTCTGACCGAACGTTTGACCCTGCTCCGCACTGCCCGGTCATTCCTCCGCCATTGCCAGGGCGCGGCGCAGGTGGGTGCGGCAGTTGGCGACCATGCGGCGGATCAGGTCGTCGCAGGTCGGGATGTCGTCGATCAGGCCGATCACCATGCCGGCCGACACCACCCCATCCTGGACATTGCCGGATTGGAGCGCGGTGCGGCCGCGCTGGCCGGCGACGAGCGGCCGGACCTCTTCGAACTGTGCGCCGCCGGGGCGTTTTTCCAGTGCGACGACCTCGTCCGACACGGCGTTTTTGAAAACGCGGGCGGTGTTGCGCATGCTGCGCAGGATCAGGTTGGTGTCGCGTTCGCCCGCCGCGACCAGCGCCTGCTTGATGCTGTCATGCACCGGCGCCTCTCGCGTGCAGAGGAAGCGCGTGCCCATGTTGACGCCCTGGGCACCGAGGGCCAGCGCGGCGGCCATGCCGCGCCCGTCGGCGATCCCGCCCGAGGCGATCACCGGAATGCGAAGAGCCCGCACCGCGGCCGGGATCAGGATCAGGCCGGGGATGTCGTCCTCGCCCGGATGCCCGGCGCACTCGAACCCGTCGATGCTGATGATGTCCACCCCTGCCCGCTCGGCGCTCAGCGCGTGGCGGACGCTGGTGCATTTGTGCAGGATGCGGATGTCGTGCGCCTTCATCCGCTCGACGAAGGCGCGCGGGCTGTTGCCGGCGGTCTCCACGATGGTGATGCCGCTGTCGATGATGACGTCGAGATAGCGTTCGTAGGGCGGCGGCGTCACCGCCGGCAGCATGGTCAGGTTGACGCCGAAGGGACGGTCGGTCATCGCGCGGCAGCGCTCGATCTCGCGCGCCAGATCCTCCGGCGTCGGCTGGGTCAGCGCGGTCAGGATGCCCAGCCCGCCGGCATTCGATACGGCTGCTGCCAGTTCGGCCAGTCCGACCCACTGCATCCCGCCCTGCACGATCGGGCAATCGATGCCGAGCAGGCGCGTCACCTCGGTTTTCATGGCGTCCCCTTCCCCACCCTTGTCGTTGGCCGCCGAGGGGCCCGATTCCCCTGCGGCATACGATCTTATAAGCGAATCCAAGCTCGATTGCGGTATATGATCTTCGGCGTATGATAAAAGAGCCGAGCGCTGGAAAAATCCAAGGACGAGCGCAAAACGTATCCTATGATAATGAAAGGATAGGGTCTAAAGGGCCATGCTGTCGCTTCGTTCACCTCAAGGCGGTGCACGCGGCGGACGCGGGGTTTCTATACCGTTGATTATGTTGAATGCCGCTGAAAGCTATCGACATATGTCAGTGGAGCCCGATTGAAGCGGGTCCGCTTCGGGAAAAGCCCGTCGGACGCGTGACCGAGATGAGCAAAGGACGACTGTGACGCCTGCAACCGGACCTGAACCGTGGCCCCCGACCATGGCGGGCACTCTCGACCTCGACGCCTGCGCGCGCGAACCGATTCATATCCCCGGCAGCATCCAGCCGCACGGCCATCTCTTGGGCATGGAGGCGGACAGTCTTCGTCTCGTCTGCGCCAGCGCGGAAGCCGGCGCGGTTCTGAACCGGCCGCCCGGCGAGGCGTTCGGCACCCCGGTCGACCAGCTGATCGCCGCGGCGTCCACAGCCTCGCTGCTGCGCGGGCTGCGTGCCGCGCCGGCCGAACCGGTGCAGCTGGACATCCTGCACCTGCGCGGCGGCGACGAATTTCAGGCGATCGGCCACCGCTCCGGCGATCTGGTGATCCTGGAGCTGGAAGAACTTCCGGCCAATGGCGTCGGCACGCTGGAGGCGCTCTATCCGCAGATGCGCGAAGGCATCCGCCGCATGCAGGCAGCCCATGACTTCGAGGCACTGCTGGCCATCACCGCGCAGGAGGTGCGGGCGCTGACCGGTTTCGACCGCGTGCTGATCTACCGGTTCGACGAGCAATGGAACGGCACCGTCATCGCGGAGGACGGGAACGACCGCCTGCCCTCCTATCGCGGCCTGCGCTTTCCGGCCTCCGACATCCCGCAGCAGGCGCGGCGGCTCTATGCCCTGAACCGGCTGCGGCTGATCGCCGACGCCCGCTACCAGCCGGTTCCGATCCTGTCCGACAGGCGGGATCCGCCGCCGCTCGACCTCAGCTTTTCCGTGCTGCGCAGCGTGTCGCCGGTTCATCTGGAATATATGCGCAACATGGGCACGCCGGCCTCCATGTCGATCTCGGTCATGGACGGCGACCGGCTGTGGGGACTGATCTCCTGCCACCATGCCGAGCCGCGGCAGGTCTCCTTCGCGGTGCGCACCGCCTGCGATCTGCTGGGGCAGATGCTGTCCAGCCAGATGATCGCGCTGGAACGGGCGCTGGACGCCGATCACCGCATCCGTTCGAAGAGCACCCAGGCGCGGCTGCTCGCCCACATGGCGGCGGCGGATCATTTCATCGACGGACTGGGCGAGGACCGCGAGGACCTGCTGGCCCTGGTCAATGCCGACGGCGCCGCGATCCTGTTCGACGGCGATTGCCGGCTGATCGGCCGCACCCCGCCGCAGGAGGTGGTCGAGGCCATCGCCGCGGAACTGGCCGGACAGGGCATCAAGGACCTGTTCGCAAGCCACCAGCTTCCGGTCGAAAGCCCGGCTGCCGCCGGGATGGAGCGGACCGCCAGCGGGCTACTGGCAATCTCCATCTCGCAGCTCCACCCCAGCTATCTGCTGTGGTTCCGGCCGGAGATCGTGCAGACCATCGACTGGGCCGGCGATCCCAACAAGCCGCTCGGCGCCAGCGGCGGGCTTTCCCCCCGCAACTCCTTCGAAGCCTGGAAGGAGACGGTGCGCGGCCAGTCCCTGCCCTGGAGCCATGGCGAGATCGAGGCGGCCGGCGATTTCCGCAACGCCATCGTCAGCATCGTGCTGCGCAAGGCCGAGGAGATGGCCGCCCTGAACGAGGAGCTTCGCCGCAGCAACGGCGAACTTGCCGCCTTCTCCTATTCGGTGTCGCACGACCTGCGGGCGCCTTTCCGCCACGTCACCAGCTATGCCGAGCTTCTGCGTTCCCGCACTGCCGACAAGCTGAACGAGCGGGAGAGCTACTATCTGGACAGCATCATCGAGGCGGCGAGTTCGGCCGGCCGGCTGGTCGACGGGCTTCTGCATTTCTCGCAGCTCGGCCGCACCACGCTGGCGCGGGTGGAGGTCGATGTCGGCCGGCTGGTGGAGGAGGTGCAGCGCCTGCTGGAGCCGGACCTGCAGGGCCGCGACGTCCGTTGGACGGTGCATCCGCTGCCCAGCGTCAACGGGGATCCCACCATGCTGCGGCTGGTGGTGCAGAACCTGCTGTCGAACGCCATCAAATACACCCGCGACCGCGCCGCACCGGAGATCGAGGTGGGCTGCCGCACCACGGCCGACGCGTACGAGTTCTACGTGCGCGATAATGGCCGTGGATTCGACATGGCCTATGCCGGTAAGCTCTTCGGCGTATTCCAGCGCCTGCACCGCGAGGAGGAGTTCGAGGGCATCGGCATCGGACTCGCCAATGTCCGCCGGATCGTCGAGCGCCACGGCGGACGGGTCTGGGCGGACGGCAGGCTGGACCACGGTGCGACCTTCCATTTCTCCCTGCCGCGGTCCGCAGCCGCCGAATCGAGGTAGCCCCATGGCCACGCTGAAACCGATCCTGCTGGTCGAGGACAACCCGAAAGACCTGGAGCTGACGCTGGAGGCCTTCGCCGAGGCGCAGCTCGCCAACGACATCGTCGTCGCCCGCGACGGGGCGGAGGCACTGTCCTATCTGTTCCGCGAGGATGGGCAGGCAGTGGCGAAGCCGACCGACCCGAAATATCCGGCCGTCATCATCCTGGACATCAAGCTGCCGAAGGTGGACGGCATTGAGGTGCTGCAGCGGATCAAGGCCAACGACAGCACCCGCGCCATTCCCGTCGTGATGCTGACCTCGTCAAAGGAGGAACAGGACCTCGTCCGCAGCTACCGGCTGGGGGTGAACGCCTTCGTGGTCAAGCCGGTCGGCTTCAAGGAGTTCTTCGATGCGATCCGCGACATCGGCAGCTTCTGGGCGATCCTCAACGAGCCGCCGCCCGGTTGTCATCCCCGGAGGTCGCGCGGCAGCTGATGGCGCAGGTGATGGATCCTTCCGCCGGCCAGTCCGCCGGTTCTCCCTTCGCGGACGGCGGACCGGCCGATCCGGGCCGGCCGATCCCGTGCCGTGTCCTGCTGCTGGAGGATAGCGGCATGGACGCCGATCTGGTGCGCGAACATCTGATGATGATCGACGACCACGTGTTCGACATCCACCGGGTCGAGACGCGGCAGGCCTTCATCGACGCCATTGCCAACGGCGGCCCCTACGACCTGATCCTGTCGGACTTCGACCTGCCGGATTTCGACGGCATGTCGGCGCTGGCGATCGCGCGCGACCGGCTGCCCCGGGTCCCCTTCATCTTCGTGTCCGGCATGCTGGGCGAGGAGAACGCCATCGAGGCGCTGAAGAAGGGCGCCACCGACTATGTCGTGAAGTTGCGCATGGAGCGCCTGCAGGTCGTCGTCCGTCGCGCTCTGGTGGAGGCGCGCGACCGCAACGAGTTGACCGACAAGCGGGCGGCCCTTGCCGAGAGCGAGGCACGTCTGCGCTTTGCGCTGGAGGCCGGGCGGCTGGGGTCCTGGGAACTCGATCTGGCGACCAACCGGTTGCGTGTCTCGTCGATCTGCGCCGCCAATCTGGGGCTTTCCGATCCGTCGGAGATCCCGACCTACGACCGGCTGCTGGAGCGGGTCCATCCCGACGACCGCGATCATCAGCAGGCGATGGTCCGGCAGGCGGTGAGCAGCGGTTCGCCGCTGGACATGGAGTACCGGACGATCTGGCCTGACGGCAGCGTCCAATGGGTCCAGGTGCGTGGCCGCGCGATCTACGACAAGAACGGCGCGCCGATCGGTCTGGCCGGCGTTTCGCTCAACATCACTGACCGCAAGAAGGCCGAGGAACGGCAGCTCCTGCTGCTGGAGGAGCTGAACCACCGGGTCAAGAACACGCTGGCGATGGTGCAGTCGATCGCCAAGCAGACCCTGCGCGCCGCTCCGTCGGTGGAAGCCTTCCCCGATGCCTTCCAGTCGCGGCTGCGCGCCCTGGCCCAGGCCCACGATCTGCTGACCCGCCGTCATTGGCAGGGGGCCACGCTGAGCGAGATCGCCGCCCTGACGCTGGAGCCCCACGTCGATGCCGGCCGCGTCAGGGTCGGCGGCCCGCCGGTCAACCTGACCACCGGCGTGGCGGTGTCGCTGCATCTCGCCTTCCATGAACTCGCCACCAACGCCGCGAAATACGGTGCCCTGTCTGCAGAAAGCGGCCGCATCGATCTCGATTGGGAGATCACGCCGCCGGCCGGGCCGGGTGCACGGGATGGGGCGGCGAGCCATGCCGGCTCGGGGCATCCCGTCTCCCGCGCCGCCGCGGGCGCGCTGGTGCTGCGCTGGCGCGAGAGCGGCGGGCCGCCGGTGGTGCCGCCGACCCGTCGCGGTTTCGGCTCCCGCCTGATCGAGCGCGGTCTGGCGCATGAGTTGGAAGGCGATGTTGCCCTTGCCTTCGACCCTGCCGGCGTGCGATGCCGGCTGGTAATCCCTCTGTCGTCGCGAGTGAACCCGCAGTGACCGACGCGAACTTGTCGAACCTGACTGTCCTGATCGTCGAAGACGAACCCTTGATCGCCATGAGCCTGGAGGATGCCCTGCTCGACCAGGGCGTCACCTGCCTCGGCCCGGCCGGTTCGGTTTCCGCCGCCTTGGAAATGATCGAGGCGGGTGGCTTCGACATCGCGCTGCTGGACGTCAACCTGCGTGGCGAGCGGGTCGACGCGGTGGCCGACCGTCTGGCCGCCGCCGGCATCCCCTTCATTTTCACCACCGGCCATGGGGCGGAGGGGCTTCCCGATGCCCACCGCGAGCGGCCGGTGATCGGAAAGCCGTTCCGCGACCTCGACATCACCGACGCGCTGGCCCGCCACCGCCCGCGCTGACGGGCCGCAGGTCCAATCCGACCACCGAAGCGCCTCTTCAATCGGCTCCTGAGAAGGAGCCGATTGCGTTTGTGCGCCTTCTTGTGGTCCGGAGAGCCGTCGTCTCCTTCTTCCCTTTCAAACGCGACAACGTGTCGCGGCTGACAATCAGTCGCTTTGACAGTGGCCGCATAACTTGTATACTAGTATGCACATGACGGCGCATGGCGTGCCGTCCTGACAAAAATGACGGCCGCTGAAGCATGCCCGACGCCTGTGGGGTGCGGCGGCGACGGGATAAAATTCTAAGGAGTGTCGGCCATGAACATCAAATCCCGGATCGACCGCATCCCCGGCGGGATGATGATCGTTCCCCTGTTCCTCGGCGCCTGCCTGAATACGCTCGCTCCCAACACGGGTAAGTTCTTTGGATCCTTCACCAACGGCCTGATTACCGGCACGCTGCCGATCCTGTCGGTGTGGTTCTTCTGCATCGGTGCCAGCATCAGCCTGAAGGCAACGCCGCTGGTCCTGCGCAAGAGCGGCGTGCTGGTGTCGGTGAAGATCCTCACCGCCGCGATCGCGGGCGTCATCGCCTCGTGGTTCATCCCAGCGGAAGGCATCACGTCGGGCTTCTTCTCCGGCCTGTCGGTGCTGGCGATCATCGCGGTGATGAACGACACCAACGGCGGCATGTACATGGCGCTGATGCAGCAATACGGCACCAAGGAGGAAGCGGGCGCCTTCTGCCTGATGTGCCTGGAATCGGGGCCCTTCATGACCATGGTGACGCTGGGCATCGCCGGCCTCGCCGCCTTCCCCTGGCAAACGATGGTCGGTGCCCTGCTGCCCTTCCTGATCGGCTTCGCGCTGGGCAACCTGGACAAGGACCTGCGGGCCTTCTTCACCCAGGGCGTCTCGGTGATGGTCCCGTTCTTCGCCTTCGCGCTGGGCAACAACCTGAACTTCTCGACGATCCTCAACACCGGACTGCTGGGCATCGTGCTGGGCCTGACGGTGATCGTCGTCACCGGCTTCATGCTGGTGCTGGCCGACATCCTGCTGGCGAAGGGCAACGGCACGGCCGGCATCGGTGCTGCCTCCACCGCCGGGGCAGCTGTGACGGTGCCGCCGATCATCGCTTCGATCGAGCCGACCTTCGCGCCGGTCGCCCCGTCGGCCACGGCACTGATCGCCACCAGCGTGGTGGTCACGGCCCTGCTGACGCCGCCGCTGACGGCATGGTGGGCACGTCGTTTCGGCGTGCTGTCGCCCCGCTATCAGGCGGCCGAAGCGGCCAAGCTCTCCCAGCCGGTGGGAGTCGCTCCGGCCGAGTGACCGGGACGAGCGTGATACTGTGAGAGAGAGGCCGCCGGCGGTTCCCCCACCGGCGGCCTTTTGCATCACTCCTTCTTGGCCGGTTCGGCGTTGTGGCCGTGGCCGGCGGCGCCCATGGCGCCCATGTGCCCTTCGCTCTGAGGCGCGCTCTGCCCAGCCGCCTCGACGGCGATCTCGACATCGACGGTGCCGGCTTTTTCGAAGTGCAGGGTCATGGGGATGCGGGCGCCCTTCTCCAGTGGCTTCTTGAGGCCGAGCAGCATGATGTGCAGCCCACCGGGCGCCAGCTTCACCTGCTCGCCCGGTGCAACGGGAATGGCCGGAACCTCCCGCATCTTCATCACGCCGTTCTCGTTCAGATGGGTGTGCAGTTCCGCCTTATCCGCTGCCGGGGTGGAGGCGGAGACCAGACGATCTTCCGTGCTGCCGGTGTTGGTCAGCGACAGATAGGCACCACCGTTCGGAGCCGACGGCGCAGTGGCGCGCGCCCAGGGATGGCCGACCTCGATCGGGCCGGCCTTGTAGCTGTGGGCCAGGGCGGGGACGGCACCGAACAGGACGAGGGCGGCGGCGATGCCGAGAATGCGTTTCATGGACTCTTCTCCTGGAATGCGGATGTGAACAGCAGGGGGAACCGCCACGGCGGGCTGTGCCGCGGGGCGTGAATTGGAAGATTGCGCGTTGGAATGCATGGATAGTCCGCCAGGCGCACCGATCCGGACGGAGAGCGGGCGTGGCGATGCGCGCGACGGCTATGGCTGAACAGCCGTAGGGATCAGGCGAACGACGGTGGTGCGCGGGCCTGGAGGGTCGACAGGAACCAGCCGGCGGCGATCCGTTCCCCCGGCAGCAGACGGCTGTCGCTGGCCATGGCGAGGGTCGGGCCGACAGTCAATGGTGGCGGCGGCAGGGCCAGCCCGGCCACCAGCGGGCAAAGCGGGCAATGGCCGGTGCTGGAGGGCGCGTGATCCGGCGATTTTTCAGGGTCGCCGTCATCGGACGCGAGCCCAAGCTCGCCGATTCCATAAAGGGTGGCATCGACCTGGATGGTGGTCAGGCCGCCGGAGGAACAGATCGGCAGTGAAGCGGTCTCTCCCGCCCTAGCGGCACCCGGAACCAGCGGCATCCAGCCCCAGGCGATGACCTGCAGCAACAGCGCGGCCATCCCGGCCACAAGACCGAGCCTCCGCACCCGCCGCACTGTCGATCGACCGAAGAGCATCCGGCTCCGCCACCCCGCAATCGCCGGACCTGCCCGGCACCGAGGCAAGATACCGCAGCATCCGTGAACGGACGAGCGGCAAATGAACCCACACGCCGCGAAGGGTCAGGCAAGCAGCCGGAATGCCGGTTCCGGTCGGGACAGCAGGTCGTGGCGCAGCGCCTCGACGGTGGCATCGTCGCGGGCGGCGCGGGGGACGGTCACCGGCACCTCCGCCACCACCCGGCCGGGCGAGGGCGCCAGTAGAATCAGCCGGTCGGCCAGCGCCAGAGCCTCGCGCAGATTGTGGGTGACCAGCAGGACGGTGGCCGGCCGTCTGTCCAGCAACTGCGACAGCAGCATGCGCAGCCGGAGCGCCGTCGGTTCGTCCAGCGAGACGAAAGGCTCATCCATCAGCAACAGGTCCGGCTCCACCAGAAAGGCGCGGGCCAGCGCCACCCGCCGCGCCATGCCGAGCGACAGCTGGGTGGGGAAACGGTCGGCGAAGGGCGACAGCTCCAGCGCGTCGAGCATGGCGTCGACCGCCGGGCCGCGGCGCTGCGCACGCGGCAGGACCAGCGCCAGATTCTGCCGCACGGTTCGCCAGGGCAGCAGGCGCGGTTCCTGGAAGACATAGCCGAGCCGGGCCGGCCCGCCGTCCGGCCGCGCCCCGACCTCCACCACGCCGTCGAAGGCGCGGTCCAGCCCGGCGACGATGCCGAGCGCGGTCGTCTTGCCGCAACCGCTGGGGCCGACCAAGGCCACAACCTCCCCCGCTGCGGCGGACAGGGTCAGGCCGCGCACCGCCTCCACCGCGCCGAAGCGCTTGGAGCGGATCTCAAGCTTCAGCGGGCATCCGCCGCCAGCGCTGGCAGTGGCGCTCGACCGGTTGCAGGACGCCGTATTCCAGAAGCTGGACCACGGCCACGAACGCGATGGTGTAAGCCAGGATTCCTGCGACATCGAAGGTCTGAAATAGGAGGTTGATCTGGAATCCGACACCGTCGCTGCGGCCCAGCAGTTCGACCACCAGCACGATCTTCCAGATCAGCGCCAGGCCGGACCGCGCAGCCGCGGCGATGGTGGGGGTGAGTTGCGGCAGCAGCACATGGCGAAGCCGGTCCGCGGGCGACAGGCGGTAGACGCGGGCCATGTCGATCAGCCCCTCGTCGATGGCGCGGGCACCGGCCCGCACCAGAACCACCGTGTTGGGAATCTTGTTGACCGCGACGGCGCCGATGGCCGCCGCCTCGGTCAATCCGAACCAGACATAGGCCAGCACGATGACCACCAGCGCCGGCAGGTTCAGGAAGAAGACCAGCCAGGGGCCGAACAGCCGGTCAACGAAGGGCGACCGTCCCATCGGCAGGCCAAGCCCTACTCCGATGGACATGGCGAGCGCGAAGGCGGCCAGCACACGCAGCAGCGTGACGCCCATGTGATGGAACAGCGCTCCGCTCTCCGCCTCGCGCAGCAGGGCCTCGGCCACCACGACCGGCCCCGGCAGCAGGCGCCCGCCGACCGTCAGAGCCGCCGCTTGCCAGACGGCCAGCAGCAGCAGGATCGACGCAACAGGCATCACGGCGGGCAGCAGGACGCGCCGCACCGGTCAAGCCCCACCGGTCCAGAAGGTGCCGGGAGCGATGGTGGGCGCGTCGCCGACCAACTCCCGCCCGCCCAGCCGCGCCAGAAGCGCATAGAGCTTCGCGGCCCCTGCCCGCTCCTCCTCCGTCCAGCGGCGCGGGATGCCGTCGCGGTAGCGGTCGCGCAGGGTGCGGAAGGTGGCGTCATCCTCCGCCTGCATCAGCGGAGCGAGCCGGTCCCACGCAGCGTCTGACTCCGCCAGCAGGGTCTTCGCCTTGTTGGTCGCCGCCTGGAATCCGGCGAGGGCGGCCGGGTTGGCGCGCGCCCACTCCTCATGGAAGACATAGCCGATGGAGGGCACCGTCGCCGGCTGGCCCAGCGCCTCGAGCATGTCGGAGACGGTCATGGTCACGCGCATGCCCTTCGCCTCCAGCCGGGCGGCGAAGGGCCAGAAGGTCAGCACGGCGTCGAGGTCTCCGTCGGCGATCTTGCTGTTGAGCAGGGGCGGCGCCCCGAAGAAGGGTTGGGCATCGCGGTCGAGCGACAGCCCAAAGCGGTCGGCGGCCAAGGCCTTCAGCAGGAGCCAGCTCTTGTCGAGCGGACTGCCGGCGACCCCGATGCGCTTGCCCCGCAGGTCACCGATCCCGGCGACGGCGGACTTGGCCGGAACCACCAGCGCGCCGACGGCGGTCGAATAAGGGATGAAGGACAGCGCCTCCCCCTTGCTGCGCATCCGCGACACCCACAGCCAGTCGGAAACGATGATGTCGACCCCGCCCGCCTGGAGCGCCACCTGGGTGGCGGGGTTGCCGGCCAGTTCCACCAGTTGCAGGTCGATCCCGGCCTGTTTGTCGAAGCCGTTGGCGCGGACGGTGTCGAGTTCCCAACTGACCGTACCGAACTTCAGAACGCCCGCTCGCACGACCTTCAGGTCGGCAGCGGCCGCGTGCCGCAGCGTCCCCGACGCCAGCAGTGCGCCGGCCGCCAGCAATGTCGCCCGTCTGGTGCAGCCTGCCGCCATGGTCCCCGTCCGGTCTTGATTGGACTGCCAGCTTAGGGGGACTGTAGATGGTTCGTATATTCAACGATAGGAGGATAAGGGAGGTATCGCCGGTGGAGCCGTGTCGGACTCACAGCCCCAGATAGGCCTGCTTCACAGCCGGGTCGGCCAGCAGTGCCTCTCCCGTGCCCGACAGCACCACTCGGCCATTCTCCAGTACGTAGGCCGTCTGGGCGATGCGCAGGGAGGCGGCGACATTCTGTTCGACCAGGATGATCGTCATGCCCTCTGCCGCCAGGGAACGGATGATGCGGAACAACTCCTGCACCAAGGCGGGCGACAGGCCGAGCGAGGGCTCGTCGAACATGATCAGGTCCGGCTTGCCCATTAGGCAGCGGCCGATGGCCAACATCTGCTGCTCGCCGCCGGACAGGGTTCCGGCCGCCTGGTCCAGTCGTTCGCGCAGGCGGGGGAACAGGTCCAGCACCCGGTCGTAGGTCTGGCGCGCGCTGGACCGGGCGCGCGGGATGACGGCGCCCATCTCCAGATTCTCCCACACGCTCAGCGTCGGGAAAATCTGCCGCCCCTCCGCCACCTGCCCGATGCCGAGGTCGCAGACGACATGGCTGGGCAGGCCGGCGATCTCGCGGTCCTTGAAGCGGATGCTGCCGCGCGCCGGTTTCAGGATGCCGGAGATGGCGCGGATCAGCGACGTCTTGCCGGCTCCGTTGGCGCCGACGATGGCGGTGGTCTGCCCCGCCGCCACCTGCAGCGTAACGCCGTCGAGCGCCTGGGCGTCGCCGTAATACAGGTCGAGATCGGATACGGTCAGCATGGCGGCGGGTCCAAAAGGCGGGGAGCGCCCTCTATAGCGCGATCATTTCAGGAAGAACACCGCACTCATCACCAGCCCGACGGCGATGATGCCGGCGCGCAGGATCGGCTTGGGGATCTTCCGCCCCAGCCGGGCGCCGACATAGCCGCCGGCGACCGCAGCGACCACCATCAGCAGCGCCTTCGGCCATTCCACCGCTCCGCCCGCGGCATAGGCCACCACGGCGATGGCTGTCAGCACGGCGGAGAACAGGTTCTTCAGCCCGTTCATGGCGTTGAGGTCGGTCATGCCGAACAGGCTCAACTGCGCCAGCAGGAGGATGCCGAGCCCGCCATTGAAATAGCCGCCATAAACCGAGACGGCGAACAGCGTGCCCAGCATTGCCCCGTTGCCGTGCAGACCCAGGCTGCGCAGCCGCTGCGCCAGCATGTTGCCGAAGGCGAACAGACCGGTCGCCAGCAGCAGCAGCCACGGCACGATGCCGCGGAACACCGAATCCGGCGTCACCAGCAGCAGTCCGGCGCCGGCCAGCCCGCCGACCAGACTGACCGCCGACAGCAGCGGCAGGCTGAGCGTGCCGACCGGCGTCAGGTCCTGGCGATAGCCATAGACGCCGCTGGCATAGCCGGGCAGCAGGGCCACCGTGCCTGTGGCGTTGGCGGCGACCGGGGGCACCCCGGCGTAAATCAGGGCCGGCAGGGTCAGGAAGCTGCCCCCGCCGGCAACGGCGTTCATCGCTCCGGCCAAAAAGGCCGCAGCCAATAAAATCAATTCTGTCATGATGTTACAAGCGGTTCCTCAACTCCCGGCGAATGATCTTGCCGGTGGTGGTCATGGGCAGGCTTTCAAGAAATTCGATAGAGCGCGGATATTCGTGGGCGGCCAGCCGGGTCTTCACATGTTCCTGGATCGAGGCGACCAGAGCGTCGTCCGGCGTCACCCCCTCCTGCAGCACGACGAAGGCCTTGACGATCTCCGTGCGCAACGGGTCGGGCACGCCGACCACCGCCGCCATGCGGACGGCGGGATGGCCGATCAGGCAATCCTCGATCTCGCCGGGGCCGATGCGGTAACCGGCCGAGGTGATGACGTCGTCGTCCCGCCCGACGAAGCGGATGTAGCCGTCCTCGTCCAGTTCCCCCTGGTCGCCGGTGACCAGCCAGTCGCCGATGAACTTCGCTGCGGTGGCGTCGGGGTTGTTCCAGTAGCCGAGGAACATCACCGGATCCGGCCGATGCACGGCGATCAGGCCAAGCTGACCGGGCGGCAGCCGATTGCCCTGGCCGTCGATCACCGCCACGTCATGGCCGGGGACCGGACGCCCCATGATGCCGGGCTTCGGCGCCATCAGCGTCGCGGCCGAGGAGACGATCATGTTGCATTCGGTCTGGCCGTAGAACTCGTTGATCGTCACGCCGAAGGTCTCGCGGCCCCAGTCGAGCAGCCCGGCACCCAGCGTCTCGCCGCCGCTGGCGACGGAGCGCATGTCGATGTGGTGGCGCGCCCGCGGGTTCTTCACCGCCCGCATCATCTTCAGCGCCGTCGGCGGCAGGAAGGCGTTGCGCACCTGGAACTCGGCCAGCAGAGCGAAGGCGGCCTCCGCGTCGAACTTCTCGAAGCGGTGGGAGACCACCGTCACCCCATGGTACCAGGCCGGCAGCAGCACGTCGAGCAAGCCGCCGATCCATGCCCAGTCGGCCGGCGTCCAGATGCGGTCGCCCGGCTGCGGGAACAGGTCGTGCGACATCTCCACGCCCGGCAGGTGGCCCAGCAGCACCCGGTGCGCATGCAGCGCGCCCTTGGGCTGGCCGGTGGTGCCGGAGGTGTAGATGATCAGCGCCGGATCGTCCGGACCGGTATCGGCCGGGATGAAGCTGTCGGACGCCGCGTCGCACACCCCATGCCAGTCCAGGCAGCCGGGACCGGACCCGTCGACGCGGAAGACGGCGCGCAGGTCCGGCAGCCGGTCGCGGATCTGGGCGATCTTGGCGGCCCCGGCGGCGTCGGTGACCACGGCACGGGCACCGCAGTTGGCCAGCCGGTATTCCAGCGCCTCCACCCCGAACAGCGAGAACAGTGGCACGGCGATGCCGCCCAGCTTATAGACCGCGACATGGCTGATCGCGGTTTCCGGCGCCTGGGGCAGCAGGATGCCGACCCGGTCGCCGCGCGCGACACCTTGCGCCGTCAGCGCGTTGGCAAAACGGTTGGACAGGGCGCGGATGTCGGAGAAGCGGTATTCCTCGGTCCCGCCGTCGCGCCGCTTGTGGATCAGGGCGATGCGTCCGGGGTCCGTTTCCGCCCAGCGGTCGCAGACGTCGACGCCGATGTTGTAGCGGCCGGGCACGCGCCAGGCGAAGGCGCGGGACACCCCTTCCCAGCTGTCCGCGTTGGGCAGCATGTTCGTTCCCTCCCAAGGGCTTGTCGTCGATTCCTTTGTGGAACCGTTGGCACGATCATAGGGGCAAGCGAGGCACCGCGTCACGCATCGGGAATAAGATGCGGGTCAGCCATGTTGATGGCGTCAGGAACGAACAGTTTCGTGCCGATCCAAACAGGACCCAACAGGACGAGAGCCACCATGAAAGCCAGCCCCTTCCTCGCCGCCGCGCTGTCCGCCAGCCTGCTCGCGGCCCCGCTTGCCGGCTGCGCACAGCCCGGCTACGGCGATTCCTATGGCGGCGTCAGCGCCAACAAGCAAACGGCCGGCACCGTTTTGGGTGGCGTGGTCGGTGGCTTGGCCG
>NZ_CAMLJP010000137.1 GCF_946480385.1 uncultured Azospirillum sp.
GGTCTTGAACGTTGGGTGGAGGTGTGGGAAAAGGTTCAGCGTCTTTTCGCGCGCGCGGAATCCGCAAACCTGGACCGCAAGCAGGTGGTCCTGAACGCACTGGCGGCGCTGGAAGCGGCTGCCGCCTAGCGTTGTTTCTCGAACCTGCCGGTTGAACCTGACTTGAAAGAAAGTGCCGCAAATGGCCGGGCCGAAGACCTTCTATCTGACGACGCCGATCTACTACGTGAACGACGTGCCGCACATCGGCCACGCCTACACGACGCTTGCCTGCGACGTCCTCGCCCGGTTCATGCGCCTCGACGGCTATGACGTGAAGTTCCTGACCGGCACCGACGAGCACGGCCAGAAGGTGGAGAAGTCGGCGGAAAAGGCCGGCATCGCGCCGCAGGAGTTCACCGACCGGGTGTCGCAGAATTTCCGCGATCTCGTGTCGCTGATGAACTATTCCAACGACGACTTCATCCGCACCACCGAGCCGCGCCACGTCAAGTCGGTGCAGGCGCTGTGGACGGTGCTGAAGGATCGCGGCGAGATTTATCTGGGCTCCTACGCCGGCTGGTATTCGGTTCGCGACGAGGCCTTCTATGGCGAGGACGAGCTGACCACCAATGCCGAGGGCAAGAAGATCGCCCCGACCGGCGCCGAGTGCGAGTGGGTGGAGGAGCCGTCCTACTTTTTCAAGCTCTCGGCCTGGCAGGATCGGCTGATCGAGTTCTATGAACAGAACCCGGATTTCATCGCGCCGGCCGGCAAGCGCAACGAGGTGATGTCCTTCGTCAAGTCGGGGCTGAAGGATCTGTCGGTCAGCCGCACCACCTTCAAGTGGGGCATCCCGGTGCCGGGCGACGACGCCCACATCATGTATGTCTGGCTCGACGCGCTGGCGAACTACATCACCGCCGTCGGCTATCCCGACACGGCGGGCGAGTATGCCAAGTACTGGCCGGCCGACCTGCACATGGTCGGCAAGGACATCCTGCGCTTCCACGCCGTCTACTGGCCGGCCTTCCTGATGGCCGCCGGCCTGCAGCCGCCGAAGAGGGTGTTCGCCCATGGCTGGTGGACGATCGAAGGCCAGAAGATGTCGAAGTCGCTGGGCAACGTCATCGCGCCGGAAACTCTGGTCAACACCTACGGCCTCGACCAGACCCGCTATTTCCTGCTGCGCGAGGTTCCGTTCGGCAATGACGGCGATTTCTCGCACAAGCAGATGGTCAACCGGATCAATGGCAACCTCGCCAACGATTACGGCAATCTGGTGCAGCGCGTCCTGTCGATGATCGGCAAGAACTGCGGCGCCGCCGTGCCGACGCCGGGGGCCTTCACCGAGGCTGACAACGCCCTGCTCGGCTCGGCCTACGGCATGCTCGACATCGTCCGGGCGGAGTTCAAGGCGCAGGCCTTCCACAAGGCGCTGGATGCCATCTGGGCGGTGGTCGGCGACGCCAACCGCTATGTCGACGAACAGGCCCCGTGGGCGCTGAAGAAGACCGACCCGGCGCGCATGGCGACCGTGCTGTATGTGCTGGCGGAGACGATCCGTCATCTGGCGATCCTGACCCAGCCGGTGATGCCCGACAGCTCCGCCAAGATCCTGGACCTGCTGGCTCTGGGACCGGACGCGCGCGGCTTCGGCACGCTGGGTCCGTCGGGGGCGCTCGCCGCCGGCACGCCGCTGCCGACGCCGCAGGGCGTCTTCCCGCGTTACGTCGAAGAACCGAAGGCCTGAGTTCCCTGATGCTCGTCGACAGCCATTGCCATCTCGACTTTCCCGATTTCGCCGAGGAACTGGACGCGATCGTCGACCGCGCCCGGCAGGCCGGCATCGGGCGGATGGTCACCATCTGCACCTACATCAGCCGGTTCGACCGCATCCTGGCGGTGGCGGAACGCTATGACGACATCCTCTGCTCGGTGGGGGTCCATCCCCATCAGGCGGCGGAGGAGTTCGCCATCACCACCGTGGACAAGCTGGTGGAGCTGTCGCGCCATCCCAAGGTGATCGGGCTGGGCGAGACGGGACTCGACTATTTCTACGACAAGAGCCCGCGCGACCAGCAGCAGGAGTGCTTCCGCCGGCACATCCGCGCCAGCCTGGAGACCGGCCTGCCGCTGATCATCCACACCCGCGACGCCGACGACGACACCATGCGCATCGTCAAGGAGGAAGCGGCCGGCCAAAAGGTGAAGGGGCTGCTGCACTGCTTCAGCTCCGGCCGGGCGCTGGCGGAAGAGGCGGTGGAATACGGCTTCACCCTGTCGCTGTCGGGGATCGTCACCTTCAAGAAGTCGGAAGAGTTGCGCGCCATCGTGAAGGACGTGCCGCTCGACCGCATCCTGGTGGAGACCGACGCGCCCTATCTGGCGCCGATCCCCTTCCGCGGCAAGCGCAACGAGCCGGCTTACGTAGCCCACACCGCGGCCTGCGTGGCGGAAGTGAAGGGGGTGTCGGCGGAGGAACTGGCGCGGGTCACCACCGACAATTTCTTCCGCCTGTTCGACAAGGCTGCTGCATGACGGTAGACGGCGCATCACCCGGCGCGATGCGCGTGACCGTCCTCGGCTGCGGCGGGTCACGCGGCGTGCCGGTGATCGCCGGCATACCCGGCGGCCAGTGGGGCCGCTGCGATCCCGCCAATCCGAAGAACCGCCGCATGCGCCCGTCGGTGCTGGTGGAGAGCGGCACAGTGTCGGTGCTGGTCGACACCTCCCCCGACCTGCGGCAGCAGTTGCTGGATAGCGGCTGCGCGCGGCTGGATGCCGTGCTGTGGACCCACCAGCATGCAGATCATTGCCACGGCATCGACGAATTGCGCGAGATCTGCCGGCACATGCATGCGCCGATCGACGCCTATGGCTGGGATGAGCATCTGCGGGACATCGAGGTCCGCTTCCCCTACTGCTTCGATCCGCTGCCGGAGGGCTATCCCTTCTACCGGCCGGTGCTGAACACGCATCGGATTGCCGGGCCCTTCAGCGTGAAGGGGCTGGAGGTGACGCCGTTCGAGCAGGACCACGGCTATATGCGGACGGTCGGCTACCGGTTCGGCCGCTTCGCCTATTCGACCGACGTGGTGCGGTTGGACGACCGCGCGTTCGAGGCGCTGGCGGGGGTGGACACCTGGATGGTCGATTGCGGCCGGATCGAGCCGCCCCATCCCGTTCACGCCCATCTGGCGCTGACTCTGGAATGGATCGAGCGGGTGAAGCCGCGGCGGGCCTATCTGACCCACATGGACAACAGCATGGATTACGACAGCCTGCTGCGGATTCTGCCGGCGGGGGTCGAGCCGGCCTATGACGGGCTGGTGATCGAGGTTTGAAGTGTCGGCTTCGATTTGCCCCCACCTAACCTCCCCCGCTCCGCAGGGGAGGGACTGCCGCCCCTCTCCCGTCCAAGCGCTTATCCCCTCCCCTGCGAAGCTCTCGCACAAAGCTACGCAGCAGGCGGACCATAGGTCCGCTGAGAGCGGGGGAGGTTTAGGATGGGGGCAATCGAAGCCGACTCCCCCACCCTAAGAACTTCTTACTTCTTCTTCTCGAGCGGCGGGGCTGCGTAGACGAAGCGGTCGAAGCTGTATTCGGCGACGCGGAACCACAGATACTCCTCCTCGCGGAACTTCTTCCACGCGTCGTAGATCTTGCGGAACTTCTCGTTCTTCGCCGCTTCGTCCTCGTACACTTCGATGGCAGCCTGATAGCAGGCCTGCATCACCTCGTTCGGGAAGGGACGCAGCTGGGTGCCGGAAGCGACCAGACGCTTCAGCGCGGTCATGTTCTGGACGTCGTACTTGCCCAGCATGTCCAGCGTGGCGTCGGAGCAGGCCGCCTGGAGCGCCGCCTTGTAGGCCGGCGGCAGCGACTCGAACTTGTCCTTGCCGAACATCATGGAGACCTGCGGGCCGCCTTCCCACCAGCCGGGATAGTAGTAATACTTGGCGACCTTGTTGAAGCCGAGCTTCTCGTCGTCATAGGGGCCGACGAACTCGGCGCCGTCGATGGTGCCCTTTTCCAGCGCCGGATAGATGTCGCCGCCGCCGATCTGCTGCGGCACGACGCCCAGCTTGGCCATGATGGTGCCGGCATAGCCGCCGATGCGGAACTTCAGGCCCTTCAGATCCTCGACCGACTTGATCTCCTTGCGGAACCAGCCGCCCATCTGGGTGCCGGTGTTGCCGGCGCCGATGGCGACCAGATTGTGGCCGGCGAAGAACTCCGCCATCAGCTCCTTGCCGCCGCCATGGGTCATCCAGGCGTTCTGCTGGCGGGCGTTCAGGCCGAACGGCATCGCCGCGTCGAAGGCGAAGGTCGGATCCTTGCCGACGTAATAGTAGGAGACGGTGTGGCCGCACTCGATCGTGCCGTCCTTGACCGCGTCCAGAACCTGCAGAGCCGGAACGATCTCGCCAGCCGCGAAGACGCGGATCTGGAACTTGTTGTCCGTCAGTTCGGCCACGCGCTTCGCCACGAACTCCGCACCGCCATAGATGGTGTCGAGGCTCTTCGGGAAGCTGGAGGCGCAGCGCCACTTGATCTCGGGCGTGGACTGGGCGATGGCGGGGGCGGCAAGCGTGCTGGCGGCAACGCCCACACCGGCGGAGGTCAGAAATGCACGACGTTTCATGCAGAAGCTCCCTTGTCCATTCTCTGTTATGCGTTCTTATCGCCGGACCGGCGGACGCCCTGCCAAGGCATGCCGGCCCGCACCCGCGCATGCCAGGGCCCTCACGGGACCGGGCAATGCCGGGTGAGCAGGGAAAGCGGGAATGAGTGGGATGCACGCTCGACCGACCCGGACGGCGCACCGCGGGAAACCATGGAACCGGTGGGCACCGGCGCATTGCGCCATCCGCCCGGTTCCATGGCGTCCCGACGTTGGTGTGCGTTTCCTCCCGTCCATCCGGGCTTGCCGCCGGCCTTCCGGCCGATCCGCCCCAGCTTTCTTTTGCTGACCGGATTATGCAGGAAGCAAACGGTCGGGATCAAGCGCGAACGGGAATTGAAGACTGTATTTCAGAGGTTTAACGCTGCGACGCGAAGCCGCGGGTCTCGTTCAACCACGGCTCGGCAATCATCCGCAGCACTTATGCCATCCGACTTCTCGAATCCGGAGGCGGCACACCCATCTTTTGCAGGGATCACGGCGGGGATCTGGAAAGCGACACCCTTGCGGGTGGGCTGCGGACCGCCGGTCGGGCTGGATTGTTCACGAAGGCGGAGCAAGACACTTGCGGGTTGGACGGCCATGAAAGACGCAACATCGGCGGACGGCAGGAACGAGACGGCTGCGCGCGACCTGCGGCTCGACTTCTTCCGCGGTCTGGCGCTGTGGTTCATCTTCGTGAACCACATCCCCGCCAACCAGATCTCCTGGGCGACCCCGCGCAACTTCGGCCTGAGCGACGCGACGGAAATCTTCGTCTTCATCTCCGGCTACACCGCGGCCCTGGTCTACGGCCGGACACTGGATCGGCAAGGGATGCCGATGGCGGCGGCGCAGGTGCTGCACCGCTGCTGGACGCTGTACGTCACCTACATCATCCTGTTCTTCGCCTACACCACGCAGATCGCCTACACCGCCCGCGCCTTCGACAGCCCGCTGTTCGCGGAGGAGATGGGCATCGCCGGTTATTTCCAGGACCCCGTCACCGCCCTGACCCAGGCCATCCTGCTGAAGTTCCGGCCCGCCAACCTGGACGTTCTGCCGCTCTACATCGTGCTGCTGCTGACCTTCCCACTGCTGCTGCCAGCCCTGCGCCGCCGACCGCTGGCGGTGCTGGCCGGGTCCGCCGCGCTGTACCTCGCGGCACGGCAATGGGGATGGAACCTGCCGACATACCCGGATGGCGGCGTCTGGTACTTCAATCCCTTCACCTGGCAATTCCTGTTCGTGCTGGGCGCGTCACTGCAGTTCCAACCGGAACTGCGGGCCGTGCTGACCCGATTCCGGACGCCGGTGGCGGCAGGGGCCGGGGCAGTCCTGCTGGCCGGCCTGTTCCTGACGCTGTCCTGGAAATTCGCCCCGCTGCACGCGCTGATCCCGGTGTGGGTGACGGAGATCCTCTATCCCATCAGCAAGACCGACCTCGACCCTTTGCGGCTGCTGCACTTCTTCGCCCTGGCCTATCTGATGCTGTGGCTGGTGCCGGCGGGAGCATCCTGGCTGCGCGGACCGCTGGCCGCACCGGTGCTCGACTGCGGCCGGCAATCACTGCCGGTGTTCTGCCTGGGAGTGCTGCTGTCCTTTGCCGGGCAGACCATGCTCGTCCATGTCAGCGGCTCGCTTTCCGCACAGTTCCTTGTTACCGTGTTCGGCATCGCCACGATGCTGCTGCTGGCGCGCTTCCTGAACTGGTATCAGTCGGCGGAACGGGCGCGGCGCCACCGGGTCGCGGCCACCACGAAAATGGGCACATGAGGGGGGAATGGCGGGAGGACGGGGGCGAGGGATGCTGACGGTCACGGCCATCCTGCTGGCGGCCGCGCTGTTCCTTTCTCCGGACCATGTCATGGCCGGCCAGCCGGCGGCAGCCCAGTCGGTCGATCCCACCTGCGCCGTGCCGGAGTCGGTTCTCGCTCCCGGCGGCGGACTGCCGCGGGCATCGGCGCGACTTGCCGCCGGAGGTCCGTTGTCGATCCTGATCGCCCATTCCGCCAAGCCGACATCCAAGCCGGGCATCGTCGGCTATCCCGCCCGGCTGGAAAGCGAGCTGAAACGCCGCCTGCCCGGCCATGAGGTCAATACCACCGTGCTGAGCCTTCCCGGTGAAGCGGCGCCTGCCATGGTCGCCCCGCTGACCCTGGCCGTGGAGAAGCAGCGGCCGGCGCTGGTCGTCTGGCAGACCGGCACGGTCGACGCCATGCGCAGCCTGGACCTGGAAAGTTTCGGCGCAGCGCTCCAGGCCGGCATCGCCGAGGTTCAACGCCTCGGCGCCGACATCGTCATCATGGACATGCAGTACAGCATGCACACCGCTCAGTTGATCGACTTCGCTCCCTACGTGTCATACATGTCCTGGCTGGCCCAGAGTTCCGATGTCTTCCATTTTCCCCGCTACGACATCATGCGGTACTGGGTGGAGGACGGCCGGGTCGATTTCGCCGACGAATCGAGCAGAGCAAAGCAGCGTGCTTATGAATTCGTTCACCAATGCATCGGACAATTGCTGGCGCAAAGCGTCGCGGCGATGATCGTGCCCCTGCCGGTCGGCGAGCGCACCGGAGCAAGCAATTGAGTCCTGTTGTGCCGTACGCCGTCCGCGTCCTGTCCGTGATCGCCGCCCTGGCGGTGTCCGTTCCGGCCCTTGCCGCCGATCCCGCAGCGCGCTGCCAGCTTCCACGCAGCGACGCGGCATTGTCGGCGCCCCTGCCGCAGATGGCCCAGCGCATCGCGGCCGGCGCGCCGATCCGGATCGTCGCCATCGGTTCCTCCTCCACCGCCGGAGCGGGGGCGAGTTCGCAGAACAAGACCTATCCGGCCCGGCTCGACCATTACCTGAGCGAGCGGTTCCGCAACGCCGACATCGCGGTGCTGAACCGCGGGATCAACGGCGAGACCGACGACCAGACCGAAAAGCGGATCGAGGCCGATGCGCTGAGCGCCAGGCCCGATCTGGTGATCTGGCAAGTCGGCGCCAACACGGTTTTGCGCGACGGCGACCAGGGATTGAGCGAGCGTTCCATCCGCCGGGGCGTGGCGCGGCTGCGCGCCGCCGGGGTCGATGTGGTGCTGATGGACCTGCAATACGCTCCGAAGATGCTGGAGAAGGCCGGCGTCGCCCCGATGCTGAGCCGCATCACCGGGATCGCCACCGACAACCACATCGGCCTGTTCCACCGCTTCGACGTCATGCGGTCGCTGGTGGAGAGCCGCGGGATGACCATGGCCGACCTGATCGGACCCGACGGCGTCCACCAGAACGACGTCGGATACGACTGCGTCGCCCGCATACTGGCGGCCGGCATCGAGGACGCGGTGAGCGTCCACAACAGCGGACTTCAACGGTAAAGGAACCGGGGCGTCAAGGCGCCCCGGCCGTCAGCGCTGCATCATCGCGCTTTCCTTGCCGCACAGGAAAAACACCTTGGAATAGACCTTCAGCAGCGCGTCGGTCAGCGCCTGCACCTCGGGGCTGCCCATGGCGCGCGGCTTGGCGGGATCGACATGGAGGACGCAGCTGTCCTTGACGTCGTTGAAGGCGGCCAGCGCGTGGATGCGGTCGGGGCGGAACTCGTCGGGGAAATTCTCGTCCATCAGCCAGAAGCACTGGAAGTTCCGGCAGGATTGCGGCCGCTCCTCGTAGATCGAGCAGCCCTTGCCCTGGTCGCAGGACGCGCACCATTTGGCGGCGGGCTTCTTCAGCTCGGGCACGCCCATCAACTTGCAGCAGAGGGTGCATTCACCGCAGGTGCGGTCGGACATCAGGCAAACTCCAAATCGCCAGAGTCCACCGGATGCTCACCCAGCATCCGATGGACTCTGGCCGTTTGATTTTCCGTGCGATTCACGTTTCAGACGATTCCGTCTGAAACGATCGCACTCCAGGCTCGCAACGGCTTACACCGGTGCTGGCAGGGCGATGTGCGCGTCCTCGGCGGCCAGCAGCCGCTCGACCGCCTCCGGCAGGGCCGGACGGGCGAAGTGATAGCCCTGGGCGTATTGGCACAGATCGCGCAGATACACCGCTTCGTCCGCCGTTTCCACCCCTTCCGCCACGCAATCCAGCCGCAAAATGGTGGCAAGGCCGGCGATGACCTGCACGATGGCGGCGTTGCCCTCCCCCGTCGACACCGCGCGGACGAAGCTGCGGTCGATCTTCAGCACGTCGACCGGCAGCTTGTGCAGATAGGCCAGCGAGGAATAGCCGGTGCCGAAATCGTCGATCGACAGGCGGACGTCCATGTCGCGCAGGCTCTGCATCAGCATCCGGCATTCGTCCGGATCCTGGACCAGCAGGCTTTCGGTCAACTCCAGCTTCAGGCTGGAGGGCGGGATCGGTACCGCGTCCAGCAGGTCACGCACCGCGCCGACGATGTCGTCGTCACGGAACTGGCGGGTGGAGACATTGACGCTCATGAACAGCGGGGTGGCGCGGGGGAACCGCGCCTGCCACGCCGCCAGCTGCCGCACCGCCTCGCCCAGCGCCCAGCGGCCCATCGGCGCGATCAGGCCGGTCTCTTCGGCCAGCGGGATGAACTCGGCGGGAGAGACCAGACCGCGGTCGGGGTGGTTCCAGCGCATCAGCGCCTCGAAACCGGCGATGGCGCCGGTCTCCAGCAGGACGATGGGCTGGTAGTGCAGGCAGAGCTGGCCCTGCTCCAGGGCCGCGCGCAGGTCGGCCTCCATCCGCATGGCGGCCATCGCCTGCCGGCGCAGATTGGCGTCGAACACGTCGATGCGCGCCCGCCCGCCGCTCTTGGCCCGGTACATGGCGAGGCTGGCGTCGCGCAGCATGTCCTCCGCCCGGTCGTAGCCGGTCTGGCTCAGCGCCACGCCGATGGAAGCGGTCAGCACGACGTCGCGCCCCTCCTCCAGCGTGACCGGCCGCGAGATGGAGCGTGCCATCCGCTCCGCCGCCTCCAGCGCATCGCCGGCATCGTCCAGTTCGTCCACCAGCACCGCGAACTCGTCGGCCGACAGCCGAGCCAGCGTGTCGCCGACGCGGCGGCTGGCATCGAGGCGCCTGGAGACGATGCGCAGCACACGGTCGCCGGCGCTGGTGCCGAGCGCATCGTTGATCGCCTTGAAGCGGTCGAGGTCGATGATGATGGTGGCGAAGGGCCGGGCGCCGGCGCGACGGTTGCGGTCCAGCGCCTGCCCGATGCGGTCCAGCAGAAGCGTGCGGTTGGGCAGGCCGGTCATGCTGTCATGGACGGCGTTGAACAGGATCTGCTGTTCGGCTTTCTTGCGCGCGGTGATGTCGGTCATCGAGCCGGCCATGCGGACGGCGCAGCCCTTCTCATTCCGGACTGCCAATCCGCGCACCAGCATCCACATCTCCCGCCCGGCCTTGTCGCGGATGCGGAATTCATGCTGAAGGTGCGGGCGTTCGCCGGTCAGGTGCAGGTTGATCGCGGTGCGCAGCCCGTCCAGGTCGCCCGGCAGGACCCGCTGGAACCATTCGTCGATGGAGCCGGCGATCTCCGCCTCCTCGAAGCCCAGCATCGCCTTCCAGCGCGGCGAGTAATAGACCTCGCCGCTGTCGATGTGCCAGTCCCACAGCCCGTCGGCGGCCCCGGCGGCGGCAAGGGCATAGCGCTCCTCGCTCTGGCGCAGGCGCTGTTCGGCGGTCTTGCGGTCGGTCACGTCGGCCTGGCTGCCGACCAGCCGGGTCGGCTTGCCGTCGGCGTCCAGCACGGCGATGCCGCGGCAGGCCATCCAACGGATCGCCCCGGCGGCGTTGCGCATGCGGTATTCTACCTGGAAAGCCGCCTCGCCCTCCGATTCGGTCTCCGCACGACCGAGTGCCGCCATCGCGTCGGTCAGGATCGCCCGGTCGGCCGGAAGGATGCGGCCCAGCCACTCCTGCGGGCTGTCGGTCAGTTCGGCCGGCGACAGCCCGAGCAGCGACGCCCAGCGCGGCGAGTAATAGATGCGGTCGGTGACCAGATCCCAGTCATAGAGGCCGTCGTTGCTGGCCGCGGCGGCGAGCGCATAGCGTTCCTCGCTGCGCCGCAACTCCTGTTCGGCATGTTTGCGGTCGGTGATGTCGGCGACCGATCCCACCAGCCGGATCGGCTCCCCCGAATCGTCCATCACCGCCATGCCGCGGCAGACCAGCCAGCGCCAGTGCGGCTTCGCCGCGGCGGGGGAGCCGGCGCGGCGGACACGGTGTTCGATCTGGAAGGGAACGGACAGCCCGACCATCTGCGCCTCGAACGAGGCATGGAGCCAGTCGACGTCTTCCGGGTGGACCAGCGACAGCCAGTCGTTCGGCCGGTTTGATTCGCGGCCTGAATCGCCCGGCGGCAGCCCGAGGAACTCCTTGAAGCGGGGGGAGAGATACAGCGTGTCGCTACGCAGGTCCCAATCCCAGACGCCTTCGGTTCCGGCCTTTTCCGCCAGCAGATATCGGTCGATGTTGGTGTTCAAGACCCCTCGTCGGACCCGTCGGCGGTCAGCGATTGGTGGGGCCTCCCACCGTTGAGCCTCCGATTGTAGGAGCGTTTTGGTGAAGAAACCATAAATGCTTGTCGCAGGTCGGATATCCCGATTGCCGAGGGTTCCTTCTGCGAAATTTTTTCCTATATTAGGATAGCTCGCCACCTCATCCGAAGCCGGCACCGATGGATTGGTCCGATCAGGGAATCGTTCTGTCCACCCGCCCCCAGGGGGAGGGGTCCGCCGTCGCGACTCTGCTGACGCGCGAGCACGGCCGCCATGCCGGCATGGTGATGGGCGGCCGGTCGGCACGCCAGCGCGGCACGCTTGAACCGGGGACGCTGGTCCACGCCCGCTGGCGCGGCCGTCTGCCGGAACATCTCGGTCATTTCACCCTGGAGCCGGTGAAGGGCTATGCCGCCAACTTCTTCGACGACGCGCAGGCCCTGGCCGCGCTCATCAGCGCCTGCGCGCTGGTGGAGGCGGCCCTGCCGGAACGGGAGGCGCACCCTGCCCTGTTCGACGGGCTGCTCGCCCTGTTCGACCTGCTCGACCACCCGGCCTGGGCCGAGAGCTATGTGCGGTGGGAAATCGGGCTGCTGGCGGAGCTTGGATTCGGCCTCGACCTCGACCGTTGCGCGGTGTCGGGAGCCAATGACTATCTGGCTTACGTCAGTCCGCGCACCGGCCGCGCGGTGACCGCGTCGGTGGGGGAGCCCTATCGCGACCGGCTGCTTCCCCTGCCGGACTTCCTGGCCGGGCGCGGCGGCGGTGGTCCGGCGGCGGTGGCCGACGGGCTGCGGCTGACCGCGCATTTCCTGGAACGCCACGTGCTGAACGGGCCGCTGCCGCCCGCGCGTGAACGCTTGAGAGAACGTTACGCGAACGCGGTAGCGCGTTCCGCCTGAAACTGCTAGACCCCATCATCATGAAGCCGCAAAACCCCGCCTCCGAAGTTCTGGAAAAGCCGCTGGCCGACGCGCTCGGCGAGCGGTATCTCAGCTACGCGCTGTCCACCATCATGTCCCGCTCGCTGCCCGACGTGCGCGACGGGCTGAAGCCGGTGCACAGGCGACTGCTGTTCGCCATGAGCCAGCTCCGGCTGGAACCGACGACGCCGCCCAAGAAGTCGGCCCGCGTCGTCGGCGACGTGATCGGCAAGTTCCATCCGCACGGCGACACTTCCGTCTACGACGCGCTGGTGCGGCTGGCGCAGGACTTCTCCGTCCGCTATCCGCTGGTCGACGGCCAGGGCAATTTCGGCAACATCGACGGCGATAACGCCGCGGCGATGCGATACACCGAAGCCCGCCTGACCGAGGTCGCCAAGGCGCTGCTGGAGGGCATCGACGAGGACGCGGTCGATTTCCGCCCGACCTATGACGGCGACGGCGACGAGCCGGCGGTCCTGCCCGCCAACTTCCCCAATTTGCTGGCCAACGGGTCGAGCGGCATCGCCGTCGGCATGGCGACCAACATCCCGCCGCACAATGTCGGCGAGATCTGCGACGCGCTGCGCCACCTCATCAAGCACCGCGACGCATCGATCGAGACGCTGGTCGGCTTCATGCCCGGCCCGGATTTCCCCACCGGCGGCGTGCTGGTCGAGTCGCGGCAGAATGTGATCGAGGCCTACCGCACCGGCCGCGGCGCCTTCCGCCTGCGCGCCCGCTGGGAGGTGGAGAAGCTGGGCCAGGGCACCTGGCAGATCGTCGTCACCGAGATGCCCTATCAGGTGCAGAAGGCCCGGCTGGTCGAGAAGATCGCCGAACTGCTGCTGGCCAAGAAGCTGATCCTGCTGGAGGACGTCCGCGACGAATCGGCGGAGGATGTCCGCCTCGTCCTGGTGCCGAAGAGCCGGAACGTGGATCCCGAGGTGCTGATGGCCTCGCTGTTCCAGGCGACCGACCTGGAAATCCGCTTCTCGCTGAACATGAACGTGCTGGGCGCCGACCATGTGCCGCGGGTGATGAACCTGCGCGAGGTGCTGCAGGCCTTCCTCGACCACCGGCACGAGGTGCTGGTCCGCCGGTCCAACCACCGGCTGAAGCAGATCGACCACCGGCTGGAGGTTCTCGGCGGCTATCTCGCCGCATATCTGAACCTGGACGAGGTCATCCGCATCATCCGCGAGGAGGACGAGCCGAAGCAGGAGCTGATCCGCGCCTTCACCCTGACCGACGTGCAGGCCGACGCCATCCTCAACATGCGCCTGCGCAATTTGCGCAAGCTGGAGGAGATGGAGATCCGGCGCGAGCACGACGCCCTGACCAAGGAAAAGAACGGCCTGCTGGAGCTGCTGGGCGACGAGGCCCTGCGCTGGAAGCGGATCGCCGAGGGCGTCGCCGAGATCAAGAAGAAGTTCGGCAGCGGCGCGCTCGGCAAGCGGCGCACCGACGTGGCCGACGCGCCGGCGGTGATCGAGGTGCCGTTGGACGCGCTGGTGGAGCGCGAGCCGGTGACCGTCATCTGCTCCGCCAAGGGCTGGATCCGCACCGTGCGCGGCCATCTGACCGACGCCGAGGCGGAGGACGTGAAGTACAAGGACGGCGATTCGCGCGGCTTCATCGAGCGGTGCGAGACGACCGACAAGCTTCTGGTCTTCGCCAGCAACGGCAAGTTCTTCACCATCGGCGTCGACAAGCTGCCGCGTGGCCGCGGCTTCGGCGAGCCGGTCCGGCTGATGATCGACCTCGGCAACGACGTCGACATCGTCGACCTGTTCCGCCACCTGCCCGGCCGCACCCTGATGGTGGTGTCGGAGGATGGCCGCGGCTTCCGTGTGGAAGAGGCGGAAGTGCTGGCCCAGACCCGCGCCGGCAAACAGGTGCTGAACCTGGAGGACGGCAAGTCCGCCCGCATCTGTCATCCGGTGACCGGCGACACCGTCGCCATCATCGGCAACAATCGCAAGATGCTCGTCTTCCCGCTGGAGCAGGTGCCGGTGATGACCCGCGGCAAGGGCGTCCAGCTTCAGAAGTACAAGGACGCCAGCGTCGCCGACGTGAAGACCTTCACGCTGGCCGAGGGCCTGAGCTGGAAGAATGGCGAGCGCAACTTCACCGTCACCGATCTGACCGGCTGGATGGGCGACCGTGCCGGCCAGGGCAAGATGCCGCCGAACGGGTTCCCGAAGAACAACCGGTTCATGTGAGGGGTTCGGGATTACGGGTGGGGAAGTTAGACCCCCACCTATCCTCCCCCGCTGGGCGGGGGAGGGACTGCCGCAGCCTTTTCGAACAAGCACTTGATCCCCTCCCCCGCCCAGCGGGGGAGGGTTAGGGTGGGGGGCTAACCTAACCGAATAAGATCGGCTCTACTTCGGCGCCGTGACCGTCGCCGACAGCGGCACGCGGCGTTCGACCAGGGCCGAGGTGACCTCCTTGGCCTTGACCGGGTCCATGGCGGCCAGGATCGGGGCGGTCTTCTGTTCCTTCATCTTCTGGATCACGCCCAGCAGAACAGGCATGTCGAGCTCCTCGAAGATGCGGGCGGCTTCCTTCGGCTTCATCGTCTCGTAGATCTTCACAAGGCTTTCCAGCTGGGCCGACTGCTTCTCGTCGCCTTGGGCCATCAGCTTCTGGATGTCGGCCTTGGTCTTCTCCATCTCCGCCACCTTCTGCTCGATCCGCTTCTCGGCGGCGGCCAGCAGGGCTTCGCGCTGTTCCATCTCCTTGGTGCGGCGCTCGATCTCGGCGCGGCGCTCGGCGAAATGCTGCAGCAGTTCCTGGTTGTCGATGGGGCCGAGCGGCGCCAGCGGCGCGTTGGCAGCCGGAGCATTGGCCGGGCCGCTCGACCCACCGGGGGCCGG
>NZ_CAMLJP010000138.1 GCF_946480385.1 uncultured Azospirillum sp.
TCAAGCTGAAGCCCGGCGAATCCGCCGAGATGGACTGGGGCAGTAACGAAGGCAACTGCGTCGTGCCCTTCAAGGTCGACTGGATCGGCTATGAATCGGAGAAGTTCAGCGTCGATTGGTGCAAGGTCAAGAACATCTACATGAAGGACCAGGGCTTCGGCTTCGATTGACGGCATCCGGTTGCCGACCGGGACGCTTTACCGGCCGAACAGGTCCTTCAGGGCCGGCGGCAACTGACCGCCCGGAATCGGCAGGGGGAGGTTTCCCGCCGGCTTGTCGGTGCCGCCGGCGTTCCCGGAATTCCCTGAGCCGAGGAAGCCGCCGAGGATGTCGGCCGGTGAGGCGCCTTCCTTCAGGCGCCTCACTGCCTCTGCGGCCTTGGCCGGGTCCTTGATTGCCGATAGGGCGACCCCGCTGAAATCGGGCTCGATCGAGGGTGCGCCGAAACTCCCCGTCACCAGGACGGGGATCATCACGCCGGCCTGTTCGAACTGCCCGCCCTGCCCCTTCAGGCTGGACGTCACCGTCGGTTCGAGGCGGAGATCCAGCCGCCGATCTGGCAGCGATACCGTGCCCGCCCCCTCCACGCGGAAGATCGGCGCCAGCATGCGCAGGTCGCCGGTGCGGGCCACCCCGTGATCGAGGCGGAAGTTGCCCCCGAACTCGGCGAAGTCGGTTTCGCGTGCAGCGGCCTGCATCCGCCCGGTGGCGGCGGCGACCGGATCGCGCAGGATGGCCGCGATGTTGATCCCCCGCAACGCACCGTCGCGGAACAGGATGTGGGTCGTGCCCATCAGGGCGGACACCAGCGCCTTCTGGCTTCCGCCGGCCGAGGTCACGTCGATGTCCAGCGCGGTGATGCCGCGGATCACGTTGGTCCCGGCGAAGGTCGCCAGCACCTGTTCGGCCTGCAGGCCGTTGGCGGACGTCTTCAGCGCGTAGCTCGTCGGCTGCTTCGTAGCGTCCACCTTCAGTCCGCTGCTGCTATGGCCACCGAAGGCGGGAATGTCCGGGATATCGACCGCCAGAACGCCGTCCCGAAGGGTGATGCTGGTCCGGGTGGGCCCAATTCCGATGCCCCGGATTTTGGTCCCCTTGCTGTCGACGACCGCATCCAGGTTCAGACGCCGCAACGGTGAAACGTCGATCGGCTCGTCACTCCATCCGGTGTCCGCAGAAGCCGGCGCAGGTCCCTGAGTTGGCGCAGCCGGGGCTTGGGTGGGAAGAAATCGGTCGAGATCGATCGGATCGACCGACGCCCGCAGCGTCACCGCCGGCACCTTGCCCGACCAGTCGACACGCACCGCGCCGCTCGCCTTGGCGTCGTCGAGCGCCAGATTGAAATCGTCCAGCGACACCTGCGGCCCACCGAGCCCGGCCTTGCCGGTGAGATGGACAGTCCGCACCGGCAGCGTCCCCGGATTCGGAACCCCCAGCCACCCGGCCAGTGCGGGAAGGTCCGGCACCGACGCCGTCAGCGGCCCGCCGGTACGGCCGTCGGCCTCCGGTTTCGCATCCAGCTTGACCTCGAACAGGTCGGACGCCAGCTGCCCGCGCGCTGAAGTAGGCTTGCCCGCGGCCAGCGCGCGCGGGGAGTCGAGCTGGGCCGTCAGGGTCAGCGCGCGGCCATTGACCGCGGCATGGCCTTCGATATGAGCCGGCGTGTCGAGATCGGGCATAGCCACCACGATCGACCCATCCGACAGGGCGATGGATTGACCGGACCGCTGGTCGGTGTAGCTGGCCGCCACATTGCTGATGCGCACGTCGCCGAAACGCAAGTCGAGAAGCTCCTGGGGCCTCCCTTCGTCCGGCCCGGCAGGCTGGCTGCCCTGGACCGCGCCTTTTCCGCGAAAATCCCAATTGGCGCGCCCACCGGCATCCACCACCAGATTGGCCCGCAGGCCGTCGACATGCAGGCGCTCCAACTCCACGATGCCGTGAAGCAGAGGCCACAGCGGCATTTCCAGCTGGGCGCTCCCAACCTCCACCATCGGCGGGCGTCCGCTGCCGGGCACATCGGACAGGGCCGCCGATGCAACTGCTGCCTTCAGCCGCGGGAACAGCGATACCGAGGCGATCCGGAGATCGAGATCGCGGCCGGTGCGCTCCTTCACCGCCGCGGCGACGCGCTGGGCAATGAAATCCCCGGTCAGGACAAAGGGCAGAGCGGCCACCGCGACGACGACCATACCGACAATGACGGCCAGTGCGATCAGCAGCTTTCTCATGACGCCCCCTTTGCCGTGGAGCGGGCACCGCTTGCACGGTGCCCGCCTCCCGTGCCGGACAACAGGCGATCCTACCCTTCGTTGCCCCGCCAAGTCTCGATGGATGAGCCGGCCCCGGCGGTCATACGCCCATCGCTCCGCCGCAGCTTGCGCAGGCCGACCTCGATCGTCCGTTCGTAGGCGACGAGCGGCGGCTTGAGCCCATGGTTGAACAGGTCCTGCCGCAGCGCGTGGCTGGTCCCGGTCAGGATCACCTTCACGCCGCGCCTGGCCGCCTTGTGCGCGAGCCCTTCGATCGTGTTGGCGGCGGTGGAATCGAGAAATGGCACGGCGCTGAAATCGACAATCAGCACCCGATGCGTGTCGGCGATACGGTCGAGCACCGACCCGATGGAGGCCGCCGCGCCGAAGAAGAATACGCCGGAGATGCGGTAGATGACCACATCGGGATCGGCGGCGGCCTCATCATAGGGCGTGCGGGCGGAGGAGGCACCGTCCGGCCGATCCTCGGCAACAAATGGGGTCTGGCTCTCGATCGCCGTCACCTTCGACATGCGATGGATGAACAGCACCGAGCCGAGCGCGAAGCCGATGACGATGGCTTCCGACAGACCGCGGAAGATGGTGAGCAGGAAGGTCGACAGCAGCACCGCGGCGTCCCCGCGCGAGGAGCGCAGCAGCAGCGCGAAGGCGGGCTTCTCGACCATGTTCCAGGACACGACCGCCAGCACGCCGGCGAGGCTGGCGAGCGGAATGAAGCTGGCCAGCGGCGCCGCGACCAGCACGAAGACCAGCAGGAATGCGGAGTGCAGCATGCCGGAAACCGGCCCGTGGGCACCGGCGCGGACATTGGTCGCCGTGCGGGCGATGGTGCCGGTGACGCAGAATCCGCCGAACAGCGCCGAAGCAACGTTGGCGGCACCCTGCCCGACCAGTTCGCAGTTGGAGCGATGGCGGCGCCCGGTCATGCCGTCGGCGACCACCGCCGAGAGCAGCGATTCGATGGAGCCGAGCAGCGCGAACGACACGGCGCTCGGCAGAACCGCCTGGATCTTGTCCAGGGTGATGGCCGGCAGGCTCGGCATCGGCAGGCCCGGCGGAATGCCGCCGAAATCGGTGCCGATCGTCGCGACCTCCAGGCCGAGGCCGGCGGTCACGGCCGCACTTCCGGCGACCGCGATCAGCATGCCCGGCCAATGGGGCCGCAGGATTTTCAACCCGGTGATGATGCCGATCGACGCCAGCGCCAGCCCGACCGCCGCAGGTTTCGCCGTCGGCAGGCTCGACCACAGCACCGGCAGCTTGTCGAGCAGCGGCCCAGGCTCCGGTACGCCCAGGGACAGGCCGAGCAGATCCTTGATCTGGCTGGCGAAGATGATGACGGCGATGCCGGCGGTGAAGCCGACCGTCACCGGATAGGGCATGAACTTGATGTAAGTGCCCAACTGGAGAAAGCCGATGGCCGCCAGCATCAGGCCGGACAGCATGGTGGCGAGGATCAGCCCGTCCATGCCGTGCGCCTGGACCGTGGCGGCGACCAGCACGATGAAGGCGCCGGCGGGGCCACCGATCTGAAACCGGCTGCCGCCGAGAGCGGACACCAGAAAGCCACCGAAGATCGCGGTGTGGAGCCCCTGGGCCGGCGACGCGCCGGAGGCGATGGCGATCGCCATGGACAGCGGAAGCGCAACGACGGCCACCGTCAGCCCGGCAATCGCGTCGGCGCGGAAATTCGATAATCCATACCCCTCGCGCAGAATCGTGACGAGCTTCGGGGTGAACAATTCGGCGAAGGTAGGCTGACGAGGTTTGGAGATATGGGGCTGGGAAATCGGTTCGGTTCGGGCTGTCATCTGTCCGGCGGCCTTCAATAAGGCGGCGGGATCGTCGGCATCAGGTCGGCGGTCGCCGTCGCAGGTTCGATCGGGTGTGGCGTCAGAGTTTTTCCATCGGTGCCCTCAACCGGACGCCTCGGCCGCCGGCGATGCTCTGCGCATTCTCGCCGATCAGTTCGATTCCGGCCTGGGTGAGGGCATCGACCACCTTGGTCAGGCTGTCGACCACGCCGCGCACATTTCCGTCGCTCGCCTCCATGCGCTGAATGGTCGGGACGGACAGCCCGGCCATTTCGGCAAGTGTCTTCTGGTCGATCCCCAGGAGCGCCCGAGCGGCGCGCATCTGCGAAGCCGTGATCATCCTGCACACCACGCTGATACGTCTGTAACTATGTTCAGAATATACCTAGTGATGTTTTAAATATCAAGAAACATGTTCAGGGATGCAGCGGCGGGGGCCTGCCGGAAAGGCCCCTGCCTCGGATCATTCCTCCTCCAGCAAGGCGCGGATCGGCGTTGGGCGGACAGGGGCCTGCGCCCGCAGTCGCCCCACCTCCCCGGCATGCGCAAGTCCCCCGGTTTCGGCGATCAGGTCAGCAGCCGCAAGCTGGCAATAGCGTCCCTGGCAACGCCCCATCCCGGCACGGCCCAGCGACTTCACCCGGTTGGCCTCCGCCCCGCCATAGGCCGCCGTTTCACGCACCGCGCCGGCGGTGATCCCCTCGCACCGACAGAGGACGGTGTCGTCCGGCAGCGTGCGCACCTGATCCGCTGGCCAGGGGAAAGCGCGGGCGATGCCGCGCGCGAAGCGCTCCAGCCGGTCGAGCCGCTTGAGATCGGCAGCGGTGTCAGGCGCCGGCAGCCCCAGATCGGACAGACAGGCGGCAGCGGCGAGACGCCCGGCGACCTCCGCCCCATCGGCCCCCAGCAGGCGCAGACCGTCGCCGGCCAGATAAATGCCGTCGCCGGAGCGGCCCATCCGGTCGGCAGAGGGCAACCACTGCGACCATGTCGTGTCGTAGTCGAACCGGCAGCCGGCGAGATCGGCAAGCTGGGTTTCCGACTTCAGATGCCAGCCCAGCCCGACCGCGTCGCACGCCGTCCGCCGCTCCCGGCCACCGGAATCCCTCCAGTGGACCGCCGTCACCCCGGTGTCCGAGGCTTCAATCCCCTCCAGCACCACCCCGGCATGGTAGAGCCGCCCCAGCCGCGCCCGCATCGCCAGCCCCTGCAGGGCGAAGGACGGGCGGACGGCAAGGTCAGGGAAGGCGGCGATCTGGCCACGCATTCCCGCGGTGTCGAGCACCGCGGCGATCTCGGCCCCCGCCTTCAGCAATTGCGTCGCCAGCAGGGTCAGCAGCGGCCCCGATCCGGCCAGCACGATCCGCCGGCCCATCGCGACGCCCTGCGCCTTCAGCGCGATCTGCATCGCGCCCAGGCTGTAGACGCCGGGCGCCTGCCAGCCGGGTAGCGGGGCGAGACGGTCGGTCGCCCCGGTCGCCAGGATCAGCCGGTCATAGCCGATCCGACGGCTTCCGCTATCGCCGACCGTGTGCAGCGTTCCGTCGGCCAGGGCGACGACCGACCGGCGCGGCAGATGAACGACTTGGCCGGCCGCCACCAGTCCGTCGAAGGCGGTGTGCAGCGCCACCGCCTTGCCGGCCTGCGATCCATAAAGCGTCGCGGGCGAGCGGGTGAAGCCGTCGGGCGGACGGCGATAGATCTGCCCGCCGGCCCGCTTGCCCTCGTCGATCACCGTCGGGCGCAACCCGGCCGCCGCCAGCGTTTCGGCCGCACGGATCCCGGCGGGACCGGCACCGACGATCACGACCTGCGGTTCGGTCATGGCCAATCCTCCCGCGTCCGGGTCAGCAGCCGCATGCCATCCGTTATCGGGGTGGAACAGGCGCGGATGCGCGGCCCCTGTTCCTGCCAGACCCAGCAATCCTGGCAGGCCCCCATCAGGCAGAAGCCGGCGCGCCGTTCCGGACCGAATTCCGCCAGCCGCAACGCCGGTGCGTTGGTGAGGATCGCCGTCAGCACCGTGTCGCCCGCCAGGGCCAAACGCTCCACGCCGTCCAGCAGGAAGCGAACCGGGTCGCGCCCCGTCTCGGCCAGCCTGACAAGCCTGCCCCCTGCCGTCCCGCTCATTCCGCCGCCTCCCGGACCATGAGCTTGGCGCGCGGCATCTCGGGGAAGCGGGCGTAAACTTCCTCCAGCGCGGCCTTCACACCCTCAGCCCCGCTGCGGCCGGCCATGCGGCTGAAGATTTCCGTCTTGGCGAAGAAGCGCCAATGGATCGGCAGGCCGTCAAGCGTCCGCGTCAGGAAATCATAGGCGGCCGGCGTCCATTGCCGCTCGTACCCCTCGCGCTCCGGCCCGAAATGGAAATGCGCGGTGGGCGATTGCCGGTCCGCACGCAGCCGGTCGGTGGCCTCGGCGTCGAGCACGCCGTCGCGGATGACGACCCCATACTCCCGCTCCGCCGCTTCGACGGAGACGTAGCCGCGCGCCACGTCGCGAGCCACCCGCCACGCCTCCCGCATGAAGGGGTCGCCGCGGCCGCCGCCGCCGGCCGAGCGGATGTCCAGCACGTCGCCCGGCTGCAGCACCGCGGTGTCGATGTTGCCCAGCCGCCGTTCCCCCGGCGTGCCGGGATTGACCACCATGTCCGACAGCCCCGCCGCCCGGCCGCCCAGCACACCCCAGGGGCGGAAGAAGCCACGGTCGCGGTTGCGCGCGGTGATCCGGGTGTCGGGGGAAAAGACGCGGAAGGCCATGTGGGTGGCCAGACCACCGCGCCAGCGCCCAGCCCCACCGCTGTCCGTCGCCAAACCGTAGCGGACGAACTCCACCGGGGTTTCCATCTCGGTGATCTCGATCGGCGTGTTCTTCAGATAGGCCGCGTCGGCCCCCGATCCGTTGGTGCCGTCGCGATGCGGCATGCCACCACCGCCGCCGACCACCGGGTTCACCGCGGCGATGATGCGGTTGCCGTTCCGCTCGTCGGTGGTCATCACGTTGACGATGCAGTTGTTGCCGGCCGGGGCCGCCGGCAGACGCTCCGGCACCGCCTGGGAGAAGGCACCGAAGATCACCGAGCGCAGCCGCGCACAGGTCAGCGACCGCATGCCCACCGCCGCCGGGAAGGTCGGGTTCAGGACCGTCCCCTCCGGTGCGATGCAGGTAAAGGGGCGGGTCAGGCCGGTGTTCAGCAGGATCTTCGGGTTGAGGGTGTAGAGGACGTAATAGACCCCGACCAGCAGGATGGTGTGGCGCGGATCGCCGCCCGACGGCACGTTGAGCGAGGACGCGAGCTGCGGGTCCGACCCGGTAAAGTCCAGGATCGCCTCGTCGCCGCGGATCCTCAGGGTCAGCTTCAGGCGGCAGGGGTTGGCGGCGACCGAATCCTCGTCGGCGTAGTCGGCGAACACCCACTCCCCATCGGGCATCGCGCGCAGGATGTCGCGGGTCTGCGCCTCCGCATGGTCCAGCAGCGCGTCGACGCCGTCGAGGAAGGCGGTCTTACCGAACTTCTCGACCATGGCGAGGATCTTGCGCTCGCCGGTGTTCAGCGCGCCGACCAGCGCCTTGATGTCGCCGATGTTCAGGTCGGGCTTGCGGACGTTGGTGGTCATGATCCGCAAGATCTGCTCGTCGAACACTCCTTCGCGGACCAGTTTCATCGGCGGGAAGCGGATGCCCTCCTGATGGATTTCGGTCAGCGCCCGCGACAGCGAGGCTGGGACCGCGCCGCCCATGTCGGTGTTGTGGATGTGCCCGCCGGTCCAGGCGATGATTTCACCGTCGTAGAAGACCGGCTTCCACAGATGGGTGTCGGGGGCGTGGGTCGCGACGAAGCCGGAATAGGGATCGTTGGTGAAGGCGACGTCGCCGGGCCGGTAATCCTCGATCATGTCGATGGCGCGACCGTAGGTCAGGCCCGGATACCAGGTCGCCCCCAGTTCCATCGGCACGCCGAAGGTCTCGCCCCGGCGGTTCAGCAGCATGACGGTGAAATCCTCCGTCTCCTTGACGAAGGCGGAATGGGCGGTGCGCTGCAGCGTGTGGGCCATGTTCTCGGCCGCCGAGCGCGCGTGGTTCGCCAGAACCTGAAGCTTCATCCGGTCAAACACAGGCATCACTCCGCAAAGGTCAGGTGGAGGTTGAGGTGCGCATCGACGCGGGCATCGGTCCCGGCCGGGATGGCGAAGGTGGTGTCCTCCTGGGCGACGATGGCCGGCCCCTGGAAGCGCGCGCCAGCTTGGAGATCTGCGCGGCGGTAAAGCCCGACTTGGTTCACGGCGCCGCCGGTGAAGACCGGAACCGTCCGCTCCGCCGACGCGGCGCGCGGCTCCTCCGGCGCGGTGGGGAAGTGCAGCGCCGGACCGTTGCCGATGGCCGACAGGCGCAGATTGACGATCTCGATCCGCCCGTCCGGGTCGTCGAAATCATAGAGCCGGGCGTGCGCGGCGTGGAAGGCATCGGCGATGGCGCCGGGATCGTCGCCGTCCAGCCAGGAGGGGTCCAGCGGCGTCTCGATCTCATAGCTCTGGCCGGCATAGCGCATGTCGGCGACGATCATCAGCTCGGCCGCGCCGGAATGGCCCTGGGCGGCGAGCCAGTCGCGCCCCTCCGCGCCCATCGCGGCGAAGGCTTCGCGCAGGACCGGCATCAAACCGGACGACAGCTCAGCGAACAGGGTGCGGACGAAATCGCCGCGCAGGTCGGCGACCAGACCGCCCAGCGCCGACACCACCCCCGGCCAGCGCGGAGCGACGACGCGCGGCATCCCCAGTTCGCGCGCCAGGAACACCCCCAGCATCGGCCCGCCGCCGCCGAAGGGCATCAGCGCGAAGTCCCGCACATCGACGCCGGCGCGCGCCGCCATCTTCTCGACCTCCGCGAACATTTCCGACACGGCGACGTCGAGGATGGCCTGGGCGGTGGCCTCCACCGAACGGCCCAGCTCATCGGCCAGCCGCCGGACGGCAGCGCGGGCAAGATCGACGTCCATCCGCAGCTGCCCGTAGGCCATCTGGCTGTGGCCGAGCCAGCCGCACACCACCATCGCGTCGGTCACCGTCGCCCAGTCACCGCCGCGGCCATAGCAGGCCGGACCCGGCGTCGATCCGGCTGATTCAGGGCCAACGCGCAGCACGCCCTGCCCGTCGACACTGGCGATCGACCCGCCGCCGATGCCGATGGAGCTGACCGACACCGACGGGATGTGCAGCGGAAACTCGCCGATCATCTCGCCTGTGCCGAACTGGGCCTGACCGTCGATGATGAGCGCGAAATCGGCCGAGGTGCCGCCGATGTCGAGCGTCAGGATGCGCGGCTCCCCCGCCTGCCGGGCCAGCCAAGCGGCGCCGTTGACGCCGGAGGCGGCACCGGACAGCAGCATGTGGACGCAGGACCGCTTGCCCTCCGCCGCGTTCATCACGCCGCCGTTGGACTTGGTCAGCAGCGGGCGGGCGGGCACCCCGCGTCCGGCCAGCCGCTCCTCCAGCGCCGACAGGTAGCCGGAGATGCGGGGATGGACATAGGCGTTCAGGATCGCGGTCGTCGTCCGCTCATACTCGCGGATCACCGGCCAGACCTCGGCCGAGGTGAAGACGAACAGGTTGGGGGCCAGCCGGGCGATCTCCTCCTTCACCGCGGTCTCATGGCCGCCGTCGCGCCAGGAATGGAGGAAGGAGACGACCACGCCCAGCGCACCCTTGGCCTTGAGGGTCGCCACGGCGTCGGCGACGGCCGCCATGTCGGGGGCCTGCCGCTCCGTCCCGTCCGACCGCAGGCGGGCGGGAATGCCGAAGATCATGTCGCGCGCCACCAGCTGGTCGGGTCGCGAGCAGAACAGCGAATAGGTGTCGGGCATGCGCAGCCGGGCGAGTTCGATCACATCCTCGAACCCGGCGTTGGTCAGCAGGGCCAGCGGCGCGCCCTTGCGCTGGATGACCGTGTTCATCCCCACCGTCGTGCCGTGCACGAAGCGGGTGACGGCGCCCGGCTCCATCCCCTCGCGCTCGGCCAGCAGGGTCAGTCCGGTCATCAGCTCCGCGCCGGGATCGTCCGGCGTCGTCAGTACTTTCAGCGACGCCACCCGGCCCGACCGGGTGTCCAGCGCGCAGAAATCGATGAAGGTCCCGCCGATGTCGACGCCGACCTTCCAGTCGGCCTCACCCATGCCCCCGTCCATTTTGGCTCCCTTCCGCAAATCAGCCTGTGTTGGGCGAAAAACTGACATGGCGGGGCGCAGACGGTCTAAGACCCAATGAAAGCAAACGCATAAGGCGGACTTATGCACCGGGCCTCTGGATGCTCGATCCATAGCCCGGCCTTATGGGCGCATGCGCAACCCGTCTTTGACCCGCCCGCCCGTCCTGGGCAGCCTGACTGATGGGGCGGAGCCGCGTCCGCCCGCATGTGGGAGAGGTCGATGAAGGTTATCGTGCTGGGCGGCGGGCTGATGGGATCGGCCGCCGCCTTCTTCCTGGCCCGGCGCGGCCTGCGCGTCACACTGCTGGAGCGCAACCGCGTCGGTTCGGGCGCAACGGTGGCGTCCTTCGGCAACATCCGCCGCAGCGGGCGCTATCTGCCGCAACTGCCGCTCGCCCACCGCTCGCGGGCACTGTGGGGCGAGGCGGAAGGGCTGCTGGGCCGTGACGTGGAGTTCCGCGCCACCGGCCATCTCCGGCTGGTGTTCGACGAGGACGGTCTCGCCGACATGCGCCGCTACAGTGAGGACGCGCGGCCCTGGGGGCTGGAGTTGGAAGAGTTGTCGCCACCGGAAATCCGCCGCCGCTTTCCGGGGCTGGGGCCGGGCGCCATCGCCGCCTCCTTCTCGCCGCAGGACGGCAGCGGCAATCCGCGCCTGATCGCCCCCGCCTTCGCCGACGCCGCCCGCCGCCTGGGCGCCGAGATCGTGGAAGACTGCGGTCCGGTGGAGGTCTCGGCGACCGGCTCCGGCTTCGAAGCGGTGACGCAGCGGGGCCGCTTCACCGCCGACTGCCTGCTGAACGCCGCCGGCGCCTGGGGCGCCCGCGTCGCCGCCGGCTTTGGCGAACCTGTGCCGATGTCGGCCTATGGACCGCAGATGGGTGTCACCGAACCCCTGCCGCACAGGATCCTGCCGGTGGTGGGCATGTGGTCGCGGGGGGGCGGGGACGGGTATCTGCGTCAGGTGGAGCGCGGCAACATCGTCTTCGGCGGCGCGGCCGAACGTGTGGCGGTGCCGCTCGACCCCGGTCACGCCAAGGCGGACCCGGCCCGGCTGCCCGGGCAGTTGCGGGGCTTGGTCCGGCTGTTGCCGGCCATCGCCGATGTCACGGTGATCCGCACCTGGTCGGGCTGCGAGGGCTATGTCGCCGACAAGCTGCCGGTGATGGGACCGTCGGCGACGACGCCGGGACTGTTCCACGCCTTCGGCTTCAGCGGCCACGGCTTCCAACTCGGCCCCGGCGTCGGCGACGTGATGGCGGAGATCATCGCCACCGGGCGCACCGACACGCCGCTACAGGATTTCCGCATCGACCGCTTCCAGACTTCCGGCCAGCCGGTCGGCCTGGAAGCGGGGCAGCCCCGATAGAGCCGACCTGACCGAACCGGTCCGGCCCGCGCTTCAGCGCGCGGGCCGCAGGGCTGCGGAGCGGGTGGTGAACCGGCCGGCCAGAGGGACCACCAGCGCCGAAGCGGCGATGACGAAGGCGCCGGCCAGACTGGCCGGGGACGGCAGCAGGCCGAAGATGGCCGCGTCGAGGAGCAACGCCCACAGCATAGCGGTGTAGTCGAAGGGCGCCTGGGTCGACACCGGGGCGCGGGCCATCGCTTCCGTCATGGTGATGTGCGCCAAGCCGCCGGTGATGCCTGCGCCGACGAGAAAGGCCATCGAATGGGCCGTCGGGGTGCTCCAGCCGAAAGGCAAGCTCGCCAGACCACCGAACGCACAGAGCAGGGCGAAGTAGAACGCGATGGTCCCCGGCGCTTCGGTCGCGGTCAGCGTCTTGATCTCGACCCGCCCGGCGGCGGTCGCGACGGCCATGGCCAGCCCGGCCGCCACCCCGATGATTGTGTTGTGATCCAGCGTCGGCCCTTCGAAGGCAGGAGCGAGCATCAGGACCACCCCGGCAAAGCCGGTCAGCGCCGCACCAATGGCGACGGCCCCCGGCCGTTCCCGCAGGAACAGCATGGCGGCCGGCACGGCGAACAGCGGCGCCAGGAACCCCAGCGCCGTCGCCAGGGCCAGCGGCAGATAGGCCAGCGAAATGAAGGAGAGCACCATCGCCGCGCCGCCATACAGGTTGCGCTTCAGATGACCCACCGGCTGCCGCGTTTTCAGGGCCGAGGGGAATTGCCGGCGCCACATCAGATAGGCGATGATCGGCGGCAGGGCGAAGGCGCTGCGGTAGAAGACGATCTGTCCGATCGGCGCCTCGACGGTGGCCAGCCGGACGAACAGCGACATCACCACGAACAGCCCGGCCGACACCAGCCGAAGCAGCACGCCGCTGCGGATGCTGGAGGGGGAAGGTTCGGGCGGCGGCTCAGGCAGAGGTTCGGGCGGAGACACGGACTGGGGGCCGGCGGAAGGTTCCGGCGTCTGTCCCGGCATGATCGGCGCATCCTTATTGTAAAGCCGGTTGTGGCTCAGCCCAGGGCCTGGGTGGCGAGTGCGAAGGTGATGGGCCGGTCCGCCCCGCGCGTCGCCGGATCGGTCAGCGGCGCGCCCAGCGACATGGTCAGAACCGTGTCCTTGATCCGCAGGCCAGATCGCGCGACGAACAGCGGGAAGACTCCCTCGTCCAGATGGGTGTCCAGACGCAGGAAATCGCCGTCATGTTCGTCCACGTGGGGTTGAACCACGGCGACGGCATCCTCGTCCAGCCCGGCAACCACCGGACCGACGACATGGCCGCGACCGAAGGGGCGGCAGAGAGCGAAGGCGACCAGCACGCCGTCGCGTTCCAGCCCATAGCCGACCGACTGCTCGAACAGCCGCGCGATCAGCCCGGCGCGCGAGATTCCGAAGGCGCGCTCGTCCAGAGCTGTCACCGCCGCCAGATCAGCCACCTCCAGCCGCCGCACCAGCTGATCGGAGGCGGTCTGGTCGCCGCGCCGCGCCGTGCCCTGGCACTGGAACACGGTGCGATGGCCGATGAAGCCGAGCGAGCGGTACAGCGCCAGCGCGGCACGGGTGGCGTTGAGCCGGTAGGTTCGCCCCGCCGACGCCGACAGCACCCGTTTCATCAGCCATTCGCCGACCCCCAGCGACTGCAGCCGGGGCGATGTCATGACCATGCCGATGGTCGCGAAATCGTCGCCATGGGGAAACCACATCGCCGACGCCAGGACCCGGTCGATTTCGTCGAGGGCGACGACACCGTAACCGACCTCGCGCGCGAACTGCCAATCCTCCGCCCGATGCGGCCAGCCGACTGAGATCGACAGAGCCTGCAAGCGTTCCAGATCGATGTCGGCGACATCGGCAATCCGCACGTCGAAGGCGTCGACCGTCAGGGAGGGCGGTAACGCACCGTCACCGGATCCGTCCGCAAGCCCGCGTTCGCTCAAAGCTGCCTCCTCCCTGGAGTTTCCATAGCGTGAGGCGGTGCGCCTTTGGGTCAACCGATATGCCTGAGCCACCCACCGTCGCCTGAGACTACCGGGGCACCCACCGCACAAATCACCGCAAAGCACCGGCTCGACACAACAATCCTCCAAATCGCCCATGCATTCAGCATGGAATGGAGCGCGCGCCCGCTAAGATCGTAACTGTCGCAGCCGCCAAGGCCGCCGCCCCTCTCCGCACACCGCAGCGAACCCAAAACGACTCCCCGCGCCCATGGCGCGCAGCATGGGACAAGGTGAGGCCGCCATGACCGTGATCGACATCCTCAAGGACCTGATCGCTTTTCCCTCCGTGGTCGGAACCCCCAACGGCAGCATCGTCGACGGAATTCGCGGCATTCTGGAAGAGGCTGGGGTGCGCGTCCGGGTTCTGCCGGGGCCGGAGGGCGACCGGTACAACCTGTTCGCCACCATCGGTCCGGCGATGGTTCCGGGCTATGTCCTGTCCGGTCATATGGACGTGGTTCCCGCCACCGAACCCGAATGGACCAGCGATCCGTTCCGGCTGCGCACAGACGGCGACCGGCTCTACGGACGCGGCACATCCGACATGAAGGGCTTCATCGCGGCGGCGCTGGCGGCGCTGCCGACCCTGACCGCAGCACCGCTCGCCCGGCCGATCCACTTCGCCTTCACCTATGACGAGGAGGCCGGCTGCCAGGGCGCGCCGCATCTTCTGCCGCATCTGCCCGATCTGTGCGCACCGCCGCTGGGCGTCATCGTCGGCGAGCCGAGCGGCCTGCGCGCCGTCCGCGCCCACAAGGGCAAGGCGGCAGCCCGGCTGACGGTCCGCGGACGCTCCGGCCATTCCTCCCGCCCCGACCAGGGGCTGAACGCCATCCACGCCATGACCGAGGCGCTGACCGCCGCCGTCGCCCAGGCCGACCGCCTGACCCAAGGGCCGCTGGATTCGGTGTTCGAGCCGCCCTATTCGTCGCTGCAGGTCGGCACCATCCAGGGCGGGCTTGCGGTGA
>NZ_CAMLJP010000139.1 GCF_946480385.1 uncultured Azospirillum sp.
TGGCGGGGGCGGCGGCGGAGGGGGGGGTGGCGGAGGAGGCGGCGAAGGCGCCTGGGTTTCCGATTTGGCAGGCTCGCCGTCCTCGGAAATGATCCGCCGGATGGAGGCGAGGATTTCCTCCATCGAAGGTTCTTGCTGGCCCTTATCGCTCATCGTGGCAACCCGAGACGTCAACCTGACCCAAACCTAGGGCAGGGCTGACAAAAAAGCCATAATACAAAAACGGCCCGCTTTCGCGGGCCGTTTCGTTCATTCGGTCACCGAAGTTCCGAACCACTTGCCCCGCGTCTTGTCGTAATTCGCTTGCGGGTCGTATTTCTGGACCGGCAGGTTAAGCCGGTCGGCGGTCAACTGTCCGCTGGACGCCAGAACATTGAAGGCCGCCACCATTTCGTCGTGCTGGGCGCGGACCAGGAAGACGCGGGCGTTCAGCAGTTCCTGTTCCTGGTTCAGCACGTCGAGCACGGTGCGCGAGCCGACCTGCGCCTCCTGACGGACGCCTTCCAGGGCGATCTGCGCCGCCTTGATCTGCGCCGAGTAGGACTCGATGCTGGCGCGCGCGGTCTGTAGGGCCTGCCAGGCGCTGACCGCCGATTCGGTCACCTGACGGCGGGCCTCCTCAATCTGCAGGCGGGCCTGATTGGCCGTCTGCTTGGCCTCGCGGACCAGGGCTTCGGGCTGGCCGGCCTGATAGAGCGGGATGGTCACCTGGGCGGTGATCTGCGCGCTGTCGGAGCGGTTCAGGTCGATGCCGGAGGAGCGGCCGGGATCATAGGTGCGGCTGCCGGAGGCCGACAGGTTCACCGACGGCAGCAGGCGGCCGTACTGCTGATCCACCGCCTCGCGCTGCGCCGCTTCGGTGTAGGAGGCGGACAGGACGTTCGGGTTGTTGGCGCGGGCCAGCTCGACCAGCTCGTCCAGGTTCTTCGGCAGGCGGAAGGCCGGCTTCGGTGCCTTCAGTTCGCCGGGGGCGGAGCCCACCAGACGCTCGTAGGTCGCGCGGGAGGCACGCAGCGTGCCTTCGGCCGAGATCTTGGAGGCAATGGCGGCCGACAGGCGCGACTCGGACTGGCTGACGTCGGTGCGGGTGTATTCGCCGACGCGGAAGCGGTCGCGGGCGGCGTCCAGCTGACGGCGCAGCACCTGCTCGTTGTTCATCTGCAGCTGCAGGATGGCCTGGTTCTGGACAATGTCCAGATAGGCCTGGGCGGCGGCCAGCAGCACCGACTGTTCCGACGCGATCAGGGTGGCGCGCTGCGCCTCGACCAGCCGCTCGGCGCGGCGGACGGCCGGGGCGACGGTGGCGTCGTAGATCGGCTGGGTGGCGGTGATGCCGACGCTTTTGGGATTGCTCTCGGACCCCGTCGAACCGCCGTCATACTTGCTCTCGCCCATCGAGCGGGAGATGCCGGCGGTCACGCGGGCAGTCGGACGGTAGCCGGACAGCGCCTGCGGCACGCCTTCGTCGACGGCGCGCAGACGGGCGCGCTGGGCGCCGATGGTCGGGTTGTTGGCATAGGCCTGGGCGAGGGCCTGTTCCAGGGACTGCGCCTGGGCCGTACCACCGCCGGTCACTGCTGTGCCCATCGTGGCGGTCAGGGTCAGGGCCGTCGCCAGCAGCCAGCGGCGCGCAAAACGGCTTCGCACGGTCATGTTCAGTAGACCTTCATGTTCGGGTCGATTCGGCGCGCCCAGGCATCGACACCGCCATCCAGGTTGATGGCGCGGTCGAAGCCCCTGGAACGCAGCCACATGGTGACCTGCGCGCTGCGGCCACCGTGATGGCACACGACGACGATGTCGCGGTCCTTCGGCAGCTCGTCCACCCGGCCGGGAAGCCCGTTCATCGGGATGTGCAGGCTGTCGTCGATGGCGCACAGCGCAAACTCCCACGGCTCGCGCACGTCGAGGACGACCGGATCGTCGCCGGCCTTGCGGCGGCGGTCCAGCTCTTCCACCTCGATCTCAAACGGCGCGGCCATGGGTGCTCACTTTCGTGCAAGGGCGACGGCGACGGTAGCGCAGAACCGCGCAGAGGTAAACTGCACGGTTCAGTTCAAGACCTGTCCAACCGGCGAATCCGGTCAGAACACGAAGGACGCCTTCTTTTCGAAGCCCGGCAGCGCATGCGGCTGGGCCTCGAACAGGATGCGGCTCGACACCACGCCGGCGGCGCGCTGGAACAGGCGGACCTCGCCGACGGCGCCCTTGCCCTGGACGATGGCGACGAGGCGTCCGCCTTCCGCCAACTGGTCGGTCAGCGACGCCGGCACCTCCGGCACGGTACCTTCGACGACGATGACATCGTAAGGGGCGTTTTGGGCGTACCCCTCCGCCAGCGGGCCGGTGACGGCCTTGGCATTGGTGATGCCCTGCCCGGCCAGCGCGGCGGTCGCGGCGGCGGTCAGCCCCTCGTCGCAGTCGATGCCGACCACCGATGAGGCGAGACGGGCCAGCACCGCGGTGGAGTAGCCGCCGGCGGCGCCGACGTCGAGCACCCGGTCGGTCTCCTGCACGGCGACGGCCTGCAGCATGCGGGCGAAGACCATCGGCTCCAGCAGGAAGCGGCCCTTGCCGATGGGGAGGTCGTCGTCGACATAAGCGACGCCACGCGCCGTCTCAGGAACGAAGGCTTCGCGCGGAAGCTCCGACAGGACATCGACGAGACGTTGATCGGTCACCTTGTTGGGGCGGATCTGTCCCTCGACCATGAAATAGCGTGCGGCGGCGAAATCGGTCATGGCGGTCGCTTATTGATGTGTTGTGACGACACCGGCACCAAGCCGAACAGCGAACGGCTTCCTGCCATGGCGGTATATAGCCGCAAAGGCTTGGCGAACACAACGCCACGAGCGATAGGCGTCCAGCCTTTGCCGAGTGCCGGAATAGCGGTGAAGCGAACCGCCGTCGCAAGGACGTCCGGACCACAAGGCGAATGATGTTCAAAAATCGTCATCATTCGCCTTGACCACTCCCCTCCCCGCCGCTATACCACCGCTCCACACCGAGGGCGCACCGGAAACGGCGCGCCGGTGCCGGTCAGGATGGCGCGGTGGCAGAGTGGTGATGCAGCGGACTGCAAATCCGTGTACGTGGGTTCGATTCCCGCCCGTGCCTCCATACCTGACGACAGTATAGCAGACGACCAGACGGTCCGAACGCAGCCCCGCTCCGGCGGGGCTTTTTGCGTTTGGGCCTTGTAATCATTGGCAGATTGCCATTCACGCCCTAGGCCAAGAAAATTCATTTTCCTGTCGGTTTTGGCTTGGCAGGGTCGGATGGTTCGGCTATACACCCGCCACGCCAACAACGGCGGCGGCCGAAAGGCCAGTCACCGATCCCGGTTAGCTCAGTTGGTAGAGCAGCGGACTGTTAATCCGCTTGTCGCTGGTTCGAGTCCAGCACCGGGAGCCAGACCGAAAAGGCCGGATGCCACACGCATCCGGCCTTTTCTTATTTCCACGTCGTTGCACCTTGACTGTGGCGGTTAAGTAACCGAATTCGGTTTAAAGCAGTCGGGCTAGGACCGACGGTCGCCCATTGTGGCAAGAACTAGTCCCAAAAGACGATCCTGATTTGCCGGAAGCGAAATGCCGTGTCCGGCCGCACGGCGTTAGACTTGATAACAATCCGGACCCAGTCTTGGACCGGGCGTCTCCAGCCATGGAGGATCGCCGTGCTTATACCATTCCAGTCCGAACGTCTTCGCACCGCGCCGCCGGTCGACGGAAGCGGCCGCGATTCTCCCGAACCGGACGACCATCCGGTGCGGACGGTGGATTGCGTCACTGCGGTCCTGCTGTTCCTGGCGGCCGTACTGGTCGCCCTGCTGGCTTTCAGCACCGATTGGGACGGCCCGGCGACCGACAGCCGGCCGCAGGCCTACGAGAACACGCCGGTCCTGGTGATCCCGCCCCACCCGCGGTGAGGCGGCCCTACTCCACCAGATCGTCATAGATGGTGTCGCCGGACTCCGACGGATCGCCGGCCGCCGCGGCGACGGCCACCCGTTTCCATTCCCCGCACCAGTCGGTGGACAGCGTGATGGGGAAATCGCCTTCGGGGCTGCGCGGCGTCACCACCGGCGGATAGCGCCGGCAGGTCCCCTTCGGCCCGCGCTGGCGGAGCCCCTGCCCCTCCCAGAAGCGGCAGGTGTAGCAGGTGTCGAGTCGCTTCATCGCGGACCGGTCTCCTTCCTTATGGCCGATTCTGCCGGCCAGCCACCCGGACGATCCGCGTCCGTCCTCCGGTCAGCCGGTGGAGGGCGGCTTGGCCGGCCGCATGGTGTTGGCGCATCTGGCGTAATACGCCTTGATGTCCGCGTCCAGAACACTGCGGCGGCGTCCGTCTTCCGAGCCCTCCGGAGCATCGCTCAGGCGCTGGAATTCCTGAACGGCCTGTTCCAGTTCCTGTTCGCTGTTGATGGGCATGCTGTCGCCTTTCCTCTTCATTGTCCGGGTCGAATTCCGGTCTCGGACAGGACAACACCGGCCGGCGGCGGTATGTTTCCTCCCTCGAAGGCCCAACCGGTGCCTGATAGCCGCTTGATGAGCCGCGACTCGAGCGCAATGTCATGTCAGTGTCATCCGAGTCGCGACGGACAGGGCCGCGCGACCTTGGGGGTGCCCTTGGCCCTGCCTTGCGCGGGAGTGCGGCGTCATGCGGGTCGTCTCAGTTCCGGTCGTGCCGCGATTGGCGGCCGCCATCCTCGTTCTTGTCGGCATTCAGTTGGGTGCGCTCGGCGCGGGCGCGGCGCGGACGGCGGAGCCCGAGCAGCTCGATCCGGATCGCGTCGTCCGCTCCATCGTCGGCATCACCGCCACCGTGCCGCCAGACAGCCAGAGTGCCCGCACGCTGGGAACCGACCGCGAGGGAAGCGGTGTGGTCATCGACGGGTCAGGCCTGATCCTGACCATCGGCTATACGGTGATGGAGGCCTCGCAGATCGAGGTGACCGCCGCCGACGGGCGCAGCTATCCCGCCAGCATGGTCGCCTATGATCCGGTCAGCGGCTTCGGCCTGCTGCGGGCGGAGCTGGGGTTCTCGGCCCCTTGGCTGCGGCTGGCCAACGCCGACGCGGTCAAGGAGGGCGACACGCTGCTGGCGCTCAGCGGCGGCGACAATCGCGGGGCCACCGCCGTGAAGCTGGTCAGCAAGCGCGAGTTCGCCGGCTATTGGGAATATCTGCTGGACGAGGCGCTGTTCACCTTCCCGCCGATCCGCGCTTTCAACGGCGCCGCCCTGGTCAACCGCGAGGGCCGGCTCGTCGGCATCGGGTCACTGCTGGTGATGGAGGCGGTTGAGGGCCGCGGCTTGCCCGGCAACATGTTCGTCCCGGTGTCGGCGCTGGAGCCGATCCTCGCCGACCTGCTCGCCTATGGCCGCCGCCAGGAGCCGGCCCGGCCCTGGTTGGGCGTCACCCTGCGCGAGGAGTTGGGGCGGCTGATGGTGGAAAAGGTATCGCCGCGCAGTCCCGCCGAGTCGGCGGGCCTTCGTCCGGGCGACTGGATCGTCGGCGTCGGCGGCCAGCGCTTCAGCGGACTGGCGGATTTCTACCGCAAGCTCTGGAACCTGGGACCGGCCGGCGTCGTCGTGCCGCTGGAGGTGATGCGCGGCGCCACCCTGACCCCCGTCCCGGTGACCTCGGCCGACCGCGTGCGCTTCCTGCGGCTGAACCCGACGCTGTGATGCCCTTCCCGGCGCTTGTGGTGGGCACGGCGGCGTAGCACCCTGTCGGAAACAGCCACACGTGGAACCGAGCCGACCATGAACCATCCCGATATCGAGATCATCGACAAGAAGACCCCCTACAAGGGTTTCCTCACCATCGACGTCTACCGCCTGCGCCACAAGAAGTTCGACGGATCCTGGACCGACGTGCTGCCGCCGCGCGAGGTGTGCGACCGCGGCGCAGCGGTGGGCGTGCTGCTGTACGACCCCGATCTCGACAGCGTGGTGATGATCGAGCAGTTCCGTGTCGGCTCCGCCGCGGCCGGCGGCCCGGCGTGGATGACCGAGATCGTCGCCGGCATGGTCGGAGAGGGCGAGACCCCAGAGGAGGTGGCACGCCGCGAATCGCTGGAGGAGGCCGGCTGCGCCATCCAGGAGATCGAGCAGATCTGCGACTATTACGTCAGCCCCGGCGCCTTCACCGAGGTCGTCACCGTCTTCTGCGGCCGGGTCGACAGCCGCAACCTCGCCGAAACCGGCGGCCTGGAGGAGGAGCATGAGGACATCCGGATTTTCGCCCTGCCGGCCGACGAGGCGATCCGCCTGATGGACGAGAACCGCCTGCGTAACTCCGTCGCCATCATCGCCGTCGGCTGGCTCGCCCGCCACCGCGAGAGCTTGCGCAAGCGCTGGCTCGGTCAGGGATGAATGTGGCGGGCGTCGGCGATCGACGCCCTCCCTTCGCCACCAAATTCACATTCATAACTCGTTCAATGCAGCATTTCACACCGTCACCTTGAATCCTCGGCTCCCCGACCTGATAGTATCGTCAGCAATCCACACCTGACCTTGGGAGTACCCGTCTTGGACATCCGCAACGGCTTTATCGGCGCCATCGGCAACACGCCGCTGATTCGCCTGGAAGGGCCATCAAAGGCGACGGGCTGCGAGATCCTGGGCAAGGCGGAGTTCCTGAACCCTGGCGGATCGGTCAAGGACCGCGCGGCTCTTGCCATCGTCCGCGACGCGGAAAAGCGTGGCCTGCTGCGCCCCGGCGGCACCATCGTCGAGGGGACGGCCGGCAACACCGGCATCGGGCTGGCGCTGGTCGGCAACGCTCTGGGCTACCGCACCGTCATCGTGATGCCGGAGACGCAGAGCCAGGAAAAGAAGGACATGCTGCGCCTGATCGGCGCCGACCTGCGGCTGGTCCCGGCGGTTCCCTATTCCAACCCCGACAACTACGTCCGCTATTCCGGCCGGCTGGCCGAGGAACTGGCGAAGACCGAGCCGAACGGCGTCGTCTGGGCCAACCAGTTCGACAACACCGCCAACCGCGAAGGCCACCGCACCACCACCGGCCCGGAGATCTGGGAGCAGACCGGCGGCAAAGTCGACGCCTTCACCTGCGCGGTGGGCAGCGGCGGCACGCTCGCCGGAATCGCCATGGCCCTGAAGGAGCGGAACCCCAACATCCGCATAACGCTGGCCGACCCAATGGGTGCGGCGCTGTTCAGCTACTACACCAAGGGCGAACTGAAGTCGGAAGGCAGTTCCATCACCGAAGGCATCGGCCAGGGGCGCATCACCGCCAACCTGGAACAGGCGCCGATCGACGACGCCCTGCAGATTCCTGATGAAGAGGCGCTGCCGATCATCTTCGACCTCATCAAGACCCAGGGTCTGGTGCTGGGCGGCTCGTCGGGCATCAACATCGCCGCGGCGATGCGGGTGGCGCGCGACCTCGGGCCGGGGCACACGGTGGTGACCATCCTGTGCGACGGGGGGCAGCGTTACCAATCGAAGCTCTTCAATCCTGACTTCCTCCGTGAGAAGAATCTTCCGGTGCCAGACTGGCTGGCCTGATTCTTCTCGAGGGGGATATGGACGCGCTATTCCGCGAGGACGCCTACGCCCGCAACTGCGTCGCCACCGTCACGGCGGTGGACGTCCGCGGCATCCGGCTCGACCGCACCGTCTTCTACCCGACCGGCGGCGGCCAGCCGGGTGACAGCGGGGTCCTGCGCTTCGACGGGTTCGAAGTCCGCATCAAGGACACGGTGAAGGGCGACGGCGGCCCCGACGACGTCATCCATGTGCCGGAGGACGGGCAGGAGTTGCCCACCCCCGGTACCGCGGTGGAGGCGGAGATCGACTGGGACCGCCGTTATCGCCACATGCGGATGCACACCGCCCTGCACCTGCTGTGCGCGGTGGTTCCGGGATCGGTCACCGGCGGCCAGATCGGGGCAGACAAGAGCCGGCTCGACTTCAACGTTCCGGCCGAAGCGCTGGACAAGGATGCAATCGCCGAGGCGGTGAACCGGCTGATCGCCGCCGACACGCCGGTCGGCACCCGCTGGATCTCCGACGAGGAAATGGCGGCCCAGCCGGAACTGGTGCGCACCATGTCGGTGAAGCCGCCGACCGGCAGCGGCCGGGTGCGCCTGCTGAATGTCGAGGGCGTCGATCTGCAGCCCTGCGGCGGCACCCATGTCGCCCGCACCGGCGAGATCGGCGGAATCGAGGTGACGAAGATCGAAAACAAGGGCAAGCAGAACCGGCGCGTCGTCATCGCGCTGAAGGATTGAGCCCGTCACCCCGATCTTCCACCCGACAGATCCTATTTAAGGACGCGCAGAATGAGCGACAGCACCGTGGAACCGCTGACCGGCCCCGTCGTCTCCACCGACTGGCTCGCCCGCAATCTGGGACGGCCCGGCCTTAAGGTTCTCGACGGGTCCTGGCATATGCCGGCCCTGAAGCGCGACATCCGCGCGGATTTCGCCGCCTGCCACATCCCCGGCGCCCGGCTGTGCGACGTCGACGAGGTGGCGGCGCCCGACACCGCCCCCCTGCCCCACATGGCCCCTGACGAGGCGACCTTCGCCGCGAAGATCGGCGCGCTCGGCATCGGCGATGGCGATACGGTGGTGGTCTATGACAGCGCCGGCATGGCCACCGCCGCGGCGCGCGTCTGGTGGCTGTTCCGCCTGTTCGGCTTCGACCGGGTGGCGGTGCTGGACGGCGGCCTGCCGAAATGGCTGGCGGAAGGACGCCCGACCGAATCGGGCGAGGCCGCTCCGGTACAGCCGGCGGCCTTCACCGCGCGCAAGCGGCCGGAGCTGATCCGCAGCGCCGATCAGGTGCTCGCCAACATCGACGCCGGCGCCGATCAGGTGACCGACGCCCGCGCCCAGCCGCGCTTCGAGGGCGCGGTGGCGGAGCCCTGGCCCGGCCGCCGCAGCGGACGGATTCCCGGCAGCTTCAACCTGCCCCACACCGACCTGATCGACGCCGAGTCCAAGACCCTGCTCCCGCCGGATGTCATCGCCGACAAGGCACGCGCCGCCGGGCTGGACCTCGACCGGCCGGTCGTCGCCTCCTGCGGCAGCGGGATCACCGCCTGCGTCATCGCGCTGGGCCTTGCCACCGCCGGCAAGCCGGATGTGGCGATCTATGACGGGTCCTGGGCCGAATGGGGCCTGCGACAGGATCTGCCGCTCGAAACCGGGCCGCGGCAATCGTGACCGACCCCGTCACCGTCCGGCCCTGCACGGCGGCGGACTGCGGCGCCGTCGTGGCGCTGTGGACCGCCTGCGGGCTCGTGGTGCCGTGGAACGACCCGGCGGCGGATTTCGCGCTGGCTCTGTCGAAGACCAGCTCGACGGTGCTTGCCGCCGTGGAGGACAGGCGGATCGTCGCCACCGCCATGGTCGGGCAGGACGGCCATCGCGGCTGGATCTATTACGTCGCCGTCGATCCGGCTTTGCAGGGACGGGGGCTCGGCCGGCGCATGGTGGCGGAGGCCGAAGGCTGGCTGGCCGCCGCCGGCATGCCGAAGGTCCAACTCCTCGTCCGTGAGACCAACCAACGGGTGCTGGCCTTCTATGAAAGGCTGGGCTATGCCAAATCGCCCGTCACGATGATGCAGAAATGGCTGACCAACCCTTCTCCCTGACCCGCCCCGCCGTGCCGGCCGCCAGCCGGCCCGACCATCTGTCGGTGATCGTCACCTATCTGGAGATGACCGCACCGCCGGCCCACGCGCCGGTGCGCCAGCCGGCCGGCAACCTTTCGCTGGTGCGGGCTAACCCGCCGACCTGGTCCTTCTACCGCTATCTCTATGACACGGTGGGCGAGCCCTGGCTGTGGCACGAACGCCGCCGCATGCCGCGCAAGGAGCTGGAGCGCTCGATCCACGATCCGCTGGTGGAGGTCTGGGTTCTGTATGTCGACGGCACGCCCGCCGGCTATGCCGAGTTGGATCGGCGGACGCGGGAAACCGATCTCTCCTATTTCGGGCTGATCCCCGATTTCATCGGCCACAAGCTCGGTCCCTGGCTGCTCGACACCATCATCCGCAAGGCCTGGGACGGCGGCGCGGCCAAGCTGCTCGTCAACACCTGCACTTTCGACCATACGAAGGCGCTGCCGCTCTATCAGAGCATGGGTTTCGTGCCCATCCGCCATGTCGCCCGCGAGGTCCGCGATCCGCGCCTGGACGGCGTGATTCCGCGCAGCGCCGGGGAGCATATTCCGCTCGCCCGCTAAGTCAGAGAGGGCGGCGACGTTCCGCCGCCCGGTCTCCCCAATCGGCAATCTAAGCGCCGTCGGCCACCGCCAGCAGCCCGTCGACATCGACCGCCGCTTCCAGCCGGTCGGCAACGGCGTCCAGCGCCCGCTCCACCGCCACGCCATAGGCCAGTTCCGACCCGTCGCCGCCCAGCCGGCGCAGATAGGCCGCACGGAAGCCGTCCGCGCCGAACAGCCCGTGCAGATAGCAGCCGGCGACCCGCCCGTCCGCCGACTCCGCGCCGTCCGTCACGCCGCCTGCTAGCTCCAGCATCGGCCGCGCCCGATCCGGCCCCTCGGTGCGGCCCATGTGCATCTCGTAGCCCGCCACCGCAGCGCCGGTGCGACGCTCCATGCCGCGTGCCTCCTCCAGCACCTTCGGCCCCTTCAGCACCGTTTCGACCTCCAGCAGGCCGAGCCCCGCGGCTTCTCCCGGCAGCCCCTCGATGCCATCCGGATCGGCGATGCGCCGGCCCAACATCTGATAACCGCCGCAGATGCCCAGCACGCGCCCGCCGCGCCGCCAATGGGCAAGCAGGTCGACGTCCCAGCCCTGCGCCCGTAGGAAGGCAAGGTCGGCGATGGTCGCCTTGGTGCCGGGCAGGATCACCAGATCGGCGTCGCCGGGAAGCGGCTGCCCCGGACGCACCATCGTCAGCGCAACGCCCGGTTCCTGCGCCAGAGGATCGAAATCATCGAAGTTGGCGATGCGGGACAGCATCGGCACCGCGACGCGCAACGACCCGTTGCCCGAGGCGCGCGGTCGGTCGAGCGCCACCGCATCCTCCGCCGGCAGGGTCGCCGCCTCATGCAGCCAGGGCACCACGCCGAAACCGCGCCAGCCGGTGTGGCCCTCGATGATCCGTAGCCCTTCATCGAACAGGCGAACATCGCCGCGGAACTTGTTGATGAGAAAACCCTTAATCCGTTCCTGTTCAGATTTTGGTAGAAGTGCATGGGTGCCGACCAGACTGGCGATCACGCCGCCGCGGTCGATGTCGCCGACCAGCAGCACCGGCACGTCGGCGGCGGTGGCGAAGCCCATGTTGGCGATGTCGCCGGCCCGCAGATTGACCTCCGCCGGGCTGCCGGCGCCCTCCACCACCACGATGTCGGCCTCGCCCCGCAGCCGCTCGAAACTCTCCAGAACGGTGCCCAGCAGTTCACGCTTGCGCGCCTGATAGTCGGCGGCCCGCGCGGTGCCGACCACGACGCCGCGCACCACCACTTGGGACCCGACGTCCGACTGCGGCTTCAACAGCACCGGGTTCATATGCACGCTGGGCGCCACGCCGCAGGCTCGCGCCTGGAGCGCCTGGGCGCGGCCGATCTCGCCGCCGTCGGCCGTCACCGCGGCGTTGTTGGACATGTTCTGCGGCTTGAACGGCCGGACAGTCAGCCCACGCCGCACCAACGCCCGGCACAGCCCCGCCACCAGCAGCGACTTGCCGACGTCGGAGCCGGTGCCCTGCAGCATGATCGCGCGAGATCGCATGGCCCGAGACTGCATGGCTTAGAACTCGATGCCGGCCTGGGCCTTCACCCCGGCCTCGAACGGATGCTTGACCAGCGTCATCTCGGTGACGAGGTCGGCGGCGGCGATCAGCTCCGGCTTGGCGTTGCGGCCGGTGATGCAGACATGCAGGTCCGGCCGGCGGGCGGCCAGAGTCGCCAGCACCTCGTCCAACGGCAGATAGTCCATGCGCAGCACGATGTTCAGCTCGTCCAGCACGATCAGGCGGTAACGCGGGTCGGCAATCAGTTCCTTGGCCTTCGCCCAAGCGGCCTCGGCGGCGGCGATGTCGCGGGCGCGGTCCTGGGTGTCCCAGGTGAAGCCCTCGCCCATCGTGTGGAAGTCGACCAGATCCTCGAAGCGCTCCAGCGCCACCGTCTCGCCGGTGGACCAGGCGCCCTTGACGAACTGCACCATGCCGACCCGCATGCCGTGGCCGACCGCGCGCATCATCAGGCCGAAGGCGGCGGTGGACTTGCCCTTGCCCTTGCCGGTGTGGACCATCAGCAGGCCCTTCTCCACCGTCTTGGAGGCGAGCGCCCGCTCCTGCAACGCCTTGCGCCGCTTCATCTTCTCGGCGTGGCGGCGGTTCAGCTCATCGGTATCGGCGGTCATACGGGAGTTCCCTTCACGAACATCGGCAGACCGGCGACGGTCAGCACGACGCGCGGCGCCACGGCCGCGATGGATTGGTGCAGGCGGCCGGCATGGTCGCGGAAGCGGCGGGCCAGGGCATTGTCGGGCACGATGCCCATCCCGACCTCGTTGGAGACAAAGACCACCCGGCCCGGCAGAGTCGGCAAAAGCTCCACCAGCGCCGCGCTCTCCGCCGCGACGTCGGCCTCCGCCATCATCAGATTGGTCAGCCACAGGGTCAGGCAATCGACCAGAACGCCGGTGCCCTCGGCGGCATGGCGGCGCAAGACCCCGGTGAGGTCGCGCGGTTCCTCCACCGTCGTCCAGTCGGGGCCACGGTCGTCGCGATGCTTCGCCACCCGCTCCGCCATCTCCGAATCCCACACCTGCGAGGTGGCGATGTAGACGCGCGGGCCGCCCAGCGCCGTCACCAGACCCTCGGCATAGCGGCTCTTGCCCGACCGCGCGCCGCCCAGCACCAGAGTCAAATCGGCCGTCATTCTACCAACCTTCATTCCCAGGCGGTCCCGTCGCGATGCCGATAGGCGCCGTCGCGCCAGACCATGTCCTCGTCGGAATAGTCGATCTCGTCGCCGGCGCTGCGGTCGCCGACCTCCAGGTAGCTGGCCGGGCGGTCGCTGCGGTTGATCAGCCGGTGCCCGTCGGCGACGCCATGCGGGAAGCCGGCGCACATGCCGGCGGTCAGCAGCGTCTCGCCGGCGTCGGTCACCAGCGTCAACTCGCCCTCCACCACATAGACGAACTCGTCCTGTTCGCTGTGCCAGTGGCGCAGGGCCGAAGACGCGCCCGGCGCCAGCCGGGTCAGGTTGACGCCGAAATTGCTCAGACCCAGCGGATCGCCCAGCACGACCCGGTGCCGCCCGGCGACCTGCGCCCGGAAGGGCTGCGGATAGTCGGTGGCGCCGGTTTCGGCGGCCAGCGTCGCGGGGTCAAGGACCGGCGGGTTCGGCACGGGCGGATTCGGCATGGGCGCTCTCCGGTTCTGCAGTGCGGGTCCGGACTGTCGCAAACCGCACCGGCGGCGTCAAACGGCGCAAGTCCCCTTACAGGGCAGGGTTGCCGCCCCCGCGGCTGGACAGGAGCCCATTCGCCCACCATGCTTATTGCAGTGCAAAACAACAACCTGCGATGCGATGTCGACCCTGGAGATCATCAGCCGCCGTCCCACCGGCACGCCGCCCATTAGCACACCTAAGACGCCGCCGCTCCTGTTCGTTCATGGCGCCTTCAGCGGCGCCTGGATCTGGGATGCCAAGTTCCTGTCCTGGTTCGCCGCGCGTGGCTGGGAAGCACATGCCGTCTCGCTGCGCGGCCATGGCAACAGCGAGGGGCGCGACCGGCTGCATGATTTCGGCATCGCCGATTACGTCGACGACGTGCTGGAGGCGGCGGATCGCCTCTCTGCCCCGCCGGTGTTGATCGGCCATTCCATGGGCGGCATGGTGGTGCAGCGCGCGCTGGCGAAGCGCCGGTTTCCCGCCGGCGTGCTGATTGCGTCTGCCCCGCCCTACGGTCTGATGTCCTCCACCATGGGGCTGGCCTGGCGCTCGCCCTATGTGTTCCAGCAGATGTCGATGCTGATGACCTTCGGCGAGAAGGCGATCAACCCCGACGCCATCCGCCGCGCCATGTTCTCCGACAAGATGCCGCGCGCCGAAGCCGCCAAGTACGAAAGCTACCTGCAAGAGGAATCGCGCCGCGTCATGCTGGACATCGGCGGCTGGATCCCCTTCCCCGTCCTGCCGCCGCGCGACCTGCCGATGCTGGTGATGGGCGCCGAGGAAGACCTGCTGTTCCCCCGCGCCGAGATCGTGGCAACCGCGATGGCGCTGGGCACCCAGCCGGTGTTCATGCCGGGCATGGGCCACGCGATGATGCTGGAGCAGGACTGGCAATCGGCCGCCGAGCGGGTCGAGGCTTGGATCGCGACAACGGTGAGCGCCGAGGTGGCCTGAGGCCGCCCTACGTCTTGGCCCGCTCCGACCGGGAATAGTTGCTGAAATGCCCCTCCTTCGCCGCCATCCGGCGGGCGGACTGGACGATGGCGCCAGACTTCCCTTCCGGCGCCACGTTCGACATCTGGCGGGTCAGGTCGGCGCTGCCGCAGGATGGGCAGGCAGGAGTCTCACCAGAGCGCACCAGGGTCTCGAACCC
>NZ_CAMLJP010000140.1 GCF_946480385.1 uncultured Azospirillum sp.
AGGCGGCGGGTTGGTTTGGGCGGGCTGGGGCTGTCGGAGAAGTCGGGCAGGCTGGGCGCGCGGGCGATGGTCTTGCGGATCATCTCCGCCGTGGCGTCTAGATCGTCCAGAATCTCCGGCGCCACGCGGTCGGCATAACGGGGACTCAGCAGGCGGGTGCGGGTCTGGTCGATGCTGCGCAGTTCCGGCTCGAACAGTTCGCGGGCGCCGATGGGCAGGACCTGATCCTCGCGCATGCCGGAGAAGTAATTGCGCATCGCCCGCACCAGCATGCGGGTCAGCAGCAGATCCATCCGCTCGAACTCGGCGCGCAGGTCGCTGAGGCGCGACTCGTCGACGCCTTGCAGATGCTCCTCGGTCAGGGCGAAGAGGGCGCGGATTTCCTCCACCTTGCGGCGGAAGTCGAGGAAGGAGGCGAAGCGGTCGTCGCCCATGTCGCGCTGGGCGCGCTCTGCAAGCTGCGAGGCCTCGGTCGCCTGACGTTCCAGTGCCGCCAGCAGAGACTTCACCCGTTCCCGGCCGTTGTCGCGCCCCCACGCCATGCCCGTCCGTCGCTCCCCAGATGACCGTGCCCGCCCGGTTGCGATCCGGCGCGCGCAGTCATCCTAGAAGCGAAAGTTTTAACAAAATGCTTTTTGTCACGCGGATTCCACAGCCGCGGTCAGGCGTCGCGCAGCTCCAGGAGGACGGGGGTGTGGTCGGACGCCTTTTCCAGGCCGCGCGGGCCGCGGTCGATGGTGCAGCCGGCCAGACGGTCGGCGGCCTGGGGCGACAGCAGGAAATGGTCGATGCGCAGTCCGTTGTCGCGCGGCCAGCCGCCGGCCTGATAATCCCAGAAGGTATAGGCGCGGTCGTCGTCATGCAGGGCGCGGTACGCCTCGGTCAGGCCGAGATTCAGCAGGGCGCGGAACTTGGCCTTCGATTCCGGGCGGAACAGCGCGTCGCCGGCGAAGGCCTGCGGTGAGTAGACGTCGCGCGCTTCGGGAATGATGTTGTAATCGCCGCCCAGCACCACCGGGATCTCCTGCGCCAGCAGGGCGCGGGCATGCTCGTAGAGCCGGTCCATCCAGCGCAGCTTGTAGGCGAACTTCTCGCCCGGCACCGGGTTGCCGTTGGGCAGGTAGAGCGAGGCGATGCGCACGCCCGACACGGTGGCCTCGACATAGCGGGCCTGTTCGTCCTCCGGCTCGCCCGGCAGGCGGGTCAGCACATCCTCCGCCGGGGCCTTCGACAGCATGGCGACGCCGTTGTAGGCCTTCTGACCGACGGCGTTGACGTGATAGCCGAGGTCCTCGAAGGCCGAGGCCGGGAAGGCGGCGGTCTCGCATTTGATTTCCTGGAAGAGCACGACATCCGGGGACGCCGTGCGCAGCCAGTCGATGATCAGCGGAAGGCGGGCCTTCGCCGAGTTGACGTTCCAGGTGGCGATCTTCACGAAAAAGGCCTGCCTTCTCTTCTTGTTCTTCTGGTTTCAGACCGTGGCCTTATACCGCGAACGAGTTGCCGCAGCCGCAGGACGCGGTGGCGTTGGGGTTCTTGATCTGGAAGGCGGCGCCCATCAGGTCCTCGACATAATCCAGCGTCGCGCCGGCCAGCAGGTCGAGCGAGGCGTCGTCGGTGACCACCTTGGTCCCGTCCTTCTCGAAGACATGGTCCTCTTCGGTCGCGGTCTCGTCGAAGGTGAAGCCGTACTGGAAGCCGGAGCAGCCGCCGCCGGAGACGGTCAGGCGCAGCATCAGGTTGGGATTGCCCTCCTGCTCGATCAGGAAGGCGACGCGCTTGGCGGCACTTTCGCTGACGCCGAGGACGCGGGTTTCGGTGGGTAGTGCGGTGTCGGGCATGGGATGGCCCCTCTGGTGCGGTGCGGGAGTTGCGACAAATGTAAGGGGGATCGGGAGCTTCGTCAAAGTATGGGCACCCTTGCGCCAAACCGTTGCGCTTCTGGCACGCTTGTCCGCCGCCAGCGCCGGGGGGCGGGGCATAGCACGCCTTCGCCGTTGCGCCTGCGTTTTCCCGCCGGTAGTGTCCGCCCCATGACGGCGGACTGTTCCCACGATCGGCTGGCTCCCTTTGCCTGCAACCCGGCGGACACGCGCGGGCGGCTGACGGCGGAGCCCGAAAGCCCGACGCGCTCGTGCTTTCAGCGCGACCGCGACCGCATCGTGCATTCCGGGGCCTTCCGCCGGCTGAAACACAAGACGCAGGTCTTCGTCTATCACGAGGGCGACTATTACCGCACCCGGCTGACCCACAGCCTGGAGGTGGCGCAGATCGCGCGCTCCATCAGCCGCACGCTTGGCCTGAACGAGGATCTGGCGGAGGCGGTGGCGCTGGCCCACGACCTCGGCCACACCCCCTTCGGTCATGCCGGCGAGGACGCGCTGAACGCCTGCATGGAGCCGTTCGGCGGCTTCGCCCACAACGACCAGACCTTGCGCATCCTGACGCGGCTGGAACGGCGCTATGCCGAGTTCGACGGGCTGAACCTGACCTGGGAAGCGGTGGAGGGCGTGGTCAAGCACAACGGCCCGCTGCTGCCGCTGTTGCCCGGACATCGGCTGCCGACGACGATCGCCGCCTTCCAGGACGAATGGGATCTGGAGCTGCACACCAATCCGGGGGCAGAGGCGCAGGTGGCGGCGCTGGCCGACGACATCGCCTACAACAACCACGACATCGACGACGGCCTGCGCGCCGGGCTGTTCACGGTCGAGGAGGTGGCGGAGCTGCCGCTGGTCGGCCCGATCATCCGCGAGGTCGGCGACCGTTATCCGGGGCTGGAACGCCCGCGCCTGATCCACGAGACGGTGCGGCGGATGATCAACGCCATGGTCGTCGATCTGGTGACCGAGACGCGGCGGCGGCTGGCGGAGCACAAGCCGGGCAGCGCGGCGGACCTGCGCGCCCTGCCGCTGGCGATGGTCAGCTTCTCCGACGGGATGCTGGAGGCGCAGCGGCCATTGCGCGCCTTCCTGCGCCAGCGCATGTACCGGCATTATCGCGTGAACCGCGAGATGAGCAAGTGCAAGCGCGTGGTGCGCGCCCTGTTCGAGCTGTTCTTGGACGAGCCCAACACGCTGCCGACCGAATGGCAGCGCGACATCTCCAAGGCGGGCGGCGACGCCGACCTTGCGGTGCGCGCCCGCCATGTGGCCGACTATATCGCCGGCATGACCGACCGCTACGCGCTGGCCGAGCATGACCGGCTGTTCGATCTGCATGTGAAGACCTGACACGTGAAGACCTGAGCCGGATAGGCTCCTGTGACCTCCTGAAAAGACGACCTGAGACGATGAATATTTTCAAGGCCTTCGAGACCGATATTCGCAAGCTGCTGGAAGAGCTGGCCGCGGAGGGCGCCATCCCCGCCGGGCTGGACGGCAGCCGTCTGACGGTCGAGCCGCCGCGCGAGGCCTCGCATGGCGACCTGTCCACCAACGCCGCCATGATCCTGGCGAAGCCGGCGAAGATGGCGCCGCGCGCCCTGGCGGAACTGCTGGTCGCCAAGCTGAAGAGCCGCGCCGACGTGGCGTCGGTCGAGATCGCCGGTCCGGGCTTCGTCAACCTGCGCCTGACGCCGGACGTCTGGCGCGACCGCATTCGCGACGTGCTGAACGCCGGCACCGCCTATGGCGACAGCGACCTGGGGGGCAAGACGCCGGTCAATGTCGAGTATGTGTCGGCCAACCCGACCGGCCCGCTGCACGCCGCCCATGGCCGCGGCGCCGTGTTCGGCGACGCGCTGGCGTCGCTGCTGGAAAAGGCCGGCTACGCCGTCTCGCGCGAGTATTACATCAACGATGCCGGCGCCCAGGTCGACGTGCTGGGACGCTCCACCTTCATCCGCTACCGCGAGGCGCTGGGCGAGGAGGTGGGCGAGATCCCGGCCGGCCTCTATCCCGGCGAATATCTGAAGGAGGTCGGTCAGGCCCTGGCCGAGCGCGACGGCAACCGCTGGGTCGGCACCGACGAATCCGAATGGCTGCCGGCCTGCCGCGACTTCGCGATCTCCATGATCATGGGCTGGATCAAGGAGGATCTCGGCGTGCTGGGCGTCACCATGGACGTCTACAGCAGCGAGCGCGCGCTGGTCACCGCCGGCGCGGTCGACAAGGCGCTGACGGCGCTGGAGGAACGCGGCCTGATCTACACCGGCGTGCTGGAGCCGCCGAAGGGCAAGAAGCCCGACGATTGGGAGCCGCGCCCGCAGACCCTGTTCAAGTCCACCGATTTTGGCGACGACGTCGACCGGCCGCTCAAGAAGTCGGACGGGTCCTTCACCTACTTCTCGAACGACATCGCCTATCACTTCGACAAGTACAAGCGCGGCTTCGGCAGCCTGATCGACGTGTGGGGCGCCGACCATGGCGGCTACGTCAAGCGCATGCAGTCGGCGACCACCGCGGTGACCGAGGGCAAGGCGTCGCTGGACGTGAAGCTGTGCCAGCTGGTCCATCTGATGCAGAACGGCCAGCCGGTGAAGATGTCCAAGCGCGCCGGCACCTTCGTGACGCTGCGCGACGTCATCGATCAGGTCGGCAAGGACGTGGTCCGCTTCATCATGCTGACCCGCCGCAACGACCAGACGCTGGATTTCGACTTCGCCAAGGTGACGGAGCAGTCGAAGGACAACCCGGTCTTCTACGTGCAGTACGCCCACGCCCGCTGCCGCTCGGTGCTGCGCCACGCGGCGACGGCGCTGCCGCAGCTGGACCAGTCGTCGGCGGCGCTGGCGGCCTCGGCGAACCTCGCCCGGCTGGATGCCGAGGAGGAGATGGCGCTGGCCAAGCGCATGGCCACCTGGCCGCGCGTGGTCGAGGCGGCGGCGGAAGCGCATGAACCGCACCGCATCGCCTTCTTCCTCTACGATCTCGCCAGCGACTTTCACGCGCTGTGGAACCGGGGCCGCGATGATGCCTCGCTGCGCTTCCTGATCGAGGGCGATGCGGAACTGACGACGGCCCGTCTGGCGCTGATCGCCGCGGTGGCGACGGTCATCGCGTCGGGTCTGAAGGTGATGGGTGTCGAACCGGTGGAGGAACTGCGTTCATGAGGTACGACGGCGACGTCAACTACGCGGCCAACCCCTATGGGATGCCGCCCCGACAGGCCGCGAACAAGCGCGGGCTGCTGGCGCTCGGCTTCGCCGTGGTCGGCGTCGTTGCTTTCGCCGGTACGGCGGTGGTGGCTTTGCGCGGCCCGTCCCGGCTGTCCGGCGACGGCCCGCCGCTGCTGACCGCCGATGCCACCCCGGCAAAGTCGCGTCCCGACCAGCCCGGCGGGATGGAAGTGCCGCACCAGGACATCCTGGCCTATGAACGGCTGCGCGACCATGACGGTGGACGCGGCAATCAGGTGGAACGGCTGCTGCCGCCGCCGGAGGTGCCGCTGCCGCGCCCGGTGGTGACGCCGCAGATGCCGGCCGTGGTGCCGCTGCCGTCGGTCCCGTCGGTGGCCCAGCTGCCGCCGGGCGCCACCGCCACCGTGCCGCGCGACAGCGTCGCCGCGGCTGTCGCGGCGGCGGCCCCGTTGGCCGCTCCGGAGCCGGCGCCCGGCCTGTCCGCCACGGACCCGGCCGCCGCGGCGCCGGTCCAGACGCAAACCACGCAGGCCCCGTCCAGCGTGGCCGCCAAGCCGCAGCCGCCCGCCGCTCCGCCCAAGCCGGTTGTCCAGCAGCAGGCCTCCACGGCGAAGCCTCCGGCTCCGCCCCCGGTCCAGCAGACTGCGGCTCCGTCGATGGGACAGCTGATCGCGAAGCTGGAGGCCGCCTCCCTGCCGGCCGCCCCGTCCAAGGCGGCCCCTCAGCCTGCCAAAGCGGCGCCGGCTGTCGTCGGTGGCAGCGGTGGCTGGCGCGTTCAGCTCGCGTCCGTTCGCAGCGAAGGCGAAGCCTCGGCCGAATGGCGCCGTCTGGCCGGCCGTCATCCAGAGGCGCTTGGCGGCCTGTCGATGCAGGTGGCGAAGGTCGATCTGGGGCCGAAGGGTATCTTCTACCGGGTGCAGGGCGCCGGCGCCGACGAGTCGCGGGCCAAGTCGGTCTGCGCCCAGCTGCGCGCACAGAATGTGGGGTGTGTGGTTGTCCGTCCCTGATTCTGTGGGTTCTGAGGCTGTGGACTCGACCGTCCCGCTTGCCCGTCCGCGCGCGGTCGTCTTCGGCTGTGCCGGGCTGGAGGTGACGTCCGACGAGGCCGCCTTCTTCCGCGACGCCGACCCGCTCGGCTTCATCTTGTTCCGCCGCAACTGCGACAGCCGCGACCAGATGCGCCGGCTGGTGGACGACCTGCGCGCCAGCATCGGCCGGCCGGACGCCCCCGTCCTGATCGATCAGGAAGGCGGCCGGGTCGCGCGCATGCGCCCGCCGCATTGGCCGGCCCACCCGCCGATGGGCGTGTTCGGCACGCTGGCCGGACGCGATGCCGCCGCCGGGCGCGAGGCTGCCTGGATCAACGGCCGGCTGCTCGCCCACATGCTGACGGAAGTCGGCATCACGGTGGATTGCGCCCCCGTCTGCGACGTGCCGGTGGAGGGGGCGCATGACATCATCGGCGACCGCGCTTTCTCGCGCGACCCCGCCCTGGTGATCGATCTCGCCCGTGCCACCGCCGACGGTCTGCTGGCCGGCGGCGTGCTGCCGGTGGTCAAGCACATCCCCGGCCATGGCCGCGCCTTCGCCGACAGCCATGCCGAGCTGCCGGTGGTGGAGGCCGACCGCGCCACGCTGGAGGCCACCGACTTCGCCCCCTTCCGCGCGCTGGCCGACCTGCCGCTGGCGATGGTGGCCCATGTGGTGCTGAAGGCCGTCGACCCGACTGCTCCGGCCAGCACCTCCGCCATCGTGGTGCGCGAGGTGGTGCGGGGGCCGTCCATCGGCTTCGGCGGCCTGCTTTTCAGCGACGATCTGTCGATGAACGCGCTGCAGGGCGACCCAAGGTCGCGGGCGGAAGCGGTGCTGGCGGCCGGCATGGATGTCGTGCTCCACTGCAACGGCGATCTCGCCGAGATGCGGTCTCTGATCGATGCCGTTCCGGTGCTGAGCGGCGCGGCGGCCGAGCGCTGGGAGCGGGCGGAGGCAATGCGCCACGCGCCGGAACCGGCCGACATCGCGGCATTGACGACACGGCTGGCCGAGCTTCTCGGCACGGCCCGAGCCTGACGGACGGGAGCGGACGATGGAGGAATGGATCTTCCAGGTGACGGCCGTGGCCCTGCCGGCCATCCTCGCCATCACCTTTCACGAGGCGGCGCACGGCTTCGTCGCCTGGAGGCTGGGCGACGACACCGCCTATCGGCTGGGGCGCGTCACCTTCAACCCGATCCGCCACATCGACCCGTTCGGGACGATCCTGCTGCCGGCGCTGATGTATTTCACCACCGGCTTCGTCTTCGGCTGGGCCAAGCCGGTGCCGGTCAATTTCGCCCGGCTGGACCATCCGCGCCGCGACATGGTGTGGGTGGCGCTGGCCGGTCCGGGGACCAACTTCCTGCTGGCGGTGGCGTCGGCGGTGCTCTGGCGGCTGGTCAATCCGGAAAACAGCTATATCGAACTGTGGATCCGCTCCGCCGCCGAGGTGTCGGTGCTGGTCAACGTCATTCTGATGGTGTTCAACCTGATCCCGCTGCCGCCGCTGGACGGCGGGCGTGTCGCCGTCGGCATCCTGCCCGACTTCCTGGCGGTGCCGCTGGCGAAGCTGGAGCGCTTCGGGCTGCTGATCCTGATGGCGGCCTTCTTCCTGCTGCCGATGCTGGGGCGCCAGATCGGCATGGACCTCAGCGTCATGCATTGGGTGCTGGGTCCGCCCGTGGATGCGGTGATCGATTTCATCCGCGTCCTCACCGGCAACGACTGAAAGCGATCATATGGCTGATCTGGTGGCCGAGCGTGTGGGCGAAACCCCCGCTGCCGCGGAGGCTTCGCCGTCCGAGCAGCTGTTGCTGGTGCTGGATGGGTTCGAGGGGCCGCTCGACATGCTGCTGGCGTTGGGGCGCGACCAGAAGGTCGACCTGACGCGCATCTCCATCCTGGAACTCGCCGACCAATATCTCGCCTTCGTGGCGGAGGCGCGGAAGGTGCGGCTGGAACTGGCGGCCGACTATCTGGTGATGGCGGCGTGGCTGGCCTATCTGAAGTCGCGCCTGCTGCTGCCCGAACCGGAGGGGGAGGAGCCGTCCGGCGAGGACATGGCGGCGGCGCTCGCCTTCCAGCTCCAGCGGCTGGAGGCGATGAAGGGCGCAGCGGAGAAGCTGTTCGCCCGCCCGCGCCTGGGCATCGACATCCACCCGCGCGGCGCGCCGGAGGATTTGGACCTGCAGCGCAAGTCGGTCTACGAGGTCACGCTGTTCGACCTGCTGCGCGCCTATGGCCAGCAGCGCGCCCGCAAGGACGCCAGCGTCCTCCACATCGCCCCGGTCCGCCTCTATTCGATGGAGGAGGCGGTGCAGCGCCTGTCGTCGCTGCTGGGCCGCATGCCGGACTGGGCAACGCTGGCGAGCTTCCTGCCGGGTGGGGAGGGCGGCGGGCTGCTGACCCGCTCCGCCCTGGCCGCCCATTTCGCCGCGACGCTGGAACTGGCGAAGGCCGGCCGGGTGGAGTTGCGCCAGGAGGGCGCCTTCGCCCCGCTCTATGTCCGCGGGCGTGCCAGAGATCGTCAGGACGCCGACATTTCGGAAGAAGCGCATTCGCATGATTAAGGAAGTCACCGACGCCCACGAGGCGGAGGCCCGCATCGGCAGGCTGCGCCTGCTGGAGGCGCTGCTGTTCGCCTCTGCCGAGCCGCTGGACGAGGAGACGCTGGCCGGACGGATCGGGATGGAGGTCGGCCCGCTGCTGGAGGAACTGCGCGCCCATTATGCCCCGCGCGGCGTCAATCTGGTGCGCACCGGCGGCGGCTGGGCTTTCCGCACCGCGGTCGATCTGGCGCCCGAGTTGCGGCGGGAGGAGGAGGTGTCGCGCAAGCTCTCCCGCGCCGCCATCGAGACGCTGGCGATCATCGCCTATCACCAGCCGGTGACCAGGGGCGAGATCGAATCCATTCGCGGCGTCGCCACCAGCAAGGGCACGCTGGACCTGCTGATGGAACATGGCTGGATCCGGCCGGGCAAGCGGCGGGAGACGCCGGGCCGACCGCTGACTTGGATCACCACAGATCATTTCCTCGACCATTTCGGGCTGGAAAGCTTGCGCGACCTGCCCAGCGTCGATGACCTGCGCGCCGCCGGCCTGCTGGACAGCCGCCCGGTGCTGCTTGGGCTGGGGACCACCGGCGACGACAGCGCGCTGGGGGCCGACGACGAGGGCTGACCCTGGGCGGGGGCCGCGTTTTTCGGGGGGTGCCGCGCGAATTCCCGTGAAAGCTCAATGACAACCGTTTAAGGATGGTGGGGCGAACGTTGCGGCTCCACGGCCTTTCTGCCATAGTGCCGCCCCGCCGCTAAGGCCGTTCAAACGTGATAGGCGCGCCATGGGTTCTTTCAGCATCTGGCACTGGATCATCGTTCTTCTGATCGTTCTTCTGCTGTTCGGCGCCGGTAAGTTGCCGAAGGTGATGGGCGATCTCGCCAAGGGCGTGAAGTCCTTCAAGGCGGGACTGCAGGACGACAGCGACGATGCCGCGCCGGGCAGCAATGCCAAGACCATCACGAACCAGCCGGCCAACACGGCCGAAACCGCGGCCAAGAAGGACGAAGCGGTCCGCAGCTGACCGGCGGGCGCGCGGGCGCCCTTTCGGAACGCCGCGCGCCGACCCTGCCCACCGCATTCGTGAAGCCGGAAGAACATGTTCGACATCGCTTGGTCCGAACTGATGGTGATCGCCGTCATCGCCCTTGTGGTCATCGGGCCCAAGGATTTGCCCAAGGCGATCTTCACGCTCGGCAAATGGGTGCGTAAGGCCAGAGGCGTCGCGCGCGAGTTCCAGACCCACATCGACGACATGATGCGGGAAACCGAGTTGGACGAGCTTCGCAAGGAAGCGCTGAAGACCCGCGACCTGAACATCAAGAAGATGATGGAAGACACCATCGACCCGAAGGGGGAGGTGGGCAAGGCCTTCGATCCCAAGAGCTTCGATGTCGGGCTGAACGGCCATCACGGCAGCACCCCGGAGCCGGACCTGCCCCAGGCGCCGCCGCCCACCGCTCCGGCGGTGACCGACAGCGTGGCGCCGTCGGCTGCTCCCTCTCCGATCACCACCGAGCCGCCGCAACCGGTTCCGGTGCCAGCGCCGCAGCCCGCTCCGGCCCCGCGGCCGGATGCCGTGGCCTCCGCCCAGCCGACCGACAAGCAGACCTGAAGATAAAGACGGGCCATGACGGGCGAAACGCAGCAGGACGAACTCGAAGACAGCAAGATGCCGCTGATCGATCACCTGATCGAGTTGCGGAACCGGCTGATGTGGTCGATCGGTGCAATCCTGATCGCCTTCCTGCTGTGTTATGCGGTGTCGGACAAGATCTATAATTTCCTTGTCCAGCCGCTGGCCGACCTGTTGGCGGGGCAGGGGCGGCGGATGATCTACACCGGCCTGACCGAAGCCTTCTTCACCTATGTGAAGGTGGCGTTCTGGGCCGGCTGCTTCATCTCCTTCCCGATCATCGCCAGCCAGATCTGGATGTTCGTGGCGCCGGGGCTCTACAAGCACGAGCGCAAGGCCTTCCTGCCCTTCCTGGTGGCGACGCCGATCATGTTCCTGACCGGCGCCGGCATCGTCTATTACTTCATCTTCCCAATGGCTTGGCGCTTCTTCCTGGGATTCGAGTTCCATCCCGGCGGCGACGCCAACGCCCTGCCCATCGAGTTCGAGGCGCGCGTCGGCGAATACCTGCATCTGGTGATGTCGCTGATCTTCGCCTTTGGCATCGCCTTCCAGCTGCCGGTCCTGCTGACCCTGCTGGTCCGCGTCGGCATCATCAGCACCGACGCGCTGGCGTCGAAGCGGCGCTATGCCATCGTCGGCGCCTTCGTCGCCGCGGCGGTGCTGACCCCGCCGGACGTCATCAGCCAGGTCAGTCTGGCGCTGCCGCTGATCGCGCTCTACGAAATCGCGATCATCGTCGGCCGCCGGATCGAAAAGGCGCGGGCCGAGGCGGAAGCCCAATAGTCGGCCGGGCATTCGTCCACCCCTTTTGTCTGCCGTGACGCAGGGTAATAATCCGTCCGTCGTGGACATGCCGCCATTCTCGCGCTAAAAGCACGGTTCGGCCAATGGAAGGCCGCAGCCGCGTACCCGGAGCCTTGACCGTATGCAGACCGCCAACGACATCCGTCGCACGTTCCTGGATTTCTTCGCCAAGCAGGGCCATCAGAAAGTCGACTCGTCGCCGCTCGTGCCGCGCAACGACCCGACGCTGATGTTCACCAACGCCGGCATGGTCCAGTTCAAGAACGTCTTCACCGGTGCCGAGACGCGGCCGTACAAGCGCGCCGTCACCTCGCAGAAATGCGTGCGCGCCGGCGGCAAGCACAACGACCTGGACAATGTCGGCTATACCGCGCGGCACCACACCTTCTTCGAGATGCTGGGCAACTTCTCCTTCGGCGATTATTTCAAGGACGACGCCATCGCGTTCGCCTGGAACCTGATCACCAAGGAATACGGGCTGCCGGCCGACAAGCTGCTGGTGACGGTCCACACCTCCGACGAGGATGCGGCGGCGATCTGGCGCAAGGTCGCCGGCCTGTCGGACGACCGCATCATCCGCATCCCGACCGACGACAATTTCTGGCGCATGGGCGACACCGGCCCCTGCGGCCCGTGCTCCGAGATCTTCTTCGACCACGGTCCGTCGATCGCCGGCGGCCCTCCGGGCAGCCCGGACGAGGATGGCGACCGCTTCATCGAGATCTGGAACCTCGTGTTCATGCAGTATGAACAGCTGGGTCCGGACAATCTGGTGCCGCTGCCCAAGCCGTCGATCGACACCGGCATGGGGCTGGAGCGTCTGGCCGCCGTGCTGCAGGGCAAGCACGACAACTACGACATCGACCTGATGCGGGCGCTGATCATGGCGTCGGCCGAGGCGACCAAGACCTCGCCGGACGGCGCGCATGCCGTGTCGCACCGCGTCATCGCCGACCATCTGCGCTCCACCTCCTTCCTGATCGCCGACGGCGTGCTGCCGTCGAACGAAGGCCGCGGCTATGTGCTGCGCCGCATCATGCGCCGCGCCATGCGCCACGCCCACATGATCGGCGCGCGCGAGCCGCTGATGCATCGTCTGGTCCCGGCGCTGATCCAGCAGATGGGCGACGCCTATCCCGAGCTGAACCGCGCCCGCGCCCTGATCGTCGAGACGCTGAAGCTGGAGGAAACCCGCTTCAAGCAGACGCTGGAGCGCGGCCTCCGCCTGCTGGAGGACGAGGTCGGCCATCTGGGCGAAGGCCAGCCGCTGGCCGGCGACGTTGCCTTCAAGCTGTACGACACCTACGGCTTCCCGCTCGACCTGACGCAGGACGTTCTGCGCGGCCAGGGCCGCGGCGTCGACGAGGCCGGCTTCAAGGCGGCGATGGACGAGCAGCGCCGCAAGGCCCGCGAATCCTGGGCCGGCTCGGGCGAGGTCGGCACCGAGAAGCTGTGGTACGAGATCAAGGACGAGCTGGGCGCCACCGAGTTCTTCGGCTACGACACCGAAGTGGCCGAGGGCAAGGTGACCGCCATCGTCAAGGGTGATGCCCGCGTCGAGGCCGCCACCATCGGCGATCAGGTGATGGTCGTCGTCAACCAGACGCCCTTCTACGGCGAATCGGGCGGTCAGGTCGGCGATTCCGGCGTGATCTTCTCCGCCGGCGGGGCCGAGGTCGCGGTGTCCGACACGCTGAAGAAGCTGGGCGCGGTGTGGGCCCATGTCGGCACCGTCACCAAGGGCACGCTGAGCGTCGGCGACGTGGTCGAGCTGCGCGTGGACACCGAGCGCCGCGCCGCCATCCGCGCCAACCACTCCGCCACCCACCTGCTGCACGAGGCGTTGCGCCATCGGCTGGGCGACCATGTCACCCAGAAGGGCTCGCTGGTGGCGCCGGAGCGTCTGCGCTTCGACATCAGCCAGCCGACCGGCCTGTCCTCCGCCGACATCGCCGCCATCGAGGATGAGGTGAACCGCCGCGTCCTGGCCAACAGCGAGGTCATCACCCGCCTGATGTCCCCGGACGAGGCCCGCACCCAGGGCGCCATGGCCCTGTTCGGCGAGAAGTACGGCGACGAGGTTCGCGTGGTCTCCATGGGCGGCCCGCATGGCGAGATCGACCGCGATTACTCGATCGAGCTGTGCGGCGGCACCCATGTCCGTCGCACCGGCGACATCGGCGTGTTCAAGATCGTCTCCGAGGGCGCCGTCGCCGCCGGTGTCCGCCGGATCGAAGCGCTGACCGGCACCGGCGCCAAGGCGTGGCTGTCCGAGCGCGACCACCTGCTGACCGAGGCGGCGAGCGTCCTGAAGGTCAAGCCCGACGAGGTCCCGTCCCGTGTGGCGGTGCTGGTCGAGGAACGCCGCAAGATGGAGCGTGAACTGGCCGAGCTGCGCCGCCAAGTGGCTATGAGTGGCGGCGCCAAGGCCGATGGCGGCAACGAGGCCAAGGACGTCGCCGGCGTGAAGTTCGCCGCCCGCGTGGTCGAAGGCCTGCCGGCCAAGGACCTCAAGCCGATGGCCGACGAGCTCAAGAAGCAGGTCGGTTCCGGCGTCGTGGTGCTGATTGCCTCGAACGAGGGCAAGGCCTCCATCGTCATCGGCGTGACCGACGACCTGACCGGCAGCTTGAGCGCCGTCGATCTGGTCCGCGTCGGCGCCGAGGCGCTGGGCGGCAAGGGTGGTGGCGGCCGGCCGGACATGGCCCAGGCCGGCGGCCCCGACGCCTCGCTGGCCCATGCTGCGATCGAGGCCATCGAAAAGGCGATCGCGGCCAAGAAGGCCTCCTGATCGCACTGAAACCCGGCCCCCGGTCCGCTCCGGGGGCCGTTTTTCTGTTCGTGCCGTCTTCATAAGGTCCGGCGATGGAACTTCCGACTCTGCCCTTCACCGTGACCGACTGGGCCGCTGTCCCGGTCACCGAACATCCGGGCGAAACCGGCAAGGCGTTGTGGCGCAGCTTCCATGCCGGGGATCTGCGGGTTCGGCTGGTCGAATACACGCCGGGATATCTGGCCGACCATTGGTGCGACCGCGGCCATGTGCTGTTCGTGGTCAGCGGCGAGCTGATCACCGAGCTGAAGGACGGCCGCCGTTTCGTCCTGACCGCCGGCATGAGCTATCAGGTGTCCGATTTCGGCGACGAACCGCATCGGTCCTCGACCGAAACCGGTGCCACCCTGTTTATCGTGGACTGAAACCTTCTCGCTTGAGGGAGCCCACCCATGCGCTTCACCGGAACCGA
>NZ_CAMLJP010000141.1 GCF_946480385.1 uncultured Azospirillum sp.
TCGGCCGGCCGGAGAAGAAGAAGATCATCTCGCGCTGGCGCGGCTATCACGGCTCCGGGGTGATGACCGGCAGCCTGACCGGGCTGGAGCTGTTCCACAAGGCCTTCGACCTGCCGCGTCCGCCGGTGCTGCATACCGAAGCCCCCTATTACTTCCGCCGCGCCGACCGCAGCATGAGCGAGGAGCAGTTCTCCCAGCATTGCGCCGACCAGCTGGAGGCGATGATCCTGGCGGAGGGGCCGGAGACCGTCGCCGCCTTCATCGGCGAACCGGTGCTGGGCACCGGCGGCATCGTCCCGCCGCCCGCCGGCTATTGGGAGAAGATCCAGGCGGTGCTGACCAAGTACGACATCCTGCTGATCGCCGACGAGGTGGTGACCGGATTCGGCCGGCTCGGCAGCATGTTCGGCTCCGACCATTACGGCATCAAGCCGGACCTCATCACCATCGCCAAGGGCCTGACCTCCGCCTACGCGCCGCTGTCGGGCGTGATCGTCGGCGACCGGGTGTGGAAGGTGCTGGAACAGGGCTCCGACCAGCTTGGGCCCATCGGCCATGGCTGGACCTATTCGGCCCATCCGCTCTGCGCCGCCGCCGGCGTGGCGAACCTGGAGCTGATCGACAGGCTCGATCTGGTGACCAACGCGGGCGAGACCGGCGGCTATCTCCGCGCCGCGCTGACCGACGCGCTGGGCGGACATCCGATGGTCGGCGAGGTGCGCGGCGAAGGCATGCTGGCGGCGGTGGAGTTCGTCGCCGACAAGGACGACCGCCGCTTCTTCCCGGCCGAGGCGAAGGTCGGGCCGCGCCTGTCCGCCGCATTGCTGGAACGGGGCGTCATCGCCCGCGCCATGCCGCAGGGCGACATCCTGGGCTTCGCCCCGCCGCTCTGCCTGACGCGGGAGGAGGCCGACATCGTGGTGGCCGCCACCGCCAAGGCGGTAAAGGCGGTCGCGGCCGAACTCTGACGGAAAAGACCGGGGGCTACTTCCGCCGGGCAAGCCCCTCCATCTCCTTGGCCCATCCGCTGTAATTGCGGTGGTAGTCACGCAAGGCCGGATCGTCCTTGGTCCGCTCCGCCATCGCCCGGAACAGCGAGGCCTGGGCGGCGGCGATGTCCACGGCATCCGGCCGGCGCGTGGCGGTGAGGAAGGAGGACAGGCTGGTGACCAGATTGCCACCGGTCGGCTTGGCCGCCAGCTTCGCCAGTTCGTCGACGATCCACGGCATGTATTTCAGCACATAGTCGGCGTAACGCTGGATCACCGGCGCCTGGTCGAGCAGATCGCTCCGCTCGCGGTCGAAATCCGTGCGGTCGAGGATGGCGTGATCGGCATAGACGACCGGCGCTTCGGCCGAGGTGTCGCACTGCCAGCCCTTGCGCGGGATCAGCAGGTCGGCCTGATCCTTCTCCTCGCGGTAAGGGTAGAAGGGCATGGTGCGGCAGCGCGACGGCTTGGTCTCATGGATGCCGCACAATCCATCCTCCCGCAGTTCCGGACAGGGGAAGGAGGTCGGCAGATAGGCGGTCGGCACGATCAGCACCGCCACCGTCTTGCGGTTGGGCAGGCGCACCGTCGCACCCAGTCTGGTCGCCAGTTCGTAGGACCGGGCGTTCGACCGCACCGGCGTCCACACCATCGCCAGCGGGAAGCGGCCGGCATGGGCGACGGCGTCCGCCAGCGTCAGCGGCAGCCAGCCGTGGCAACATTTGCCGCAGGCGGTGCAGGAGAAACGCGGTTCCATGGCGGCGCCCCTCCGCTCACTTGCCGCAGCAGGCTTTGTATTTCTTGCCGGACCCGCAGGGGCAGGGCTCGTTGCGCCCGACCTTGACCACCCGGCGCGGTTCGCCCTTCGGGTTCACCTCGCCGCTGACATAGAGCCACCGCCCATCCTCCCGGCGGAAGCTGGCCCGCTCGTGGTGACGCATGTCGTTGCCGTCCTTACGGAACTGGATCTGGAACTCCACCACCCCGCTGTCGCCCTCCTCGCTGGCGCGCAGGATGTCGAGCCGCTGCCACTCCGACTCCTCCGCCACCCGCTCCGCCTCGCCGCGGTTGAAGTCATCGCGGATTTCCGGGGCGTGGGTGCGCTCGACATGATCCAACTCGTGGCGGACGAACGCGGTGTAGCGCGACCGCATCAGCGCTTCGGCGGTCGGCGCCGGCTCCCCGGCCAGGATGGGACCGCAGCAATCTTCGAAGGAACGGCCGGAACAGCAGGGGCAAGACGACATCGTTGGTCCTCGGTTAAACGTGGCGAGACTATCAGAAGGCGACCACCAGCGCCACGTAACGGGCCGCCTTGCCGATGGTCACCAGCAGCAGGAACACCCAGAAATTCTCCCGCAGGATGCCGGCGACCAGGGTCAGCGGGTCGCCGATGAAGGGCGCCCAGGCCAGCAGCAGCGACCACACTCCCCATTTCTGATACCAGGCGGTGGCGCGGTCGATCAGCGAGGCCTTGACCGGAAACCAGCGGCGGTCACGGAAATGGATCAGGTAGCGGCCGAGCAGCCAGTTCACCACCGACCCAAGCACATTGCCGGCTGTGGCGACCAGCACCAGCGTCGACGCCGAATGGGTCCCGGCCATATGCATGCCCGCCAGGATCACCTCCGACTGGGCCGGCAGGATCGTCGCTGCCACCAGCGCGGCGCTGAACAGGCCGGCCAGGCCGGCGAAATCATCCATAAGACCTCCGTCGGATCGCCGGGCGTCGGATCGGCGGGAGCGGACACCCACCCCGCGCGCGTCGCCGCGGCGATCCTATCCAGGGGGATAGAGCAAGATCAGGGGCGCGGTCAACTCTGCCGGATATGCTACGCAATCAAAGCACAACCGGTCGGTCGGCGGGCGCCGCCATCGGCCTTGCCATATCCTATCCAGGGGGATACCATTGCGGCATGAGCACGCACCATAGCCATCCCGACATCATCAAGCGCCTCAAGCGGGCCGACGGACATCTGCGCGGCATCATCGAGATGATCGAAGCCGGCCGGCCCTGCCTCGACCTCGCCCAGCAGCTGCATGCGGTGGAAAGCGCCGTGCGCGAGGCCAAGAAGGTGCTCATCCACGACCATCTGGATCACTGTCTGGATGCGGCGGTCGACGCCACGCCCGCCGAAGCACGGGCATCGATCGCGGAGTTCAAGGCGATCACGAAATACCTGTAGAGACCCGCAATGCCGGAATTCTCCGCCCTTCTGCAGCAAGGCGCCGCCAACGCCTGGCTGTTCATCCCGAGCGCCATCCTGCTCGGCGCGCTGCATGGGCTGGAGCCGGGCCATTCCAAGACGATGATGGCAGCCTTCATCGTCGCCATCCGCGGCACCGTCGCCCAGGCGGTCCTGCTCGGTCTGGCCGCGACGCTGTCGCATACGGCGGTGGTGTGGGCGGTGGCCCTTGGGGGAATGTGGATCGGCCGCGGCTGGAACGCCGAGACGACGGAGCCCTATTTCCAGCTCGCCTCGGCAGTCCTGATCATCGCGGTGGCGCTGTGGATGGCGGCGCGGACATGGCGGGACCAGCGGCACGAGACCGCCGGACATGCTCACCATCATCATCATGAGCATGACCACCACCATCACGGCCACAGCCATGGCGGGCACACCCACGCCGGCGCACTGGACCTCGGACAGTCAGACTATCAGGACGCCCATGAGCGGGCGCATGCCCGCGACATCCAGCGCCGCTTCGCCGGCCGGCACGTCACCACCGGACAGATCGTGCTGTTCGGTCTGACCGGCGGGCTGATCCCCTGCCCGGCGGCCATCACCGTTCTGCTGCTGTGCCTGCAGCTCAAGGAGGTCACGCTCGGCGCCGCGCTGGTCGTCTGTTTCAGCATCGGCTTGGCCCTGACATTGGTGGCCGCCGGGGCGATCGCGGCGCTGGGCATGCGCCATGCCGAGCGCCGCTGGTCGGACGCCTTCGGCAAATTCGCGCGGCGTGCCCCCTACCTGTCCAGCGCCGTCATCATCCTTGTGGGGATCTATGTCGGCGTCCATGCCCTGCAGGGGCTTGGGCTTACGCTGGCCTGGATCGGGGGATCGTCCGTGTCGTGATGCCTCTTACATCGCCCAACCGCCGTCGATGATGTGGATCTGGCCGGTGGTGTAGGTGGCGGTGGCGAGATGGAGAGCCAGTTCGGCGATCTCCTCGGGCTGGCCGATGCGGCCGATCGGCTGGCGGGCGATGAAGGCGGCGCGGGCGGCCTGGTAATCGCCCTGGGCCGACAGCCGCTCCTGCAGCGACGGCGATTCGACCGTTCCTGGGCAGATGGCGTTGCAGCGGATGCCCTTCGTCACATAGTCAGCCGCGACCGACTTGGTCAGCCCGATCACCGCCGCCTTGGTGGTGGTGTAGGCGAAGCGGTTGGGCACCCCCTTCACGCTGGACGCCACCGACGACATGTTGATGATGCAGCCGTCGCCATGCTCCAGCATGGCGGGCAGCACCGCTCTCGTGGTGCGGACCAGAGCCTTGACGTTGAGGTCGAGGGCGAACTCCAACTCGTCGTCGGTCATCTCCAGAATCGTGCCGTTGTGGACCACGCCGGCGCAATTGAACAGGATGTCGACGCGGCCGATCTCGCCCAGGACCGACCGCACCGCCTGATCGTCCAGCACGTTCAGCACCCGCGTTTCGATCCCCAGCCCTGCCAGTTCGGCCAGCTTGGCGCCGTTGACGTCGGTGGCGACGACCCTCCCGCCTTCGCGGGCGAACAGTTCGGCGGTCGCGCGGCCGATCCCCTGGGCCGCGCCCGTGATGACGGCGGTCTTCCCGGTCAACTTTCCGGTCATGGTCCTACTCCTGAAGGCGGGTCAGGTGGCGGCGACGCGCTGGTTCTGCACGCCCAGTCCCTGGATTTCGACGCGGATGCTGTCGCCCGGCTTCAGGTAGCGCGGCGGCTTCATGCCCATGCCGACGCCCGGCGGCGTCCCGGTGGTGATGACGTCGCCCGGCATCAGCGTCATGAACTGCGAGATGTGGGAAACCAGGAACGGCACCTGGAAGACCATCGTCCGGGTGGAGCCGTTCTGCATGGTCTGGCCGTTCACCGACAGTGTCATGGCGAGGTTCTGGACATCCTCAACCTCGTCCTTGGTGACCAGCCAGGGGCCGAGCGGGCCGAAGGTCGGGCAGCCCTTGCCCTTAGTCCACTGCCCGCCGCCGCGCTCCAGCTGATAGCCGCGCTCCGACACGTCGTTGCACACGCAATAGCCGGCCACGTAATTCAGCGCATCGGCCTCCGACACGTAGGAGGCGCGTTCGCCGATGACGATGGCGAGTTCGACCTCCCAGTCGGTCTTCTCCGACCCCGGCGGGATCAGCACGGTGTCGTCCGGGCCGACGATGCAGGACGGCGCCTTGTTGAACAGCACCGGCTCCGCCGGAACCGGCATGCCGCTTTCCGCCGCATGGTCGGCATAGTTCAGGCCGACGGCAATAAAGTTGCCAACGCCGGTCACGCAAGGTCCCAGCCGCACCGCGCCCGAGACCAGCGGCAGATCATCGACCGCGACGGACCGGATCCTCTCCAGGCTGCCCTTATTCAGAGAAGAACCGTCGATGTCCTTGACAACCGACGACAAGTCCCGGATGGAACCGTCCTTGTCGATCAGGCCCGGCTTCTCTTCTCCCGGAGCCCCGAAGCGAACGAGTTTCAAAACGTCGTCTCCTTGCGTCGACCAGCTTTGTGGTCATCTTTTCAGGATTGCTGCGTTACCATACAGTTTCCATGGATCATATATGCTGTCAACGGTTTTCGAATGAGGATAGGATTTTCGAAAATGTGGGTGCCGGTTTTGAGGGAGCAGTCATGAAGGACCGTGCCGAGGCACGCACGCTGGCGGGCGACGCCTATGCCGTCATTCACCGGGCCATCCGTTCCGGCGTGCTGGAGCCCGGCCAGCGCCTGCGCTTTGCGGACTTGCAGGCCCTGTGCGGCATGAGCGTTTCACCGGTGCGCGAGGCGCTGGTCCGGCTGACCGCGGAAGGCTTCACCGTCTCGGACGATCACCGCGGATTTTCGGTGGCCCCGCTGTCGGTAGCCGAACTGCTGGACATCGTCGCCACCCGCAAGCTGCTGGAAGGCGAGGCGCTGCGCCTGTCGATCGAACATGGCGACTCGGAATGGGAAGGCCGGCTGCTGGCGGCGCACCACATGATGTCGCGTCTGCCCCGCGAACGCGACGACTTGCCGACCGCCATCCGCGAGGATTGGGACCTGCGGCATGCCGATTTCCATCGCATCCTAATCTCGGCCTGCGGGTCGCCGATCCTGATCGAATTGTGCGGGAACCTGTTCGTGCGCGCCGACCGGTACCGTCGCCTGTCGGTCAGCGTGCCGAAACAGGACCGCGATGTGGTTCGCGAGCATGAGCGGATCATGACCTGCACGATCGACCGCAATGCCGAAGAGGCGGTGGCGGCCCTGAGGGATCACTACCAGCGCACCGCCGACGCCGTTCAACGGCTGTTCGAGATGCAGGAGGCGCTCTGAACAGCTTGCCAAGCCGTTCCACGCTCAAGCGACGCCAGAAAGGCAAGGGGACCATGGCGATCTACAGCCACCACATCCTGCCCCGGATGATCAACTGGGTCATGGGGCAGGCGATGCTCGCGGAGGCCCGCTCCAGGGTCGCCGGGCAGGCGCGCGGGCGTGTCCTGGAGATCGGCATCGGCTCCGGCCGCAACCTGCCCTTCTATGGCGCGGCGGCCGGCGAGATCGTCGGGGTCGACCCCTCCGCCGAACTTCTCGCCATGGCCCGCCAAGCCGCGGCGCAATCGCCCCGTCCGGTGAGTTTGGTGGAACAAACGGCGGAGCAGTTGCCGTTCGAGGACGACAGCTTCGACACCGTGGTCGTGACCTGGTCCCTGTGCAGCATACCCGAACCGTCCGCCGCCCTGACGGAGGCGCGCCGGGTGCTGAAGCCGGCCGGGGAGTTGCGCTTCGTCGAGCATGGCCTTGCCCCGGCCCCCGCCGTCCGGCGCTGGCAACGCCGCCTGACGCCGCTGTGGTCACGCTGTTCGGGGGGATGCCATCTGGACCGGAAGATGGACGAGCTGATCCGCGCGGCCGGATTCGAGATCACGGACCTGACGGAAAGCCATCTGCCAGGCCCGAAGATCATGACCTTCATGTATGAGGGAACGGCAGTGCCGTCAGGCGGCGCAGCGCCTCAACCGCCGCAGCGGGCGTGGTGAGCACCGGGACGGACAGCAGCGGCTGCAGCCTCGCCTGGGCGCGCGCCATCGAAAACTGGCCGAGGACGACGACATCGCAGCTCGCAAGCTGCCCGGCGGTCTCCGCCACGCGGCCGTCGTGGCCGTCGCCGTCACCGCTCTTCAGCGCGGCCAGCGCGCCGTCGGCGATGGCGACGATGACCTCGACCCGGCGGCCGGCGGCTGCGGCCATCGCCAGCAATTCGGTGCGCAGCGAGTCGGCGGAGGGGCCGAAGCTGACAACGATGCCAATCCGACTGCCGATCGCCATCGCCGCCTCGAAGGCCGACTCGTTCGGCCGCAGGACCGGGATCGGCAGGCGCGGCTTGACTGCGTCGATGGCCGGAGCGAAGGCGGAGCAGGTGAACAGAATCCCCGCCGTCCGCCCGCCCGCTCCCACCGTGCCGGCGGCATAGTCGGCCAGCGTCCGGAACCGCCCCATCATCGCCTCGTCGAGTCGGCCGGCCTCGGCCAGATCGACGGCGAGCGAGGTGTCGAGCAGGTCGAAGAACCGCGCCTCCGGCCAATGCGTCCGGAAGGCGGCGCGCGCCGGAGCCACCGATTCTTCCAGCGCATGGATCAGCGCAATGCGCGGTCCCTGCAAGCTGGCCGCTTTGTCGGCATTCATGCTCTCTCTCCCTATTAGGCCTTCTGCCGGGTGGGTACAGACAGGGCGTATGGCGGCACTTGACCTCCGTCCGCTCCCGCTTCAATATGATGCATCATACAGCAAAGGCGGACGATGGGTGAAGGGCAGACGATGAGCGGGTTCGACCTCACCCTTCTTGAACACGACAATCTCGGCAGCACGATTTACCAGCGGCTGTGCGAGGCTCTGATGAAGGGCGTGTTCAAGCCGAACGACCGGCTGAAGATCCGTGATCTGGCCGAACGGCTGGGGACGAGCGTCACCCCGGTGCGCGACGCCATCCTCCGTCTTGTGCAGGATCAGGCCCTGGTGCTGCGCTCGCCGCGCGACATCCGCGTGCCGATGCTGACCCGCGCCGCCTACCTTGAGATCCGCGACATCCGCGTCAATCTCGAAGGGCTGGCCGCCGCGCGTGCCGCGGAAAAGGCCACGCCGGCCCAGATCGAGCTGTTGGAAGCCCTGCTGACGCACAATGAGGAGGCGCTGGCCGCCGGCGACACCGCACGGGCCACCGAACTCAACCAGATCTTCCATTTCAAGCTGTCGGAGATCGCCGATATGCCGGTGCTCGGCGACATTCTGCGGCGGCTTTGGCTCCAGATGGGACCGCTGATCGCCGACGTCTATGGCGGTGCCGGCCGCACGATGATCGACCACCATTACCCGCTGATGGAGGCCATCCGCCGTCACGACGGCCCGGCCGCCGCCCACGCCATCCAAACCGACATCCTGCTGGCCAGCGGCCCGATCCTGGAGCGGATCGACGGCGCGCCCACGACCACTTCTGCCCCCACCCCTGCGCCCAAGGCTCTGGTTTCCTGATGCCCCTCCCCCCACATCGGTTTGCAAGGCCGGTCCGTTCATGACGATGATGCATCAAACATTGAAAGCTTCGAGCGACGAGGAGAGTGCGGTCATGACACAGCCCGATGTTCTGACCACCGCCGCACCGCCGATCTCCGCGATCGAGGCCGGCGCCATGATGCAGCGATGCTTCGGGGTGACCGGCAGCATCCGCGAACTGAGCAGTGAGCGCGATCGCAACTTCCACATCACCGCCGCCGAGGGAAGCGGCTATGTGCTGAAGTTCACCAACCCGGCCGAACCGGCGCTCGTCACCAGCTTCCAGACCGGGGCGATGCAGCATGTGGCCGCCCGCGACCCCTCCCTGCCGGTGCCGCGCGTCGTTCCGACGCTGGACGGAGAGGCCCAGGCGACTGTCCTGGTCGACGGCTACGCCATGATCCTGCGCCTGCTGACCTATCTCGACGGCACGCCGCTCCACGCGGCGCCGGCCTCACCGGGACAGATGCGGGCGTTGGGGACCACGCTTGCCCGGCTGGACCTGGCGCTGGCCGACTACGAGCATCCCGGCTCGGAGCGCGACCTGCTGTGGGACATCACCCGCACCGCCAGCGTCGCCGACCGGCTGCATTATCTGGCGGACGGCCCACGCCGCGGGATGGTGGAGCGCTTCATCGCCCGCTTTGCCGACCACGTGGCGCCGCGGCTGCCCGCCCTGCGCCATCAGGTGATCCACAACGACCTCAACCCGCACAATGCGGTGGTCGATCCGGTCGGGCATGAGACGGTCACCGGCATCATCGATTTCGGGGACGCGCTGAAGGCGCCGCTGGTCAACGATCTGGCGACGGCGCTTGCCTACCACGTCACCAGCGGCGAGACGCCCTTCGGCTCGCTGGTCGAGATGTCCGGCGCCTTCACCGCCGTGCTGCCGCTGACCGATGAGGAGATGGAGCTGCTGCCCGATCTGGTGGCCGCCCGCCTCGCCCTGACCATCGCCATCACCGGATGGCGGGCCGCCGAATATCCGGCCAACGCCGCCTACATCCTGCGGAATGCCGAACGCGCCTTCGCCGGGCTGGAAAAGCTGACCGGCGACCAGGCCGCCATTGCGCGCCGTCTGCTCCATCGCGCCTGCCAGAGAGTGTGACCCGTCATGACCATGATCAACGCCTATGCGCCCGACTCCGCCGGTTCCCTGCCGGAGCGAGAGCGCGCCCTGATCGCCCGCCGCGAAAAGCTGCTCGGTCCGGCCTACCGGCTGTTCTACGCCGACCCGATCCACGTGGTGCGGGGGGAAGGCTCCTATCTCTATGACGCGAACGGCAACCGCTATCTGGACGCCTACAACAACGTCGCCTCGGTCGGGCATTGCCGGCCGGAGGTGGTGGAGGCGATGGCGAAGCAGGCGGCGGTGTTGAACACCCACACGCGCTATCTGACCGACGGCATCCTCGACTTCGCCGAAGCCTTCCTGGCGGAGTTCCCGGAGCCGCTGTCGCACCTGATGCTGACCTGCACCGGCAGCGAGGCCAACGATCTGGCCCTGCGCGTCGCCCGCCATCACACCGGCGGCACCGGCGTCGTCATCGCGCACAACGCCTATCACGGCGTGACTTCGGCGCTGGCGGAGATGTCACCGTCGCTGGGCGGTGCGGTGAAGCTGGGCGACCATGTCCGCGTGGTGCCGGCCCCCGACAGCTACCGCATCCCGGAATCGGAAGTCGGCGCCGCCTTCGCCCGCTCGGTCGAGGAGGCCATCGCCGACCTGCGCGAGAAGGGCATCGCCCCGGCGGCCCTGCTGGTCGACACCATCTTCTCCAGCAGCGGCGTCTTCACCGATCCGGCCGGCTTCCTCGCCCCGGCGGTGGAGGTGATGCGCAAGGCCGGCGGCATCTTCATCGCCGACGAGGTGCAGCCCGGCTTCGGCCGGCTCGGCACCCACATGTGGGGCTTCGCCCGCCACGGGCTGGTGCCCGACATCGTGACGGTCGGCAAGCCGATGGGCAACGGCCACCCGGTGGCGGGCGCGGTTTTCCGGCCGGAGGTGATCGAGGCGTTCGGCCGCAGCCAGCGCTATTTCAACACCTTCGGCGGCAACCCGGTGTCCTGCGCCGTGGCGCTCGCCGTGCTGCGCGTCATCAAGACGGAGCGGCTGCAGGAGAACGCCCTGACCGTCGGCACGCAGATGATCGAGGGCCTGCGCGCGCTCGCCGCCAAGCACGAATTGATCGGCGACGTGCGCGGCAGCGGCTTGTTCATCAGCGTCGAGATGGTGCGCGACCGCAAGCTGAAGACCCCGGCGCCGGAGGAAACCGCCCGCGTGGTGAACGACATGCGCCGTCGCCGAGTGCTGATCAGCGCGACCGGACAGGAGGGGCACATCCTGAAGATCCGCCCACCGCTGGTGTTCTCGGCCGACGACGCCCGGCTGTTCCTCGCCACGCTGGACGAGGTGCTGGCGGCGCTTTAGTCGGAGAGGCAGCGCCGGTCAGGGCTGAGCCCTGCCGGTCTGGCCGACGTGCCGGGCGGGGTCCGCTACTCCCTCACCACATAGGTGAAGTAGCGGATCACGCCCTTCGCGTCGGTCTCGCGGTACAGGCCCTGGATTTCGTTGTCGAAGCCTGGGAACCGGTTGGCGCTTTCCTGGAAGACCTTCAGATAGTCGATCATCGGCTTCGCCCGCTCGTCCAGTCTTTCGCCGGGAACGATGGTGGCGATGCCCGGCGGATAGACGACCCACAGGGTGGTGGCGATGCGGCCGGCGATCTCGTCGATCGGCAGGTAATCGACGGTGTTGCGCACCAGATGGCGCGTCGCCTCGCGCGGCGGCATCGCCATGGCCGGCAGATGCTCCGGCCGGAAGATGGCGCGCTGCAGGGCGCTGGTGTTCTTCTCCCGATAGAAGGCGTGCATCTCGGCGCAGAGGTCGCGCAGGCGCCGGCCGAGATAATGGGCGCGCCGCTTGGCGACGAATTCGGGGATGACCTCCTCCAGCGGGGCGTTGTCGTCGTGCAGCCGCTTGAAGGCGACCAGGCCGCTCAGCAGCGTGCCGGCCTTACTCGATTCCACGCCGGGCGTCAGCAGGAACAGCAGGGAGTTCAGGTCGTTCTTTTCCGGAACGATGCGGTTCTCGCGCAGATACTGCGCCACCACCGGGGCCGGGATGCCGTGATCGCCGTAGGCGCCGCTGTGGCGGTCGAAACCGGGGGTCAGCAGCGTCAGCTTGTTGGGGTCGGTCATGGCATAGCCCGGCCCGACATGCTGGAAGCCGTGCCAGTCGGCGCCGGGGGCGAATTCCCAATGGCGCACGTCGGTCGCCAGCTCGTCGGTCGGCACCTCCTCCCACGCGGTCGGGACGCCGTTGCGGGTGACGCGGTCGGGCACGAAGGGGTCGAAGAACCAGCGCTTGGCCGGGTCGCTCTCGCGCTCCTCGAACTCGCGGCGGATGGCGCGGATCTTCTTGCGCAGCTCGATGCCCAGCCGGATCGTGTCGTCCCACAGCACCTCACCCGACCGCCCCTTCATCATCTGCGCCCCGACATCTAGCGAGGCGAACAGCGGGTAGAAGGGCGAGGTGGAGGCGTGCAGCAGGAAGGTCTCGTTGAAGCGGCGATGCTCCACCCGGCGGCGCTGCCCCTTGATGTGGTTGTCCTTCACATGGATCTGCGAGGCCTGCGAGAAGCTGGCCAACTGCTTGTGGGTGGACTGGGTGGCGATGATGCCGGGATGGCCGTCATGCAGCCCTTCCAGCCCCATGGCGAAATGGCCCTTGAACAGCGGATGGAACTTCAGGAACCCCGCCCAAGCCTCGTCGAACAGGATATAGTCGCAGAGCTTGCCGATCCGCTCCAGCATCATCTGGGCGTTGTAGATGGTGCCGTCATAGCTGCACTGCTGGATCACCGCGGCGCGGAAAGGGCGCTCGCGCTTCCAGGCGTCGGGGTCCTTGACCAGCGGGTTGCGGCGGATGCGCTCGCGGATCACCTCCTCGTCCAGTGCCTGCGGGTCGATCGGGCCGATCAGGCCATGGGCGTTGCGCTCGGTCTCCAGGAAGATCGGGATGCCGCCGCCCAGGAACAGGCCGCCATGATGGGCCGCCTTGTGGTTGTTGCGGTCGAACAGCACGAGGTCGTCTTCGGCCACCAGCGCCGACAGCACGATCTTGTTCGAGGCCGAGGTGCCGTTCAGCACGAAGTAGGTGCGCTCGGCCCCGAAGATGCGGGCGGCCTCCTTCTGCGCCTGGAGCGCCGGCCCTTCGTGGACCAGCAGGTCGCCCATCTCCAGCACCGAATTGTCGATGTCGTCGCGGAACACCGCCTCGCCCAGATGCTCGACGAAGATCCGGCCGATCGGGCTGCGGCTGTAGAAGATGCCGCCATTGTGGCCGGGACAGGTCCAGAGCTGGTTGCCCTCCTCCGCATAATCGACCAGCGCGCCGAAGAAGGGAGTCTTCAGCGTGTCGGCATACTGCTTCAGCCGGCTGACCAGATTCTTGGCGATGAACTCCGGCGTCTCCTCCGCCAGGAAGATGTAGCCGTCGACCTGGTTCAGCACGTCGACCGGGATGTTCTCCAGCCGCTGGCGGCGGACCAGCAGGATGATCGGCATCTCCAGCCCGCGCTGGCGGGCGAAGGCGATCAGCGAGGCCTGCTTGCCGTCGGCGCCGCGCTTGCCCCAATCGACGATCATGCAGCCGATGGCGGCATCGGTGCGGATCGCCAGCTCGGCATCCTCGACCCGGCGGGCGCGCACCACCTCGAAGCCCATCCGCTCCACTTCCGACAGGATCTGCTGAAGCCGCATGCCCTCCAACTCGTCCACCTCGAAGGCGGGGGCGCAGACCAGGAAGTTGAAGCGGCGGAAGAAATCCATGCGACGGGTCTCCGGAAGGACTGGGCGGTTCGGCCGCCGGACGACGTTCGGCGGGGGCGGCCTCGCGACGGCGCGTCACGCTACAACAGCACCGTGACAGATGTATGACGCCTGGACGGTCCGCCGCCGCTCAGGCGGCCCGGATCGAGGAGAGGAACGCGGCGACCTGGGCATGCAGCGACGCCGCCTCGCCGGACAGCGCGGCGGCTGCGGTCTTGACCTGATCGGCCGCCGCCTCGGTGTCGCGGGCCGCCGCCTCGACGCCGCCGATGTGAGTGGACACCTGACTGGTTCCCTGCGCCGCCTCCTGGGTGTTGCGCGCGATTTCCCGCGTCGCCGCGCTCTGCTGCTCGACGGCGGCGGCAATGGTGGCGGAGATCTGGCTGATGGACCGGATCGTCGTCCCGACATTGCGGATCGCCGCGACCGTCTCGCCGCTCACCGCCTGGATTTCCTGGATCTGCGCGGTGATCTCCTCCGTCGCCCGCGCGGTCGAGGTGGCGAGGTTCTTCACCTCCTGCGCCACGACGGCGAAGCCCTTGCCGGCCTCTCCGGCCCGCGCCGCCTCGATGGTGGCGTTCAGCGCCAGCAGATTGGTCTGGCTGGCGATCTCGGTGATCAGGTGGGCGACCTCGCCGATCCGGGCGGCGGCGGACGACAGCCCCT
>NZ_CAMLJP010000142.1 GCF_946480385.1 uncultured Azospirillum sp.
GCACCGCCGAGGTGCGGCGGGCGGAGCCGACGCCGACGATGGCGCCGGTGATGGTATGGGTGGTCGACACCGGAATTCCCAGCCACGTCGCGCCGAACAGGGTGATGGCGCCCGCCGTCTCGGCGCAGAATCCCTGATAGGGCTTCAGGTCGGTGATGCGCGAGCCCATGGTGCGGACGATGCGCCAGCCGCCCATCATCGTGCCCAGCCCCATCGCCACCTGACAGGCGATGATGACCCAGAAGGGGACGTGGAAGGTATCGCCCAGCATGCCCTGGCTGAACAGCAGCACGGCGATGATGCCCATCGTCTTCTGCGCGTCGTTGCCGCCATGGCCCAGGCTGTAGAGCGCCGCCGACACCAGCTGGAGGTGGCGGAACTGCCGATCCACCGTGAAGGGGGCGGTACGGCGCAGCGCCCAGGACGCCACCAGCATCAGGAACAGCGCCAGCAGCAGGCCGATGCCGGGCGACAGCACGATGGCGACCGCCGTCTTGGTGAAGCCGCTGGCGACGATGGCGCCGAATCCCGCCTTGGCGATGCCGGCCCCGGCGATGCCGCCGACCAGCGCGTGCGAGGAGGAGGACGGCAGCCCCAGCCACCAGGTGATCAGGTTCCAGCCGATGGCGCCGATCAGCGCCGCCAGGATCACCGCCGGGTCCATCACCAGCGGATCGACCAGCCCGGTGCCGATGGTGGTGGCGACATGCAGGCCGAAGAACAGGAAGGCGATGAAGTTGAAGAAGGCCGCCCACAGGACCGCCAGCTTGGGCGACAGCACGCGGGTCGACACCACGGTGGCGATGGAATTCGCCGCGTCGTGCAGGCCGTTGATGAAGTCGAAGGCGAGCGCCACCAGAATGATGAGGACGATCGCCGGCAGACCGAGTTGCAGGGCCTCCATCGACGCAGCCTCAGACCTGATCGAGCGTGATGCCCGCGACAAGGTCGCCGACGTCGTCGCAGCGGTCGGTCACCGCCTCCAGCATCTCGTACAGCTCGCGCCGGCCGAGGAAGGCGATCATGTCCGGCTTCTCCGCGATCAGCGCCTTCAGCGCGTCGCGCAGCACATCGTCGGCCTCGTCCTCCAGATCGGACAGCCGGCCGCAGAGATGGTCGATCCGCTCGGCGTTGCGGGCGATGGCGCCCAGGAGCGGCATCAGTTCCAGCAGCACGTCGGCCTGCTGGCGGATCAGGGCGACGAAGCGGCGCATCGGCTCGTCGAACACCTCGACGCCGTACAGGCCGGCATGGCGCGGCACCTCGTCCATCAGGTCGATGGCGTCGTCCAGCGCGTTGATCAGCGACAGGATGTCCGAGCGGTCGAATGGCGTGATGAAGGCGCGGTGCAGGTCGCGCCCTGCATCCTTGGCGACGCGGTCGGCGTCCTTCTCCACCCGCTTCAGCGCCGCGATCTTCTGCGTGCGGTCGTCCGGTCCTGCGTCCATCACCGCTTCCAGGGCAGCGGATGCTGCCACGATATGGCGGGCCTGCTCGACGAACTGGTCGACGAAGCGTTCCTCCTTCGGCATCAGCGAACGGAATGCGCGCAGCAGCATGGGACGGTGACTCGCCTGTATCTGGATAGGGGACTGGTGAGGTTTCGGGCTGCTCTTACCACGCTTCGCGGTGCGGTGCAGCGGCGGGATGTCATGTAAACGCCATGAAAACGTCATTCGGTAGCAAAATCGCCACAGGTCGCGGCATATCGCCGCTTTTTTCCCGCCGAACCGGCCGGACGCCGACCCATAAGGGGGGCCATGGAAAGCCGCCGGCTGCCTCCCCAAATCTTCGTAAGCCCCCTCTTCGACCGCAGGTCCTCCCGTATGACGTGCCCAACCAACCCCCTCCGCCGCCTTGCATTGCCGGCCCTCGCTGCCCTGCTGCTGAGCGCCGCGCCGCTGCACGCCCAGACGGCGCCTCCCGCGGCGCCACCCCCGGAGGCAGCGGCCGGCCGCTGCAGCCCCACCGTCTCGGCCGCGCTCAGCGCCTGGGACACCGGTCTGGCGGCGGCGGAGCGGTTCGGCGACAAGGCGGTGGCGCTGGCGCGAGAGAAGGGGCGGGAATATCTGCTGCCGCTGCTGGGCATCGACCCGAAGACGGCGCAGCCAGACGCCAGGGGCGGCGATACGACGGATGATGTCGGACGCGCGCTGGAGGAAAGCCGCGACGACCCACAGCGCCGCGCCGCCCTCTGCGCCGCCATCACCCGCGCCGCCGACGAGGCGAAATCCTCCGCCGGCGCCGGGCTGGACGCGTTGAGGCGGGCGCTCGACAATTGGCAGCTCTCGCCGCCCGCCACCCCGGCTCCGGCTCCAACCCCGGCGCCGCCGAAGCAGGACGGCCTGATCCGGACCTGACCGGCGGCAATCGCCGCCCCCCATGGGCAAAACCGTGTCCGGCGCAAGAGGGGATTGCCGGAGGACCGGGCCGGAATTTGCCGCGTCTGACCCGCGAAACGGTCACAGGCGGAATATTTCGCCCCGACCTATGTTGATGACGGTATCGGCCGGTCCGCAGCGGCATTGCCGAAATGTTCGATGTGACACCATCGTTGAATTGTCACAACCGAACGTCATAGGCACCATTGTGCAGACCGGTCCGAAGGTCTAGTCTGTTCGTGTTCCCAACGAATTCCCGAACATGGGAAGGTGCCATCCATGAATCTGCACAGTCTGGCCAGCGACATGGTTCAAACCGTCCTGGCCTGTGAAAAGGCGCTCCCCGGTCGGGCGAACGCCGATGATCAAGATCTCGCCCGGCACATCCTGGTCGAACCTGACCATGCCTGGCACGTTTGCGAGACCTACGCCCGCGCCGTCCGCATTCCGGTCGAACAGCTCCCGGTCAGCCAGCTCCGCGGTCTCATCAGCGACATTGTCCTGTCGAAGCTTCCCCGTTACGACTGAGTTTCTCGATCCCTAGGGCCGGCACCGTATCCGGCGATGGCCGGAACGCTCCGGGTTTTTCAATCCCGCACTCCAAGTTCCGTGGTGCCACCATGGCGATCGAGCTTCATTCCTTCACCGTAACACTGGCCGTCGCGGATGCGACCGGTTGCGCCAGCGCCGCCGAACACCGCGCCCGCATCTGGAGGGCCGTGTCCGAACTGTCGGCTGCCGTCCGCAATGCCGGCATGGCGACCGAGGCCCGTTTCCGCGGCCAGGACCGCCAGGGCCATGTCCTGTTCGAGGCGACCGATACCGGCGCCGCCTTCCTGCGCGGCCTTCCCGTCATCGCCAGCGTCGACGACGCGCGCAGGAACGGCGGACGCGTCCAGCTTCGCCACTGAGCGGCTGGCAACATCCGCCGCCGCCGAAAAAACGAAGGCCCGCCGCTCCGATCCGGGGCGGCGGGCCTTGCCGTGTTAAACACCGATATCAGCGTGCGCGATGCCGCAGCGGCCGGACGTTGCTTTCGGTCTCGACCTCTTCCTCCACCGGGCGCACCTTCTTCAGCTGGACGATGAAACGCTCGGCACCATTCTCCATGACGGCGATGCCGGTCAGGCCATGCGCCCAGTCACAGGGAACGACGTGGATTTCCTTGATGGTGGCGGTGCCGGCCGCCAGTTCCGCACGGTCCAGGACCACGTCCCCGACCCGGAATCCCAAATAGGCGTCGATCAGCATTCTGTTGGGCGTCCGTCTTCCGTTTCAGGCCACGCACCGGGTCCGGCACCGACGGCCGGTCTCCCTCACGATGAACCATCTTGCCATAGATTGGACCGTTCGTGGCGCTTTCCCAGCGATGACGACGCAGTAAACCGACAGGGACCCCCGTTTGTCCCATTTCCCCGGCGCAAAAACGGGAAGCGCGGAAGCGGCCGTCCCCGTACGAGGGAGGAGACGGAAACGGCCGCTTCGGCGGTCCCCGATCCTGAGCGGCTGCCCAGGGTCGGGAGCAGGAACGCCGGCCGTCGCACCAGCGGCGACCGGGACGGCGGCGTTCGGCAGGCACAGAATAGTTCGAACGGCGAACCATGTGCGCCCCCTACCTTCGTTCAGCGCTGCACAGTTTTTGAGCAACATCGAGCCCGGCCGTTGTTGGCGGGCCAGGGCTTGGGATAGGGTCATCGCGTACTTTCCTCCCACAACAGGTCCGTCGGTCGTGCAGAGTTGGCTGGTGCTGGCCGTTTCGGCGGCCTATCTGGGGGTGCTGTTCGCCATCGCCTGGTGGGGCGACCGCCGCACCGCCGGGGGTGCGCTGCTGTCGGCGTCGCCGCGGGCGGCCGCCATCCTCTATGCGCTGACGCTGTGCATCTACAACACGAGCTGGAGCTTCTACGGCTCGGTCGGGCGGGCGTCGGCCAGTGGCTTCGATTTCCTGCCGATCTATCTGGCGCCGATGATCCTGCTGCTGGCGGCGCGGCCGGTGCTGACCAAGACCATCGCCATCACCAAGGCGCAGAACGTCACCTCCATCGCCGACTTCATCGGCGCCCGCTATGGCAAGAGCCAGGCGGTGGCGGCGCTGGTGACGCTGACCGCGCTGGTCGGCGTGCTGCCCTACATCGCGCTCCAATTGAAGGCGGTGGCCGCCAGCTTCGACGTGCTGACGGCGCCCTCGCTGGCCGCCCCGGCCGCCCTGCCGCCGCCGATCTGGGGCGACACCGCCTTCGCGGTGGCGCTGTCGATGGCGGTCTTCACCATCCTGTTCGGCGTCCGCCACATCAACGCCAGCGAGCATCACCGCGGCCTGATGCTGGCCATCGCGTTTGAGAGTCTGGTGAAGCTGACCGCCTTCCTGGCGGTCGCGGCCTTCATCGTCTGGGGCATGTTCGACGGCTACACCGACCTGATCGCCCGGCCGGCGGCGGATCCGCTGCTGTCGCCCGACTTCACCGACCCGACCTGGTGGTCGAACACGGCGATCTCGATCATCGCCTTCCTCTGCCTGCCGCAGATGTACCATGTGATGACGGTGGAGAATGACAGCCCCCGCCATCTGCGCGCCGCCGCCTGGATGTACCCGACCTACCTGCTGGCGCTCAGCGCCCTGATGATCCCCATCGCGGTGGCCGGTCTGGTGACGTTCGGGGAGGGGGGGATCAACCCCGACACCTTCATGATCACCCTGCCCATCGCAGCGGGGGCCAGCGGCTTCAGCCTGCTGTCCTTCATCGGCGGCCTGTCGGCGGCAACCGGCATGGTCATCGTCGCCGCGGTGTCGCTCAGCACCATGCTGTGCAATGACGTGGTGATGCCGCTGCTGCTCAGCCGCCCGCGCTTCGCCGCCCGCGTCGGCCGGCGCGACATGGTCGGCACGCTGCTGCTGGTGCGGCGGCTGTCGGTGCTGGGCATCCTGCTGCTGGCCTATGTCATGCACCGGCTGGTCGACCGCGATTATCCGCTGACCGTCATCGGCCTGCTGTCCTTCGTCGCGGTGGCGCAGTTCGGACCGGCCTTCTTCGGCGGGCTGTACTGGCCGCGCGCCAACCGGGTGGGGGCGCTGGGGGGCTTGAGCGCCGGCTTCCTGCTGTGGGGCTACACGCTGCTGGTGCCGTCGGTGGGCGGCATCATCCCGGTGTCGGCCGATTTCCTGGAGTTCGGCCCCTGGGGCATCGGCTGGCTGCGCCCGCAGGCGTTGTTCGGGGTCGAAGGGCTGGACCCCATCTCCCATGCCAGCCTGTGGAGCCTGCTGGCCAACCTGATCGCCTTCGTCGCCGGATCGCTGCTGGCCCGCCCCAGCGCGGTGGAGCGCACCCAGGCCGTCTTCTACACCACCGCCACCGCCGACCGCGACGAGGACGACACCCCCCAGGCTCTCGCCAAGCTGGCCGACCTGCGCGCGCTCGCCATCCGCTTCGTCGGGGCGGAGCGCGGCAACGCCGCCTTCGATGCCTACGCCGCCAGAGGCGGCTATCTCGCCTACGCCGCCAGAGGCGGCCTCCTCAACTCCGCCGGCCGCAAGGGCGAGGCAGGCCCGGCCGACCTCGACGCCGTCCGCTTCACCGAGACGCTGATCGCCGGCGCCATCGGCGCGGCGTCGGCGCGGGTGGTGATGGCCGCCTCGCTGCAGGGCCGCTCGCTGTCGCGCGGCGACGCCATGGCGATGCTGGACGAGGCGTCGGAAGCGCTGCGCTTCAATCGTAAACTCCTGCAGGCGACGCTGGAGAACATCGGCCAGGGCATCTGCGTGATCGACGCCGACCACCGCATCGCCGCCTGGAACCATCGCTATCTGGAACTGCTCGACCTGCCGGCCGACATGGTGCGGGTCGGCGTGCCCTTCGCCGATCTTGTCCGCTTCAACGAGCGGCGCGGCGAATACAGCGCCCACGACATGAAGGCGCTGCTGACCAACCGCGACACCGCCAACCAGCAATGGCCCTACCGCTACGAGCGGCGGCGTCCCGACGGCACGGTGCTGGAGATCGTCGCCAATCCGCTGCCCGAAGGCGGCTACGTCTCCACCTACACCGACGTGACCGAGCGCTACCGCGCCGCCGAGGCGTTGCGCGAGGCCAACGAAAGCCTGGAGCACCGCGTGCGGGAGCGCACCGACGCCCTGCAGCAGGCGAAGGCGGAGGCCGAAGCGGCCAACGCCAGCAAGACCCGCTTCCTCGCCGCCGCCAGCCACGACCTGCTGCAGCCGCTGAACGCCGCCCGCCTGTTCGTCTCGGCGTTGGAGGAAAGCATGCGCGGGCCGCTGCCGACGCCCGACCAGCGGTCGGCCGAATGCGGCATGATCGACAACGCCGCCGCTTCGCTGCGTTCGACCGAGATGCTGCTGGGCGGGCTGCTCGACATCTCCTCGCTGGACGCAGGCAATGTCCGGGTGCAGAAGCGCAGCTTCGCCATCGACGAGCTGCTGGGCGGGCTGGGGGTGGAGTTCTCCGCCCTGGCGCAGGAGCGCGGCCTGACGCTGAAGGTGGTGAGTTGCGGCGCCGTGGTGCGCTCCGACCCGCAGCTTCTGCGCCGCGTCCTGCAGAATTTCCTGTCCAACGCCATCCGCTACACCCCCAAGGGCCGGGTGCTGCTCGGCTGCCGCCGCCGCCGCGACCCGATCAACGGCGACCGCCTGCGCATCGAGGTGTGGGACACCGGCCCCGGCATCCCAGAGGCCAAGCGCCGCGAGGTGTTCGAGGAGTTCCGCCGGCTGGGTGGCGAAAACGGCGGCGGCAACCCCGCCGACAAGGGGCTGGGCCTCGGCCTCGCCATCGTCGACCGTATCGCCCGGCTGCTCGGCCATCCCGTCAGCCTGCGCTCCACCGTCGGGCGCGGCACCGGCTTCGCGGTGGAGGTGCCGTTGGAACAGGCCCGCGCCACCCCGGTCGACCGCCCGGTCTCCACCCCCGCCGCCCTGTCCGCCGGGCTGCTGGTCCTGTGCATCGACAATGAGGAGCCGATCCTGGCGGGCTTGCGCGCCCTGCTTGGCCAATGGGGCTGCCGGGTGGCGACGGCGTCGAACGTCACCGGGGCGCTGGCGGCGCTGGCTCCCTTCGACGGGGCGCTTCCCGACGTGGTCTGCGTCGATTATCACGTCGGTGGCGGGCAGACGGGGCTTGCGGTTCTGGAGCGGTTGCGGGAATTGTGGGACCGTCCGGTCAAGGGGCTGCTGCTGACCGCCGACCGTTCCGAAGCGGTGCGGGCCGAGGCGGAGCGTTGCGGCTGCGGTGTGCTCTACAAACCGGTGAAGCCGGCGTCGTTGCGCCGCTTCCTGAACGGGGCGGCACTGCAGACGGCGGCCGTGGCCGAACGGTAAGGCCGGAACCGGACAAAAGCCGGGCGGCCGCAAATGGGGGGAGTGCGGAAGCCATGGGCGAGGACAGCGTAGCGGGCGCGGCGGTAAAAGAGACGACAATCGTCATCGGCGACGACCATCCGCTGGTCCAGGCCGCCTTGCGCGACGCACTGGGCAAGGCGATGCCGGAGGTGCGGGTGATCGAATGCCCGGATCTCGACTCGGTGATGATCGCGGTGGGACGGCAACCGGACGACATCGACCTCGTCCTTCTCGACCTCAACATGCCCGGCACCAACGGCTTCGCCGGCCTGTTCTTGATGCTGGCCCACCACCCGACCGTGCCGGTCGCCATCCTGTCGGCCCTGCAGGATTCCGACACCATCCGCCGTGCGCTCGCCTATGGCGCGTCGGGCTACATCCCGAAATCCTTGTCGATGCCGGCGATGGCCGACGCCATCCGCGCCATCCTGTCGGGCGAGACCTGGGCGCCGCCGCTGTCCGCCACCTCGTCGGAGGCCGACGAGGCCGAGGCCGCCCGCCGCTTCGCCTCCCTCTCGCCGCAGCAGCTGCGCATCCTGACGATGATCGTCGACGGCAAGCTGAACAAGCAGATCGCCGGCGAACTGAACGTGTCGGAGCAGACGGTGAAGGTCCACGTCTCCAGCATCCTGCGCAAACTGAACGTGGTCAGCCGCACCCAGGCCGCCGTCGTCGCCGGCCGGCTGGCGGTGGGTGGCGACGTTCTCAGATAGTCCCTACAGCCGCTGAACGGCGGCGAGCCGCAGGCCGAAACCGATCAGCAGGGCGGCGAAGCTCCAGCGCTGCACCGCCTCCACGATCCGGTGGCGGGCGACCAGTCCGGCAAGCGCCGCACCGGCCAGGGCATAGAAGCCGTCGAAGGCCATCCCGACGCCGACCAGGATCGCCCCCAGCAGGGCGAACTGCCCCGCGACTCCGCCGGCGTCGGTCTGGATGAACTGCGGCAGCAGGACCGAGCAGAACAGCAAAGCCTTCGGATTCAGCAGGTTGGTCAGCAGGCCGCGCAGGATGTCGGCAAGGTAGGACGCAGCGCCCCCCTCCCCCTGCAGCCCCGCCGCACCACCCGCGGCAGCGGGGCTGAGTGGCGGCATGCGCAGAACACCGATGCCCAGCCACACCAGATAGGCGGCTCCGGCGATGCGGACGAGGTCGAAGACGGCGGGCGCGGTTTGCAGCAACGCCGCCAGCCCCAGACCGGCCAGCGCCACATGGGCCGCCCGCGCCATCGCCAGCCCCAGCGCCGTCGCCAGAGCATGCCGCCGCCCCCGCCGCGCCCCCGTCTGCAACAGCAAGAGCATGTCGGCTCCCGGCACCAGATAGGCCACCGCCAGCGCGCCGATGAAGATCGAAAGTCCCGGCATATCCGCCTCCCTCGCCCGAAATCGATGAGCGACTTTAGCGCCGGGAACGCTGGCAGGTCCTTGCGAGTTGCGCTGCCGACGGGCAATCTCCTGGTGGATCATGCCAAGAGACTGGCCCTCAGCATCAAGGTTATACCAATCATGAAATTCGACGCCATCGACCGCCGCATCCTGGCGGCTTTGCAGCGCGACGCCCGGCTGACCAATGTCGAATTGGCCGAGGAGGTCGGGCTGTCGCCCTCCCCCTGCCTGCGCCGGGTTCGCCTGCTGGAGGAGGCCGGCGTCATCGCCGGCTACCACGCCTCGCTCGACCGCAAGGCCGTCGGCCTCGGCCTGACGGTGTTCGTCGGCATCAAGGTGGAGCGCCACCACGACCGAGAGGCGACCGCCTTCCGCGAGGCGGTGAAGGCGCTGCCGGAGGTGGTGTCCTGCCATCTGGTCTCGGGGGAGTCCGACTTCCTGCTTCAGGTCGTCGTTCCCGAACTGGCCGGATACGAGAAATTCCTGCTGGGAACCCTGCTGAAGCTGCCGGGCGTCGCCGACATCCGGAGCAACTTCGCCATCCAGACGGTCAAAGCCGGCGGCGCCTTGCCGCTCGACCATCTGCCGGCGCACCCTCCGCCGCCCAACGGTAAGCCCTAACACAGATTGTCAGTTCCGTTCACCATACGTACCCAAACACTGGCCCCCACTGCCGCGTCTTGCTACTGTCGGCCTTTCCGACCGCCGGACCGAGAAAGCCACGGGTCAGCCACGATGACCACCGCCGTGCACAGCGTCTGCCGCGACTGCGCCGCCGCCCTGCCGGGCGAAGTCACGCGCTGCCCGAAATGCGGCAGCCGGCGGCTGTTCCGCCATGCGGAGCTGCACAGCCTGTCCATCGGCCACATCGACTGCGACAGCTTCTATGCCACCGTGGAGAAGCGCGACCGGCCGGAGCTGGCCAGCCGGCCGGTGATCGTCGGCGGCGACGACCATCGCGGGGTGGTCGCCGCCTGCTGCTATGTCGCGCGCATGTCCGGCGTGCGCTCCGCCATGACGATCCGGGAGGCGCTGGACCGCTGCCCCGACGCCACCATCATCCGCCCCAACATCGCCAAATACAAAGAGGTCGGCCACCAGGCCCGCGCGATCATGGAGGCCTTCACCCCCCTGGTCGAGCCGATCAGCATCGACGAGGCCTATCTCGACCTGACCGGCGTCGAGGACCGCCTCAGCATCAGCCCGGCCCAGGCGCTGGTGGAGATCGTCCGCCGCTTCGAGCGGGAGCTGCGCATCACCGCCTCCATCGGCCTCAGCTACAACAAGCTGCTGGCGAAGATCGCGTCCGACCTCGACAAGCCGCGCGGCTTCTCCGCGCTCGGCCGGGCGGAGGCGGCGGCCTTCCTGGCGCCCAAGCGCGTCACCATCCTGTGGGGCGTCGGCCCGGCGCTGGAACGCAAGCTGTTCGCCGACGGCATCACCCGCGTCGGCGACCTGCAGGACAAGGACGAGCATTGGCTGGTCAAGCGCTACGGCGCCATGGGCCGCGTCCTCTACAGCTACGCCCGCGGCGAGGATTCCCGCCGGGTCCATCCGGAGTCGCCGAGCAAGAGCATCTCGTCGGAGGAGACCTTCGACTGGGACGTCACCACCCTGCCCGCCCTGGCGCAGGAGCTGCGCCCGCTGGCCGACAAGGTCGCCCGCCGGCTGGAGCGTGAAGGGCTCCTCGGCCGCAGCGTGGTGCTGAAGCTGAAGACCAAGGACTTCCAGCAGCTGACCCGCTCCCGCCGGGTGGAACCGACCCGCTCGGCGGACGCGATCCTGGCCGCCGGCATCGCCCTGCTGGAGCGCGAGGTCGACGGCCGCGCCTTCCGCCTGATCGGCATCGGCTGCACCGACCTGACCCACCCGGAAACCGCCCCCGACCCGGAACTGGACCTGTTCGGGTGAAGGGCGACCCTACAACCAACATCGCGACGCAAAGACGTGAACGAGGAGCAGGCAGGATGCAGAACGCGGACTGGTTCCGGGACACTTTGGAGTTCGCCAAGACCCTCCATCACGGCCAGGTCGACAAGGCCGGCGCTCCCTATTGGATGCATCTGGAACGGGTTGCCCGCCGTCTGATGGAGCGGTTCCCGGACGCCACAAAGGCCCAGATTCAGGCTGCCTTGCTCCATGACGCGATAGAGGATGCCGGCGTGACCGCGGATGATCTCCGTGACGCGGGCATCGAGGAGGAAGCCATCGCCGCCATCCGACTGGTCAGCCGGAACCTCGATCCCGACGGAAGTTATCTCGACTGGATCGGACGGATCGCCGCAAGCGGCAACGTCACGGCGATCCGTGTCAAGCTGGCCGACAATCTGGACAACAGCGATCCTGCCCGTGTCGCCGCCCTCGCCGCAGGGCCTCGGATGGTTGCCGAGAAATACGCACCGGCGAGGGCAATCCTGGAGCGGGCGCTCTAAACAGCCCCCGGTTTCAGTCGGCGGACTCCTCCAGCGCCGGCAGGCTGCCCGGCCGCACCACGCTGCGGATGGCGAAGCTTGACTGGATGCGCACCACGCCGGGCAGGCGCGACAGCGAGTCCTTGTAGATGCGGTCGTAATCGGCCGGGTCCTGCGCCACCACCCGCAGCAGATAGTCGGAACTGCCGGACAGCAGATAGCATTCCCGCACCTCCGGACAGCGGCGGACGGCGGCGTCGAAGCGGCGCAAGTAGTCGTCGGTCTGCCGTTCCAGCGTGATCTGGACGATGACCGTCACCGACCGCTCCTCGTCCGCCGTCTCGATGATGGCGGTATAGCCGCGGATCACACCGGAATGCTCCAGCATGTGCAGGCGGCGCAGGCAGGCCGATGGCGACAGCCCGACCTCCACCGCCAGCTTGGCGTTGCTCATCCGGCCGTCCTTGCGGAGAAGGCGCAGGATCTTGTGGTCCAGGGCGTCCAGGGCGTGCATGCAACTTTATTCGAAGACGTGGCGGATCGTGCGAAAGCTCCACCACACTATGGGGGATTCATGCAAGGCTTTGCAGAGATTCTCTCCGTCCGCCGGCCGTATAGTGACTTTACTGAGACAATCAGCCAGACCGATGGTTTCCCTGGTTACCAGATCGGGGATACTGGATCGGACCGGCTGAGCAGTCGTTCGGATCGGGGAGTTCTCGCATGGTCACGCGTATCGGCGTTCCCAAGGAAATCAAGAACCACGAGTACCGCGTCGGGTTGACGCCGGCCTCGGTCCGCGAACTGGCGGCGGACGGCCATTCCCTGCTGGTCCAGAGCGGCGCCGGTGCCGAGATCGGCTTTTCCGACGAGGCCTACCGCGCGGCAGGGGCCGAGATCGCCGGCTCCGCCGAGGAAGTCTTCGCGAAGGCCGACCTTATCGTGAAGGTCAAGGAACCGCAGCCGGCGGAATGTCGCAGGCTGCGCCCGGATCAGGTGCTGTTCACCTATCTGCACCTCGCCCCCGATCCCGAACAGGCCCGGCTGCTGATGGAAAGCGGCTGCACCGCCATCGCCTATGAAACCGTCACCGACCGCGCCGGCCGCCTGCCGCTGCTGGCGCCGATGTCTGAGATCGCCGGCCGCATGGCGATCCAGGTGGGCGCCGTCGCCCTGCAGAAGAGCAACGGCGGCTCCGGCATTCTGCTGGGCGGCGTGCCCGGCGTGCTGCCCGGCAAGGTGCTGGTCATCGGCGGCGGCGTGGTCGGCACCAACGCCGCCCGCATGGCGATGGGCCTCGGCGCCGACGTCACCATCGCCGACCGCTCGATGCCGCGGCTGGCCCAGCTCGACGACCTGTTCGGGCCGCGGCTGAAGACGGTCTATGCCTCCGCCGACGCGCTCGACCGGCTGGTCGCCGACGCCGATCTTGTGGTCGGCGCCGTGCTGGTGCCGGGGGCCGCTGCGCCGAAGCTGGTCCGCCGCGATCAGTTGGCCGGCATGCGCCGCGGATCGGTGCTGGTGGATGTCGCCATCGACCAGGGTGGCTGTTTCGAAACCAGCCACGCCACCACCCATTCCGACCCGACCTATGTGGTCGACGGCGTCGTCCATTACTGCGTCGCCAACATGCCGGGCGCGGTCGCCCGCACCAGCACGGAGGCGCTGAACCACGCCACCCTGCCCTTCGTCCAGGCGCTGGCCGGCAAGGGGTGGAAACGGGCACTGGCCGAGGATCCGCACCTGCTGGCCGGGCTGAACGTCCAGGCCGGCCGTCTGACCTATCGGGCGGTGGCCGAGGCCCTGGGACAGCCCTTCACCGACCCCCGCGACCTGGTCGGCTGATGATGTGAACAACCATCGACAAGAAACAGAAGGAAATTTCTGGAAAATACGGTATCGGAAAATTTCCGCCGTATTTTCCGGCACGGTCCAGAATGTTTGTTGTTTTTTTTAGCCTTCGGAAAGAGAGTGTTGCGCCTACTGATCAAGTTGCATTACCTGTCTGTGTCAAGAAAACCGACAGCATACGCAACCGGCACCTAAGTGCCGGGGCTGAAGACAAAGAACAGTTTTGAACAGGGTAAGGCGCGGCGCCTTTCGCCGACTGGTCCGGATCGGGCGGTCATTCCGTCCGATCTGAGCCGTGATTCACAAACAGGATGTCCGGCAGCGATGCCGGTGGGGACGCCACGGCCACAGGCCGTGCCGCGCAAGTGGGAGCTGTTGGCTATGGTCGAACGACGGAACGCCGCTCGGGTGCAGAACCGCACCCCCGCGCTGTCGTCGCATATCCGGACGACGGAAGGCCCGACCGCGGGCCGCCGGACGATTCCGACCCGCTACATGCCGTCCCGCGGCGGTCCCCGATAAAGAATTCGCCCGAAGCCCCGCCGGATCCCGCATCCGGCGGGGCTTCGGCAGGAACCGGGTGCGGCGGCGGGGTTCCAAGCGTCCCCTGCCTCGGTCCTGGATGTTCTCCCCCGTTCATCCGGATCGGAACTCCGCTGCCGCACACGGCTTAATTCAAGTTTCAAGCACCAAGTCTCGCGTGCCTGTCTAATCGGTGTCCTGGGAGAGTGGGAGAAGCCTGTCTGATGGATTATTTCATACAGCAATTGATCAACGGCTTGTCGCTTGGGGCGATTTACGGCCTGATCGCGATTG
>NZ_CAMLJP010000143.1 GCF_946480385.1 uncultured Azospirillum sp.
CTCGAACCGACACTCCTTGCGGAACCGGATTTTGAGTCCGGCGCGTCTACCAATTTCACCACGCCCGCAGCGACGCCTCTTCTAACGCAACCGCCCGGAAACGGAAAGTGCAAAAGAACGGGGCGTCCGGGCATCCCCGTCGGGATCTCGCCAAGCGTGGGGGACGCCGCCGCGGTGCCGCTTATTCCCCGCAGCGGCCGTGGCCCCTGCCATGCCGTCGCAGGGGCGCCGCGGGTGTCGCGGACGGCTGGCCGAACGGCCCAGTACGCGCTACCTTGTCGGCCATGACGACCAAGCCCCTCCTGTCCCGCGTCTTCGACGACCCCCGCGTGGCCGCCCTGCTGCTGGCATTGGCCAGCGCCGGGGTGCTGCTGTCAGCCCTGTTCTTCCAGTTCGTGCTGGATTACCAACCCTGCGTGCTGTGCATCATGCAGCGCTGGCCCTATGTGGCGGTGATGGTGCTGGGGCTGGTGACCTGGCTGTTCCGCCGCTGGAAAGGGCTGGGCGACGCGCTGCTGGTGGTGAGCGGGCTGGCCCTGCTGGCCGGCGCCGGCATCGCCGCCTATCATGTCGGGGTGGAGCAGCATTGGTGGGCCGGTACCTCGTCCTGCGGCGGGTCGGCGCCGGCCAATTCGCTGGAGGCGCTGCGCGCCCAGGTGATGGCCGCCCCGGTCACCCGCTGTGACGAAGTGGCGTGGTCGCTGTTCGGGATCTCAATGGCGGGCTACAACGTGGTGATCTCGCTGGCGCTGGCGGCCTACGCCTTCGTCGCGGCACGCATCGCCTACACCCGCACCCCGGTGTCGAGGACCGCATTGTGAGTGAAACGACGTCTGCCACCGCTGTTTCCCGTTCCGGCCCGGTTGCCGGTGCGCTTCCCGGTTCGCTGCCCGGCGATTTGCCGCGGCGCGAGCGGCTGGCCCGCATCGTCCGGGTCGACCATGCCGGCGAGTACGGCGCCAAGCGCATCTATGAGGGCCAGATCGCCGTCATGGGCAAGGGGCGCCACGGCAAGACCCTGCGCCACATGGCGGAGCAGGAACTGGTCCATCTGGAATATTTCGAAAGGCAGCTGAACCGGCGCCGGGTTCGGCCGACCCTGCTGCAGCCCCTGTGGCACGTTACCGGCTTCCTGCTGGGCGCCGGCACCGCGATCCTGGGCGAGCGTGCGGCGATGGCCTGCACGGTCGCGGTGGAAGAGGTGATTGAGGAGCATTATGAGGCGCAGCTGAAGCATCTCGGTCCGGAGGAGCAGGAACTGACCGACAGCATCCGCAAGTTCCAGGCGGAAGAGGTCGAGCACCGCGACATCGGGCTGCAGAACGAGGCGGAGCGCGCGGCGGGCTATCCGATCCTGTCGGCGGCGATCAAGGCCGGCACCCGGGCGGTGATCTGGGTGGCCGAGAGGGTGTAACGGTCGGGCGCAACGGGCGGGCGCAGAGGGCGACAGCGCCCCCCATCCGCACCGCGTTACATCGGGTCCAATTCCGAGTCCCAATAAAGAAAATCCCGCCAACTTTCATGGAGGAAGTTTGGCGGGAAGGCGCGTCCGTTCTCTTGCAGCTCGTAGGCACTGGGCTGGAAGGGCGGACTGAGGGGGATCATGCCGCAGACGTGGGGAAGGCGGTCGCCCTTCGCCAGATTGCAGGCCGAACAGGATGTGATGACGTTCTCCCACGTCGTCCGACCGCCGCGGGACCGCGGGATGACATGGTCGAAGGTCAGGTCGTGGGTGGGGAAGGGGCGGCCGCAATACTGGCAGGTGAAGCGGTCGCGCAGGAAGACGTTGAAGCGGGTGAAGGCCGGACGGCGCGTGGCCGGGATGAACTCTTTCAGCGAGATGACGCTGGGCAACCGGACTTCGAAACTTGGGGATCGGACGACCCGGTCATAGTGCGATACGATGTTGACCCGTTCGAGAAAGACCGCCTTGACCGCTTCCTGCCAGGACCATAGCGACAAGGGGAAGTAACTGAGCGGGCGGAAATCCGCGTTCAGCACCAGAGCCGGACAGTGATCGGGTGGTGGAGCCAATGGCCACTCCCTTATCTGAAACCGTTGTCTGACGTGTCTGGATCCCGGCACGCGACACTGGTGCGGCTTGTGCGCGGGGTCGTCTCTGCTCCGCCCCGGCGGCCGGATGGCGATCCGGGACAACCAAATACATAGTGGATCAGGTGGCCGGACTCAACATCTTGACCCGGTGCGGCCGAATTTCTTCACCGATGTGTAACCTTTTTTGCGCTGTGGACATGCGCGGAAAGGCGGCAGACCGCCATCCGGACCTTCGCGCGGGGGCTGTGACATCGACAACGGCATCGGCAGAAAATCCGGCCGCCTCCCTTGTGCGCTTACCCCTCGTTAACCATGACGGCGCCATGGTGGGTCTCGTTGATCCAAGCCGATCCCGCCGGTCCGAGCCGGCCGGAAGCGACCCCGAGGAAAGTCCGCCATGACCGCCGTCATCATCGACCTCGCCCAGAAGCGCCGTGAACGCGAGGAGCGTGAGCGCCAGATCCGCATCGACGCGTTCGATCGCGAGCTGCGCCGCCGTCTGGCGCTGTATCTGGAAGGCGAAGAGATCCCGGTCGAGCCGATCCGCGACAATCCCTATATCTGACTCCTGCCCCCTACATCCCGCGCCCGGTCCGGCGCGCGATCCGCTATAAAGCGGGGATGAGCGATCTCGTCACCCGCTTCGCCCCCAGCCCCACCGGGCACCTGCATCTGGGCCATGCCCATTCTGCGCTGTTCGGCTGGACCACCGCCCGCAGCGCCGCCCGTAGCGCCGCCGGCCGCTTCCTGTTGCGGATCGAGGACATCGATCCCAACCGCTGCCGCCCCGAGTACGAGCGCGACCTGATCGAAGATCTGGGGTGGCTCGGCCTCGACTGGGACGGCCCGATCCGGCGCCAGTCCGACCATTTCGACGATTTCCGCGCAGCGCTGGCACGGCTCGAGTCGCTGGGCGTGCTCTATCCCTGTTTCTGCACCCGCAAGGACATCGCCGCCGAGATCGCGCGGGCCGGTGCGGCGCCGCATGGCCCGGATGGGCCGCTTTATCCCGGCACCTGCCGGCATCGGTCGGCCGAGGAGCGGGCCGAGCGGATCGGGCGCGGCGACAGTTGGGCACTGCGACTCGACGTGGAGGCGGCCCGGCGGCTGATCGGGCCGCTGCGCTGGCACGACCGGGCGCGGGGTTGGCAGGATGCGACGCCGGAACTGCTGGGCGACGTGGTGCTGGCACGCAAGGACACGCCGACCAGCTATCACCTCAGCGTCACCGTGGACGACCATCTGCAGGGCGTGACGCTGGTCACCCGCGGCGAGGACCTGTTCTTCGCCACCCACCTGCACCGGTTGCTGCAGGCGCTGCTGGGCTATGATCCGCCGGACTATCACCATCACGGCCTGCTGCGGAACGCGGCGGGCGAACGGCTGGCCAAGCGCGACCGCGCCCAGTCCCTGCGCTCGCTCCGCGATGAGGGCCGCAGCCCGGCCGAGGTTCGGGCGCTGGCCGGGTTTCCGGATTAGGACTCAGCCCATCTGGGCCACCGGCAGGGCGGGGGAGCGGATGGCCTGTCCGGCGGTGCCGCGCAGGGCCTCCGGCGTCAGGCTTTCCTTGCCCAGCAGGGCTTCGGCCGCCAGCCGGCCGGAGATGACGCAGGCCTCGACGCCGGGACCGGGGAAGACGCCGGCGCCGGTCAGGCACAGGCCGGGGATCGGGCTGCGGCGGGTCAGCCGTTGCTGGTCCGGGGCGATGCCGTAGATGCTACCGGCGCTGGTGTGGGCATAGCGGGCGAATGTGGCGGCGCTCGCCTCCTGCCGGGTGGTGATGTGGCGTTCAAGATCGGGGATCAGGCGGGCAGCGGCGGCCACCATCGCGTCGCCCTCCGCCCGCTTGCGCGCCTTGTAGGCGGGGTCGGCGCGGTTCCAGCCGGCATCGGCCGGGGCCAGCCGCAGCAGGGTCATCGCAGCATGGCCGGCGGGGGCGAGGCTGCGGTCGTGGATCGAGGGGATGGCGATCGCCATGCCGAACCCTGCTTCATCGGACGGCAGGAACGTCATCGCCGGCAGGTCGGGGACGATGTCGAGCCCCAGCGTGACCATGAAGGCGGAGGTCGAGGGACGCAGCGCCGCGCAACGGGCGGCGTAGGCAGCCGGCAGATGTTCGGTTCCCACCAGCTCCAGCATGGTCCGCCGCACGTCGGCGTTGGAGATCACGGCGGTGGCGCGGATGACGCGGCCATTAGCGGTCTCGACACCGACGGCGTGGCCGTTCTCGATCAGGATGCGGGTGACGGGGGTGCGCAGGCGGATTTCGCCGCCATCGGCGCGGATCGACTGGGCAAGCGCGTCGGCCAGTGCCTGCGAGCCGCCTGCGGGATAGCGGCCGCCGGAGAACCAATAGCCGAAGATGGGCGCCATCTGGCTGGCGGTCAGCAGGTCCGCCCGGTCGCTGAGATAGCCGGTCAGCACGGTCAGCAGGCGCTGGCCGGCGCGGTCGGGGATGTAATGGTCCAGCATCTCCTGGAACGGACGGCCCATCCAGCGCATGGAACGCGGGCAGTCGGTGGCATAGCGGCGCATCGCCGCCACCGAATCGGGGATGTTGGGCAGGCCGCGTTCGGTGCAGCCGCGGAACATCTCGTCATGGATCGCCCGCATCTCCGCCAGGAAGGCGGCGGCGCCGGCGGCACTGGGCGGGTGGTCGGCGGCGATCTGGGTTGCCAGCCCGTCGGCATCGTCGGCCAGTTGGAGCAACTTGCCGTTCATCACCACGCCGCGGTTCACCGGTTGCCAGTCCACCCGGTCGTGGACGCCGAGCGTGCGCAGCAGATGATCGACCGGGCCGCCGGGCTGGGCGCCGCTGATGTCGTGGACACCGGCATCGAAGACGTAGCGGAAGGGTTCGGCACCTGGTTCGCCGCGGTTGCGCGCCTTGACCAGCCAGGAGGTGCAGAAGCCGCCGGGGCGGTCGTGCGCTTCCAGAACCGTGACCCGCGCGCCGGCCCGCGCCAGCAGAGCCGCCGCCGTCAGCCCGCCGATGCCGGACCCGACCACCACCACGTCGCGCTCGTCAGGCGCGGTGCGCTTGCGGTTCAGGATCGCCGGAGCCGGCCAGGGGTGCGGGTCGGATTCGCTGAGCCGGCGGCGCATCCCCATGGTGACCAGCCAGTTCGGCAGCAGCCGGTTGGCGATCATGCCCAGCGCGCTGGCGCCGATGGAGACCGGCGCTTCCCAGCCGGGCAGGGCGGCAAAGCCGAGGCCGCCGACCAGGAACAGAACGCCCCACACCGCCGTCATCGCCCGGTTGACGGCGACGAACTGCGGCAGGTGCCAGAACTCGCGCGGCCAGTCGTCGCGGGCATATTGCAGGGTGAAGGGGCTGCCGGCGGCGATGCTGCCGAAGGCCATGGCCGACAGCGCCAGATGAATCATGAGGCCGAGATTGCGCACCGGCCAGTCCCAGCCCAGCGGCGCGCAGAGCGGCAGGGCGGCGAAGAAGGCAGCAGCGACCAGCTCCGGCGCCTTGTAGGAGCCGCGCAACTTGTCGATGACGCAGAGCACGAGGCTGGCCGCCAGTGCCACGAGCGAGGCCGGCAGCAGCCCGGCCAGCGGCAGGACGGCGCCGAACAGCAGCCAGGGGGAGAAGCCCAGCAGGATGCGGACGACGATGGGGAATTTGGCGGGGAATTTGGCGGGCGTGCGCATCGGGATGGTGCCTTCGCAGGTGGTGTGCGTTGCGAAGGACCATCGTCGGCAGGCGGGTGTACGTGCCAGCGCAGGTGCGCGGGGAGCAGGGGCGGCTTCGTGAAATGCGGCGTACGGCGGTTCACGATGCGTGAAGCGCGGGGACGTACGGGTGGGAGCGGGGCGTACGTGTGGTGGCGGCGGATGGACGCTACGACGGCCGTTACAACGGCCGCCGTGCCTTCAACGCTGCCGTCAGCGTGCCGTCGTCGAGATAGTCCAGCTCGCCGCCGACGGGGACGCCGTGGGCGAGGCGGGAGACCGAGACATCGGAGTCGGTCAGGCGGTCGGTCACCACATGGGCGGTGGTCTGGCCGTCGACGGTGGCGTTCAGCGCCAGGATGATCTCGCGCACCGCCGGGTCCTTGGCGCGTTCGGCGAGGCCGGCGATGTTCAGGTCGTCGGGGCCGACACCCTGCAGGGCCGACAGTAGGCCGCCCAGCACATGGTAGGTGCCGCGGAAGGCGCGGGTGCGTTCCAGCGCCCACAAATCGCCGGCATCCTCCACCACGCAGATGACCGAGCGGTCGCGGGTGGGGTCGGAGCAGACGGTGCAGGGATCGCGGCTGTCCAGGTTGCCGCAGATGGAGCAGGCGCGGATCGACTCGCCGGCCGCGGCCATCGCCTCCGACAGAGGAACCAGCAGGTTGTCCCGCCGCTTCATCAGATGCAGCGCCGCCCGCCGTGCCGACCGGGGACCGAGTCCCGGCAGCTTGGACAGCAACTGGATCAGGCGTTCGATTTCAGGTCCGATCATCGATGTGCAAATCCGCCTCTCCCCTCCGGGGAGAGGGGACTTTCACAGATACCGTAGGATCAGAACGGCAGCTTCATGCCGGGCGGCAGCTTCAGGCCGCCCATCATCTTCGAGGTTTCCTCGGCGACGTGCTGTTCGACCTTCTTCTTGGCGTCGTTGAAGGCGGCGACGATCAGGTCCTCCAGCACCTCGACGTCCTCGGGATCGACGACGGACTTGTCGAGCTTGACCTTCTTCATCTCGCTCTTGCCGTTGACGGTCACGACGACCATGCCGGCGGCGCTCTGGCCAGTCACTTCGACCTGCTCCAGGCTCGCCTGCATTTCCTGCATCTTGGCCTGCATCTGCTGGGCCTGCTTCATCATGTTGCCGATATTCTTCATCGGTCAGTACTCTCCTTCGTCGTCGAGGGGGTAATAGACCCCATCGTCCTGCTGCTGAACCATGAAATCGGGTGTCTCGCCGTCATCCGCAACCGCCGCGCTCTCCGCTGCGGCAACTTCGGCGAGGTCGCGGACGTCGATGATCTTCGCACCGCTGAAGGCGTCGAGCACGGCGCGCACCACCGGGTTGGCCTGCGCGTCGGCCCAGGCGCGGTGCTTTTCGGCCTGATCCTGTTCGGCCAGCGTCGATTGGGCCGGGCCGTCGGACAGGGCGACGATCCAGCGATGGCCGGTCCATTCGCTCAGGAACTGTCCGACCTTGGCCGGCAGGGTCGGCGGGGCGGCGGGGCGGAGCTTCAGCTCCAGCCGGCCCGGCTCCATGCGGACCAGTTGCACCGTCTCCATCAGATAGCCGTAGAGCGCGCCCTCGCGCCGGTCGGAGAACAACTGCACCAGTGACCGGAAATCCGGTGGCATCGGCGACAGCTCTTCGCCGGCCGGGGGTTCGGCGGGGGCAGGGGCGGGGGCTGCCTGCGCCACGGGGGCGCTCTGCGGCTGGGCCGAGCCCATGGAGCGGGCAACCGCATGCGTCGACTGGCTGGCGACCGCGACCGGTCCGCCGCCACCGCCGGGGCCGCGGCCCATCGGTGCGCCGCCTCCGGCATTCGCTCCGCCATTGGCCTGCTGGGCCTGGAACTGGCGGATCAAGTCGCCCGGAGTCGGCAGGTCGGCGGCGTAGGACAGGCGGACGATCACCATCTCCAGCGCCTGCTGCGGCACCGGGGCGGCCTGCACCTCGTTCAGCCCCTTCAGCAACAGCTGCCACGCGCGGGTCAGCGCCGGCATGCCGAGCTTGGTCGACAGGGTGGCGCCGCGCGTGCGCTCCGCCTCCGGCAGGGAGGGGTCGTTGGCGCTGTCGGGCACCACCTTCAGGCGGGTCAGATTGTGGACGAGGTCCAGCAAGTCCTGCAGGATCACCACCGGATCGGCGCCGACGCGGTGCAGGTCGGCCAGGATGTCCATCGCCTCGGCCGGACGGGCGGAGACCGCGGCCTCGAACAGGTCGATGACCCGGGTGCGGTCGGCCAGACCCAGCATGTCGCGCACCTGCTGCGCCGTGACGGTGCCGGCGGCCAGCGCGATGGCCTGGTCGAGCAGCGACAGCCCGTCGCGCACCGACCCGTCGGCGGCCCGCGCGATCAGGGCGGCGGCGTCGCCCTCGATGTCGGCGCCTTCCATGGCGGTGACGCGGGTGAAATGCTCCTTCAACACCTGGGCGTCGACGCGGCGCAGGTCGAAGCGCTGGCAGCGCGACAGCACCGTGACCGGGACCTTGCGGATCTCGGTGGTGGCGAAGACGAACTTCACATGGCTCGGCGGTTCCTCAAGCGTCTTCAGGAGCGCGTTGAACGCGCTCTTCGACAGCATGTGGACCTCGTCGATGATGTAGAGCTTGTAGCGGGCCGAGACGGGCGAGTAGCGCACGCCGTCGATGATCTCGCGGATGTCGTCGACGCCGGTGTGGCTGGCGGCGTCCATCTCCATCACGTCGACGTGGCGGTCTTCCGCGATGGCGCGGCAGTTGTCGCAGACGCCGCAGGGGCTGACCGTCGGCCCGCCGGTGCCGTCCGGGCCGGTGCAGTTCAGCGCGCGGGCGATGATGCGGGCGGTGGTGGTCTTGCCGACGCCGCGCACGCCGGTCAGCATGAAGGCCTGGGCGATGCGGCCGGACTGGATGGCGTTGGTCAGGGTGCGGACCAGCGCGTCCTGCCCGATCAGCTCGTCGAAGGTCTTCGGCCGGTATTTGCGCGCCAGCACCCGATAGGCCTGCCCGGTGGCGGGAGCCGCGGCGGGGGCGGAAAGGGCGGTGATGTCGGCGCCAGAAACGGCAGTGGTATCGGTCACGCGGCTGGCCTGTCGAAACGACGGGAGGGGAATTTCGGGGCGCAGGATAGCGTCCCGGCGCCGCGCTGTCGCCGTCTGTTTCGTGCTGGCAATTTTCGGATAGGGTGGGAGACTGGACGAACGACCCGAGCCGTAACTCGTTGCGGCTGCTTCCTTCCGGACCTGACCGGGTTGGCGAGGGACTCGTCCGACGCCAGCCTCCCGCCGCTGTTATGGAGATTCGTGCGGGCGGATGCAAGGGGAAACGGTTCGTGTGCGGGGGGCGTTACGCAGTCCGCAGCGGACTATTGACGATTATTTTTCAGACTATAAATTATGGTCCGAAATATAATTTGTCCTAATGAGGCCGCCCGTGCCGTCCGCCCCCACCTCCGCAGCTGCGCAGAAGTTCCTGTTCCACCGGCCGAAGCTGGCAGCGTCGCTGGCCGACATCGTGACCGGAGACGCGCCGATCGGGGCGGAGCCGACGCTGTGTCTGGCGGCGCCGCGGCGCACCGGGAAGAGCACCTTCCTGCGCCACGACCTGGGGCCGGAGCTGGAGAACCGCGGCATCCTGGCGGTCTATGTCGATCTGTGGTCGGACATGGCGGCCGATCCCGCCCATCTGATTGCGGAGGCGTTGAAGGCCGAGCTTCGTCGGGCCGACAGCCTGCCGGTGAAGGCGGCGCGGGCGGTCGGGCTCAGCAAATTGGGCATGGGTGGCGTCTCGGTCGATATCGACCGGATCGGACAGGCGCAGGGGACCACGCTAGCCGACGCGCTGGAAGCCCTGCTGGAGCGGACGCACAAGCGCATCGCCCTGCTGGTGGATGAAGCGCAGCACGCCCTGACGACCGAGGCCGGGCTGAATGCCATGTTCGCGCTGAAAGCGGCGCGCGACCGGCTGAACACCCGGGACGACGCCCGCGACGGCCCGAACCTGATGATCGTGCTGACCGGATCCCACCGGGACAAGCTGAGCCGGCTGGTGCTGAACCGCGACCAACCCTTCTTCGGGACCAGCGTACGCAGCTTTCCGCTGCTCGACCGCGCCTATACCGATGCTTATACGGCCTGGATCAACGCCCGGCTGGCCGAAGGCAACCGGTTCGATGCGGACGATGTTTTCGCGGCTTTCGATGCGGTGGGCCGGCAGCCGGAAACCCTGATGCGGATTTTGTCGGACGCGGCGTTGCTGGTCGGCGATGCCGGCGACTTGAAGCGGGCGCTGGCGGACGGCGCGACCGAGATTCGCCAGCGGGTGTGGGACGATTATGAGAACGCATGGTCGGGGCTGACGCCCTTGCAGCAGGCGGTGGTCGAACGTCTGGCCGTGGAGGGGCCACAATCCGCCCCCTTCTCCGCTCCGGCGCTGCAAGTCTATGCCGATGTGGTCGGCGAAGCGGTGGAGCCGCCTGCCGTGCAGGCAGCCATCGAGGCGCTGCGGCAGAAGAACATCCTGTGGCGGTCGGCGCGCGGGCAATATGCGCTGGAAGACCAGGGGATGGCGGAGTGGCTGAAGCTGCGGGCGGAGAAAGTCGGCCAGGGATAACCAAACAAAAAGGCTCCGGACCGAAACCCGGAGCCTTTCACATCTGCGGTCCTGTGGAACCGTTTACTTCTTCAGCGCCGCGACGCCCGGCAGTTCCTTGCCTTCCAGCCATTCCAGGAAGGCGCCGCCGGCGGCGGAGACGTAGGTGAACTTGTCCTCGACCCCGGCATGGGCCATCGCCGCGACGGTGTCGCCACCGCCGGCCACCGACAGCAGGCCGCCCGATTCGGTGCGGGCGGCGACCAGACCGGCAACAGCGTTGGTGCCGGCGTCGAAGGGCTGGATCTCGAAGGCGCCGAGCGGGCCGTTCCACACGACGGTCTTGGCGCCCTGCAGCTTCACGCCTAGGAACTCCACCGTCGCCGGGCCGATGTCCAGCGCCATCTCATCCGCACCGATGGCGTCGAAGGCGACGACGCGGTTGGCGGCGCCGGCCTTGAACTCCTTGGCGACGACGAAGTCCTTCGGCAGCAGGATCTCGCAGTTGGCTTCCTTGGCGGTCGCCATGATGGCGCGGGCCTGGTCGGCCATGTCCTTCTCGCACAGCGAGGCGCCGACGTCGGTGCCCTGGGCGAACAGGAAGGTGTTGGCCATGCCGCCGCCCAGCACCAGCAGGTCCACCTTGCGGACCATGTTGCCGAGCAGCTCCAGCTTGGTGGAGATCTTGGCGCCGCCGACGACGGCGGCCACCGGGCGCTCCGGCTTCTCCAGCGCCAGCGTCAGGGCCTTCAGCTCGGCTTCCATCAGGCGACCGGCGGCGCTGGGCAGCAGGCGGGCGACACCCTCGGTCGAGGCATGGGCGCGGTGCGCGGCGGAGAAGGCGTCGTTGACGTAGAGATCGCCCAGCGCGGCCATTTCTTTGGCGAAAGCCGGGTCGTTCTTTTCCTCTTCGGCGTGGAAGCGGGTGTTCTCCAGCAGCACGATGGCGCCGTCATGCACCTTGGCGATGGCCTCCTTGGCCTTGTCGCCGACGCAATCCTCGGCAAAGGCGACCTTCTGGCCGACGGCGGCGCTGAGCGCGTCCAGCACGTTGCGCAAGGAGTTCTTGGCGTCCGGGCCGTTCTTCGGGCGACCGAAATGCGACAGGACCACGACCTTGGCGCCCTTGGAGGAGAGTTCCTTCAGGGTGGGGGCGAGGCGGTCGATGCGGGTGGTGTCGGACACCTTGCCGTCCTGCATCGGAACGTTCAGGTCGGCGCGGACCAGCACCGTCTTGCCGCTCACCTCAAGGTCGTCGATCATGTTGAAATCGGTCATCGTCACACTTCCCCAGATTATGGCCGGTTCCGTCAGAACAGGCCGTTTCAGTTTGCGGGAACCCAACCACAGCCCTGCACGCTTTGCAACGCCCCAGGGGTGGGGTGAAATGGGGCATAATGACCCTTTAACGGCGCCTGCCCAACCGCATCGGCGGCGCATTGTTCCGGTTGCCCCGAAACGGACCGGATGCGGAGGCGGGGGATGACGCAGCCGCGGGCTCCTGCAACATTTCCGTAACTTGACCCTGTCCATTGGCTGTGCAAACACCCAACTGTAGGCCAATGGGCCGCAAAACGGGGGTTGAAGCGCAGGCGATGGCTGAGGCCGAGATCAACCGCGAGACGGAACTGAAGCTGGCGGCGAAGCCGGAAGATTTTGACAAGCTTCGCGCCGCTCCCGCCATCGCAGACCGGACGGCTGGGCCGGCGGTCACGCGGACCCTGGAAAGCACCTATTACGACACCGAGGACCGCCGGCTCGCCGCGCGGAAGGTGACGCTGCGGGTGCGCAAGACCGGCGACGGCTATGTCCAGACGGTCAAGTCCGCGCCGGACGAGGACGGGCTGGGACGTGGCGAGTGGGAATGCGCGGTGACCTCCGCCGCACCCGACCTGACGCTGATCGCCGACGGCGCCGCGATCGAGCTGCTGGGGTCGCTCAGCGACTCGGATCTGCGGCCGGTCTTCACCTCCATCGTCGAACGGACCACGCAGGACGTGACGCTGGGCGAGGGCGACGATGCGGCCCTGATCGAGGTTGCCTTCGACCGCGGCCGGATCGAACTGCCCGACGGCCGGTCCCGCGATCTGTGCGAGGTCGAACTCGAACTGAAAAGCGGCACGCCCGCCGCGCTCTACGATCTGGCGCAGGAGCTGACCAGGTCCGCCCCGCTGCGGCTGGAGATGCGGACCAAGGCGGAACGCGGCCATGCGCTGGCGAACGGCGCCGCCGACAAGGCGCTGAAGGCGGAAAAGCTGCTGCTCGACCCCGAGACGACGGTGGAGGGGGCGGTCGCCCGCATCGTCCGCGCCTGCCTCGCCCATATGGCGGCGAACGAGGCGGTGACGCTGGCCGGCGAGGATCCGGAGGGCGTGCACCAGATGCGCGTCGCGCTGCGCCGGCTGCGTTCGGCCACCGCGCTGTTCCGGCCCTTCATTCCGGCCGCGCAATATCTGTGGCTGGTCGGCGAGATCAAGTGGCTGGCCGGCAGCCTGGGGCCGGCGCGCGACTGGGACGTGTTCGGCGAGGAGCTGCTGGCGCCGGTGCGTGATGCCTTCCACAAGGCCGACGGCCATGGCCGCTCGGCGGTCGAGGATCTCGACACGCTGGCGGCGGCGGCCGAGGCCAAGCGGCTGCGCGCCTATGAGGGCGTGCGCGAGGCGATCCGCTCGGACCGCTACACCGCCTTCCTGCTGGGCGTCGGCAGCTGGGTGGAGAAGCGCGGCTGGCGCGACCAGCCGGTCAGCGAGGAATCGGTGCGGCTGTTCCAGCCGGTGATCGGGCTGGCCGACCATCTGCTGAACAAGCGCCACAAGAAGGCCAAGCGGGCCGGCCACGGCTTCGCCCATCTGCCGGTAGCCCAACGCCACCAGCTGCGCATCGCCCTGAAGAAGCTGCGCTATGCCGTGGAGTTCTTTCGCAGCCTGTATGACGACAAGCCGGTGCGCCGCTACATCCAGCAGCTTTCCGCCCTGCAGGATGCGCTGGGGCATCTGAACGACGTGGCGACGGCGACGCGGCTTCTGCACGAGCTGCACGACGACGGCAGCCGCTCGGCCCCCGGCGAGCCGCGCGCCGCCGGCATCGTCATCGGCTGGCACGCCCGCGGGGTGGCCGACACCGAGGCGGCGCTGGTCGCCCTGTGGCATGATTTCACCGACACCAAGCATTTCTGGTCGAAGCCGGACGCCGCGGTGTAGAGTCCACGGCCATGCTCACGATCCTCGTCGCCAACATCAAGGGCGGCTGCGGCAAGACGACCGTCGCCACCCACCTCGCCGCCGCGTCCGCCGCGGCGGGCCTGCCCACCGTGCTGGCCGACGTCGACCGTCAGCGCTCCTCCCTCGGCTGGCTGGAGCGCCGGCCGGAGAAGGCGCCGACGCTGGTCGGGCTTGATTGGGCCAAGGACTTCACCGACACGCCGCGCGGGATCAAGCGGCTGGTGATCGACGCGCCCGCCGCGCTGAAGACCAAGCAGATCGAGGATCTGGTGAAAATGGCCGACGTCGTCGTGCTGCCGGTGCTGCCCGGCGCCTTCGACGAGCAGGCGACCCAGCGCTTCCTCACCAAGCTGGACGAGTTGAAGCGGATCGCGAAGAAGAAGACCATTGTGGCGGTGGTCGGCAACCGCATGCGCGCCCGCACCAAGGCCGCCGACCGGCTGGACCGCTTCCTGGGCGGCATCGGCCATCAGGTGGTGACCCGGCTGCGCGACAGCCAGATCTATGCCGA
>NZ_CAMLJP010000144.1 GCF_946480385.1 uncultured Azospirillum sp.
CCGCGGATGCAGACCTCGCCCTTCTCGCCGGGCGGCAGGACCCGGCGCGGCTCCTCCAGGCTGACGATCTCGACGATGGTGCCGGGCAGCGGCAGGCCGATGGAACCCTTCTTGTCGCTGTGCAGCACCGCCGGGTTGACGGTGGCGACGGGCGAGCATTCCGACAGGCCATAACCCTCCACCAGCGTGCAGCCGGTGGTGCGCTCGAACGCCTCCTTCACCTCCAGCGGCAGCGGCGCCCCGCCCGACATGCAGAAGCGGATCGACGAAAGATCGAACTTCTCCAAATGCTTATGATGGTTGATCGCGGTGTAGATGGTCGGCACGGCAGGGAATAGGGTGATCCGCTCCGTCTGCAGGGTGCGCATCACCTGCTCCAGCTCGAAGCGCGGCAGCAGGACGATCTCCGCCCCCAGATGCAGGCCGAAATTCATCACCGCGGTCATGGCGAAGACATGGAACAGCGGCAGCACGCCCAGCATGCGCTCCTGCCCGTCTTCGGCGCCGCCCTCACCGGGTTTGCGCTCCTTCGCCGCGTACCACGTCGCGCACTGGATGGTGTTGGCGTAGAGGTTGGCGTGCGTCAGCATCGCGCCCTTGGGCACGCCGGTGGTGCCGCCGGTGTATTGCAGCACGGCGACATCCTCCTGCGCGTCGAGGGCGACCGGCGTCGGCCGGCCATCGTTGGCGATCAGGTGCGCGAAGGGGATGTGGCGGTCGTCGCGCGGGATCGCCGCGATCTCCGCCCGCTTGGCGATGGGGAACAGCCAGTTCTTCGGGAAGGGCAGGATGTCGGCCATGCGGCAGATCACCAGCCGCTTCAGCCCGGTCTCCGCCAGCATCCGCGCCATCTTGCCGTAGAGCAGCTTGAGGTCCAGCGTGACCATCAGGTCGATGTCGCTGTCGCCGATCTGGTGGACCAGTTCGCGCTCGGCATAGAGCGGGTTGAAGTTCACCACCGTGCCGCCGGCCTTCAGGATGGCGAAGAAGGCGATGACGTAATAGGGCGTGTTGGGCAGGAACAGCCCGACCCGCGTGCCCTTCCCCACCCCGATCGCCTGGAACCCGCGGGCGGCGCGGTCGACCAGCCGCCCCAGTTCGCGATAGCTGGTGCGCTTGCCCAGAAAGTTCAGGCAGGGCTTGTCGCCGTGGCGGGCTACGGCGCCCTCCAGCAACTCGGTCAGCGGCCGGGCCGGGATGGGCATCGCCCAATCCACCGTCGGCGGGTATGAGGCCAGCCATGGATAATCAGGCAGCTTGCGGGCGGCATCTCCCATCGCGCGGTTCCTCCCCTGAGTTCCTGGTTCCGGTGGCCGGTTTCGCCCGGCACCGCCGCCGCCCCGAGTCTACGCCGGGAAGCGGGGGATTGTCCCCTGGAGAGGAGATGGGATCGCCGCCATCCTGAACAAGCAGCCACCCTGAACAAGCAGGAGATGTGCCGCGTGCCGCCCTATCGCACGCCGCGCAGCCGGTGCAGCACCTCCACCGCCATCCATTCGGCGAGGTTTCCGTCCTCGCCATCCAGGAAGACGGCGACGGACACCGGGACCGGCCCCGGCGCGTGATAGGCAGCCGGCGTCACCCCCGGCCCGCCGCCGGTGTGGCCCCAATAGGGACCGGACACCGGGTCCAGCTCCACCATCATGCCGAGCCCATAGGACGGCTCGACCCAGGGCCGCCCGCCCATCGGCCCGCCGACCGGCACCCCGTCCCGCATCCGCCGCAGCAGCGCGTCCGGCAGATAGTCCTCCGTCAGGCCGTGGATGAAGCGGCAGGCATCCGCCGCCGTCATCGCCACCACCCCATGCGACACCCAGCCGGGATGATAGGCATCATTCACCGGCCTCCCGCCGAAGGTCGGGCTCGGGCCGAAGAACAGCCCGGCGAGGTCGGCCCGGTCACGCAGAAGCGACGCGCTGGACAGGCCGAGCGGGCCGAAGACCTCGCGCGCCAGCATCTCCGCCAACGGGGCGCCGCCCGCCCGCTCCAGCAGCCGGCCGATCAGCAGATAGCCGATGTTGGAATAGGCAAAGCTGCCGGCCGGCGGTCCTTCGCCCTGGGCCACCCCGCAGCGGGCGAGGAACTCGTCGCCACTCCAGGGCTCCGCGCTGGCGGCGACAGCGGCGTGATAGTCGGCCCGGCCGCCATAATCGGGCAGCCCGGCGCGGTGGGTCAGGATCTGCGCCACGCTGACCGGGTCCGCCCGCCCGGCCAGTTCCGGCAGCCAGCGCTCCGCCGGCCCGTCGAGATCGACCACGCCACTTGCGGCCAACCGCAGCACGGCGGCGGCGAGAATGGTCTTGGTCAGGCTGTAGACCAGGGCCCGCCGATCGGCCGGATCAGCCGCCGCCGCGCCGCGCACAGGCTTCCGCCGCAGCACCAGCGTGCGGACCGGCTCCGCATCGGCCCCCCGGCCGCGGGTGAAGGCGACGACGGCGATCCCGGCCGGAGCGGGGCTCACGCTCTCCTCCCCCAACAGACCTGTCAGGGCGGCGGTCAGCAGGTCCAGTTCGGTATCCGCACCCGCCATCTTTTTCTTGTTCATCGCTCGCCAACTCCCGCTACCCATCCTGTCTGTCACCACAGATAAGAAGGCACTCACAAGGCAAAGGAAAATCAGGTCCGCTCCTACTGGGGCGCCCCGCAGGTGGGCCGTTAACCACAACTGTCAGCTGTCACCCGCCAGCGACCTGCTGTATCCTTATGAAACCGCCCCCGTGGAGGGCCGTGCCATGCCCGTGATGGACGCCGACCAGCGCCGGAAACTGGAAGATCAGCTGCTTCGCAAGGCGGAGGAGGCGATACGGACCCTGCGCCGGGAGGCGGAGACCGGCGACCCCGCCCGCGTCGACTCCCTGGCGGAGGGAATGGCCGGACTGCTGAAGACCCGGGAATTTCCCAGCCTGCGCGCCGCCGAGTTCCGCGAGCTGACCCGCGCCATCCAGCGCGGCGCCTATCAGCGCAGCGTCGATTCGCTGCTGATCCAGGCCGAACGCTGCGGCCATCGCGGCGACGAGAAGGGGCGCAACGCGCTGCTGACCCAGGCCAAGGACCATTTCGCCAAGGCCCTGCGCTTCGGCGCCGACGACGAGTTCCGCCACGGCGTCGAGCGGCGCGTGCAGGCGACCCTGATGACCAGCAAGGACGGGGTGGACGACCGCACCAAGCAGGCGGCCAAACACAAGCTGGACCAGCATGACGTCGGCGCCAAGCCGCCCAACGGCATCGAGCGACGCCGCGCCATCCGCTACATGGACCCGGTCCTGGCGGTGGAGGCGGAGGGACGGCGCTGCACCACGATCAACTGGTCGACCCGCGGCCTGCTGGTCGATCTGCCGCCGGAGGAATTCGCCCACGCCGTCGGCGGCAAGCTGCGGCTGGAGCTGTATTGCCCCGAGATTCCGGAGACCGTCGGTCCCGATAAGATCAGCCATCGCATCGGCGGCCGGCAGATCGCCCATGTGGTCCGCCTCGACCCCGACCGCCGCGCTGTGGCCCTGTCCTTCCCCGACATCAGCACCGTGATGCTGGACCTGATACACGCCATGAAGGAGGCCGGCATCAAGCCCGAACCGGAGCGCTGACGTCCTCAGGCCTGCACCGCGCCGTCCACCGCTGCCCTCAACCACCGCCCTCAACCACCAATAAAGCGCCCGTTATGGCCACGGCGCAGCGGATGTTCGTCCGGATCGGCGACGGGCAGCAGGCCATTGATGCGCGCGCCCGCCTCGGCCGGCAGGCAGAACAGGTTGATCCCCATGCCAAGCCCGTGGATCTCCGTGCCGTTGTCGACCAGCCCATGGCCGAAGATCGGCTCCGTCCGGCCGGCGAAGTTGGCGGGATTGTGGAAGGCGGGCAGATACCAATAGCAGGCGTAACCCAGCTCCCCCAGCAGGCGGATCAGGGCCGCCGATTTGTCCGGCCGGTCATTCTCCACATAGAGGACCGGACGGTCGCGGGCGATCAGGCTGCGCGCGCCCTCCAGAACCTCGGCCTCCATCCCCTCGACGTCGATCTTGATCAGACGGATACGGCCCGCCGCTTCAAGAGCCAGACCATCCAGTCGATACACCGGCACCGGCCGGTCGCCGGCCAAGGCGTCAAGCGACAGCGCGCCGTAATTGCCCTCCGCGTCCATCGCCACGCCGGCAAGATGCAGCACCCCGTCGGCGGTGCCGGCGGCGGCCAGCATGCCGTCCGCCCAATCCAGTCCGTTCAGCGCCAGATTGCCGCACAGCAGCCGATGGTTGGCATCGATCGGCTCCAGCGCCAGGACCCGGCCGGTGGGGCCGACCAGCCGGGCCAGCGCCACCGTGTGGGCGCCGATGTTGGCGCCGACATCGATCACCCGGTCCCCCGCCCGGACGCACTGGCGGAACAGCGCGACCTCCTGTTCGAAATACTCGCCGTAATAGTCCAGCGACCGGCCGACGACGCTGTCGGTACGCCGGTACATCATCAGGCCGTGCCTCGCCCTGACCAGTCCGACCGGCCCCGCACCGCCCAACAGATCCTCCGCCATCGCTCCCCCCTGCATTGCCATGGGCGGAAGTGTAGCGGAGCCGGCCCTCAACGTCACATCACGCCGATCCCGCTGGGCGCCGTCACGGCGTGTTCCTTCAGGATCGCTTCGGAGATCGCCGAGACCTCGATCAGCTGCACCTCGTAACCCCACAGGTTGGCGATGTGGCGCAGCACCGCCTTGGCGTCGCTTTCGTCCAGCAGCACGCCGTTGGTGACGCGGTGCTGCAGGATCAGCTTGCGGTCGCCGGCAAGATCGACGTCGACGATCTGGATGTCCGGTTCCAGGTAACCCAGGTCGTACTGACGGGCCAGCTTCTTGCGGATGTCGCGATAGCCGCGCTCGTTGTGGATGTGATCGACCAGCAGATAGGGGTCCTCCGCGTCGTCGCGCACGCTGAACAGCTTCAGCTTCCGCATCAAATGCGGGCTGAGATACTGTAGCACGAAGCTCTCGTCGCGGAAATTGGCCCAGGCCTCGCGCACCGCCGCCATGCCGTCGCCCTGGCCGGCAAGGTCGGGGAACCACTGGCGGTCCTCGTCGGTCGGCTTCTCGGCGATGCGGGCGATGTCCTGCATCATGGCGAAGCCGATCGCGTAGGGGTTCAGGCCGGAGAAGCGCTTGTCGTCGAACTCCGGCTGGAACACCACCGAGGTGTGGGAGTGCAGGAATTCCAGGAAAGCGCCTTCGCTGATCTGGCCGGTCTCGTGCAGGCGGCTCATGATCTGGTAATGGACGTAGGTGGCACAGCCCTCGTTCATCACCTTGGTCTGTTTCTGCGGATAGAAATACTGCGAGATGTGGCGGACGATGCGCAGGATTTCGCGCTGCCAATGCTCCAGCCGCGGCGCCTTCTTCTCCAGGAAATAGAGGATGTTCTCCTCCGGCAGGCCCAGCAGCTTCTTGCGTTCCGACACCGACTTGGCCGGGCGCTGGCCGGCGGCCGGCTTCGGCACCGTGCGCCACAGGTCGTTGAAGGTCTGGTCCTGATATTCCTGCCGCTCGCGCTCGCGCCGCTGCTCGGTCCGCAGGTCGGAGCGCTTCTTCGGATATTTGTGCACACCCTGGCTCATCAGCGCATGGGCGGCGTCCAGCACCCGCTCCACCGCGGCATGGCCGTAACGTTCCTCGCAATGGGTGATGTAGGTCTTGGCGAATTCCAGATAGTCCAGAATGCCTTCGGCATCGGTCCATTGCTGGAACAGCTGGTTGTTCTTGAAGAAGTGATTGTGGCCGAAGGCGGCGTGGGCGATCACCAGCGTCTGCATCGTCATGGTGTTCTCTTCCATGATGTAGCTGATGCAGGGGCTGGAGTTGATGACGATCTCGTAGGCCAGGCCGCGATAGCCCTTGCGGTACATCATCTCGTCGCGGGCGAAATGCTTGCCGAAGGACCAGTGCTTGTACATCAGCGGCATGCCGATGGACGAATAGGCGTCGAGCATCTGCTCGGCGGTGATGACCTCGATCTGGTTGGGATAGACGTCGAGGCCCATCTCCTTCAGCGCGATGTGCTCGATGGCGTCGTAGACGCGCTTGATCTTGTCGTAATCCCACTCGACGCCGTCATACAGCAGCGCGTCGGGTCTGGTGATCACAGCGGTCATTCTCGATCTCCCCCTACCGCCCCCACGCCGGAGGGCGGTGATTTCCCTTTATCCCCTCAGGCGCCCCTTACGCCCCCGCCTTCTCGCGGGCGAAGAGCTCGCGGAAGACCGGGAAGATCTCCCGGCGGGAGCGGACGCGGCGCATCGCCAGCGGGCGTTCCGGGCTCTGCACCTGCTTGTAGGTGCGCCACAGCTCGGTCTCGCGGCCCAGCGCCGACAGGCCCATGTTGTGTTCCGCCGCCACCTCGATGTAGGCGAAATACTGGCACATCGGCAGGATGGCGTCGCGCAGCAGGGTCGCCGACTTGGCGTTGTCCGACGACATGTTGTCGCCGTCCGACGCCTGGGCGGCGTAGATGTTCCATTCATTGTGCGGGTAACGGTCCTGCACGACCTTCTGCATCTCCTCCAGCGCCGTCGACACCACGGTGCCGCCGGTCTCGGTGGAGTAGAAGAAGGTTTCCTCGTCCACCTCCTTGGCCTCGTGGGTATGGCGGATGAAGACGATGTCGACCGACCGGTAGCGCCGCCGCAGGAACAGGTACAGCAGCATGAAGAAGCGCTTGGCCAGATCCTTCATGTGCTCGGTCATCGAGCCGGACACGTCCATCAGGCAGAACATCACCGCCTGGGCGATGGGCTTCGGCACCGATTCGAACCGGTTGTAGCGGACGTCGATCGGATCGATGAAGGGAATGCGGCGGGAGCGCAGGACGATGTGCTCCAGCTGCTCGCGCAGCGCCTGGATCTGGTCGGCATCCTCGCCGGCCTCCTCCGCCTCGCGCAGCATCTCCTCCAACTCGCGGATCTCGTCACGCTTGGGGCGCTTCAGCGCGATGCGGCGCGACAGGCTGTTCCGCATGGTGCGGACGAGGTTCAGGTTGGCGGGCGACCCCGACACCGAATAGCCGGCGCGGGTCAGCGTGTGCGATTCCGACTGCTTGACCTTCTGCTTCACCAGATCGGGAAGCTCCAGATCCTCCAGGAAGATGTCGAGGAACTCGTCGCGCGACAGGACGAAGCGGAACTCGTCCTCGCCCTCGCCGTCGGCGCTGCCCTCGCTGCCGCGGCCGCCACCGCCGCCGTCCGGGCGCTGGATGGTGTCGCCTTCCACATATTCCTTGTTGCCGGGCACGACATAGTCGCGCACCCCACCCTGGCTGGCGCGGTGGAAGGACGGTTCGCGCACCCCGCCGGCGGCGATCGTCACCTTCTCGCCGTTCTCGATATCCTGGATGCCCCGCTTGCCGGAGGCGTCGCGGACCGCCTTGACCACCTGTTCCTTGGCACGGCGCAGGAAGCGCTGGCGGTTGGCCAAGCTCTTGCCCTGCGGGTTCAGGCGACGGTCGATGATGTTCATCAAGGGGCTGGCCCTCCCACCCGTTTCGTCACGCGGCCTTCGAACTCTGACAGCATTCTATGACAGTGGGGTTGCCGCGGGGCGTTGCAACACCCCGCCCCGCGGCAATTAAGCGCCCCCAACCTGCCCGGTCGTCAGCCCGCCTGCTTGACCCGCATGTACCACTCGACCAGCCGGCGGACCTGCCGCTCGGTGTAGCCGCGGGTCATCATGCGCGAGACGAACTCGGTGTGCTTCTTCTCGGTCTCGCCGTCCTTCTTCGAGCCGAAGCTGATGACCGGCAGCAGATCCTCGACCTGACTGAACATCCGCTTCTCGATGACCTCGCGGATCTTCTCGTAGGAGGTCCAGGACGGGTTGCGGCCGGCATTCGCCGCGCGGGCGCGCAGGGCGAACTTCACCACCTCGTTGCGGAAGTCCTTCGGGTTGGCGATGCCCGCCGGCTTCTCGATCTTGGTCAGCTCCTGGTTCAGCAGCTCGCGGTTCATCAGCTGGCCGGTGTCGGGATCCTTGAAGTCCTGATCCTCGATCCAGGCATCGGCATAGTCGACATAGCGGTCGAACAGGTTCTGGCCGTAGTCGGAGTAGGATTCCAGATAGGCCTTCTGGATCTCGTTGCCGATGAACTCGGCATAGCGCGGGGCGAGTTCGGCCTTGATGAACTCGACGTACTTCTTCTCCGTCTCCTCCGGGAACTGTTCGCGCCGGATCGCCTGTTCCAGCACATACATCAGATGCACCGGATCGGCCGAGATCTCCGTCGAGTCGTAGTTGAAGGTCGAAGCCAGGACCTTGAAGGCGAAGCGGGTGGAGATGCCGCCCATTCCTTCGTCGACGCCGGCCTGGTCCTTGTACTCCTGCATCGACTTGGCTTTGGGATCGGTCTCCTTGACGCTCTCGCCGTCATAGACCCGCATCTTGCTGTAGAAACTGCTGTTGGGATGCTCGCGCAGGCGCGACAGCACCGAGAAGCGGGCCAGCATCTCCAGCGTCGCCGGCGCGCAGGGCGCGGTCGCCAGATCGGAGCCGTTGACCAGCTTCTCGTAGATCTTCTGCTCCTCCGCCACCCGCAGGCAGTAGGGGACCTTGATCACGCAGATGCGGTCGATGAAGGCTTCGTTGTTCTTGTTGTTCTTGAAGGTCTGCCACTCCGCCTCGTTGGAGTGGGCCAGGATCACGCCCTGGAAGGGGATGGCGCCGATATTCTCGGACCCGACATAGTTGCCCTCCTGCGTCGCGGTCAGCAGGGGGTGCAGCATCTTGATCGGGGCCTTGAACATCTCGACGAATTCCAGCATGCCCTGGGTCGCCCGGTTCAGGCCGCCGGAGAAGCTGTAGGCGTCGGGATCGTTCTGGCTGTAGATCTCCAGCTTGCGGATGTCGACCTTGCCGACCAGCGACGAGATGTCCTGGTTGTTCTCGTCGCCCGGCTCGGTCTTGGCCACGCCGATCTGGCGCAGCTTGCTGGGGTGCAGCTTCACCACCTTGAAGCGGTTGATGTCGCCGCCGAATTCGTCGAGGCGCTTGACCGCCCACGGGCTCATCAGCCCGGTCAGGCGGCGCTTCGGGATGCCGAAGCGTTCCTCAAGCTCGTCGCCGATCTCGTCCGGGTTGAACAGGCCGAGCGGGCTTTCGAAGATCGGGCTGATCTCCTTGCCGGCCTTGAGGACATAGATCGGGCATTTCTCCACCAGCGACTTCAGCCGCTCCGCCAGCGACGACTTGCCGCCGCCGACCGGGCCCAGCAGGTAGAGGATCTGCTTACGCTCCTCCAGCCCTTGCGCGGCGTGGCGGAAGAAGCCGACGATCCGTTCGATCGTCTCTTCCATGCCGTAGAACTCGGAGAAGGCGGGATAGACCTTGATGGTCCGGTTCATGAAGATGCGGCCCAACCGCGGGTCGCGGGCCGTGTCGACCACCTCCGGTTCGCCGATGGCGGCCAGGATGCGTTCGGAGGCCGAGGCGTAGGACATGGGGTCGTCGCGGCACAGCTGGAGATAGTCCATCAGGGACATCTCGGTCTCGCGGCGGGTCTCGTAATTCTGCGTGTAGCGCGTGAACAGTTCGTCGGCCGGGAACATTCGTCGCTCCGTCTTATCTGGTCCGATGCGCCGGGGTGCCGCCGGTGGCTGCGGCGGCAGGCCGCGGCGCATGCCGCGATCCATGGGGCACTCCAGGGAAGACGCGGACCTCAAGGGGTCCACAGCCTCCCCGCTCAGCGGTAGAAGCCAGCGGTCTGGTGTAAGGAACGGTCCTGTGAAGGCCGGGAGCCGTCCGTCCTGCGACGCGGCAACCCCCGAACGAGTCATTTTTGAATGTAATGCTCCACCTGGAGCTTTCCAGGCACTCAGGCTCCATAGCCGGAAAGCCCGCCGTGAAGCCGGCCTCTGCCATAGGACCTAGGTCCCACGGCCAGAGTTGGTGCGGCGAGCGCACCCGCTCAACCTGCGCGCGTGTTTGCCGCGCGTGCGGTGGAAGGTTCGGCGATTGGACTGTGACGGCTTTGCAGAGAGACGGCGTGTATCCGGCGGCAGTCGTCGTTGCCCGTCCGGTCGGGGAGAGTTGCCCAGTGCTGGTCGATCCATTGCGGTTCGATCGGGCCCTCTTGATCACGCCATCGGCCTCCTCAAGCAAGCGCGCCGCCTCGACCAAGCACGGCGCAGGGATTTACCGTCGATGCTGGACTCCAAACCTTAACAAAATCTCGCAAGCGACATTGCGGCTGGCCGTATCGTATGGCCGGTGCTCCGTAACACCTCGCCTCAATACCTCTTTGAGATCATGTTGCGTCCCATTCGTCCCCATCAACAAGGCGGAAATTGGGTGAGGATGCGGCATTGACGCGGCGCGGTGGGGGATTACCGCTCGATTGCCGAATTGTTTCAATAACTTGGCAAGCTTGCCACGGGGCGGGAAATTTTAAGGAGGGGTCCGCGTCCGGCCAGCCGCCGCCGTCGGGAGCGACAATCGCAGGCGGCAGACGCGACTTTCGGGCAAGGCCCGCTCAGGCCGGAAGACTGGTCCTCAGCCCCATGGCCAGGACCTCGCGCAGGCTGGCGGGGGTGACCGGCTTGGCCAGCACCGCGTCGGCGCCGCCGTCGCGCGCCTGGGCCTCGCGGTCGCCGTCGACACGGCCGCTCATCAACACCACCGGCAGGGCCTGCCGGTACGGCTCGCCGCCGGCGCGGAGCGCGCGGACGAAGCCGAAGCCGTCCATCGGCTGCATTTCCACGTCGCACAGCACCAGATCGGGAGAGTGGGCTGCGACGGCGGCGAGGCCCGACTCGCCGTCGGCGGCCTGATGCACCGCCTTGACACCCAGCGTGCCCAGCATCTTCGCCAACACCATGCGGGTGAAGGACTCGTCCTCGATCACCAGAACCGACAGGGCGCCGAACGGCATCTCCGTCCCGCCTGCCCCGGTACCCTCAGCAGCACCCTCAGCCGACCGGTCAGCCACCACGCCCGCCCTTTCGCTTGAGCCACCCCGGCGGACTGGCGCCGGGGGGTCATTTCGTGACCGGACTTGTGTACGATGGCAACCAAAGCCGCGCAAGATGTCCAAAAACAAGAGGGGCGGAGTGCCCTGGATGAGCGGTTGCGCCGGTCCTCCGGCCCCGCTTAGATGGCATGCATGAGCTTCCTCGATCACATCCGCGCGTGCAACGCGCACGACCTGTCCGGCTTCCGCCCCTTCGAGCTGGACGGCCACACCGTGGGCTGGGTGCGCCATGCCCTGGCCGAGGCGCTGCCCGGCGTCGATCCAGGCTTCATCGTCACCGCCGACCGGCTGACCATCGCGCCCGAGATCCGGGACTTCGAAGCGCGCTCCACCCTGCTCGACCATGCCGCCGCCTATCTGGTGGAGAAGGGCACGGTCACCGCGCTGCGCGGGGAATATTACCCGATCCTGCCGCGTTGGGGGGCGGAGCCGCTGGCCCGGCTGGACCGCGCCGCGGTCGGCGCCTTCGGCATCGAGGCCTATGGCCTGCACATCAACGGCTTCGTCCGCGATGAGGCCGCCGGTAATGGGGCCGGCGGTCTGCTGCTGTGGGTCGGCCACCGCGCCCGCGACCGCGAGGTGGCGCCGGGCCAGTTCGACAATTTGATCGCCGGCGGCCAACCCATCGGCCTGTCGCTGGCCGAAAATCTGGAGAAGGAGGCGGCGGAGGAGGCCGGGCTTGATGCCGAGACCGCGCGCCGCGCCGTGCCGGTCGGCGCCATCAGCTACACGATGGAGACTCCGGCCGGCCTGAAGCGCGACCGCCTGTTCGTCTACGACCTGGAGCTTCCGCCCGGCCTCACCCCGGTCAACACCGACGGCGAGGTGGAGTGCTTCGAACTCTGGCCGCTGGACAAGGTGGCCGACTCGGTGCGCAGCACCGGCGACTGGAAGTTCAACGTCAACCTCGTGGTGATCGACTTCCTGGTCCGCCACGGCTGGCTGACCCCGGAGAGTGAGCCCGACTATCTGGAGATCGCCTGCGGCCTGCGCCGGTAGGCCCGACTCCGGTCAAACAAAAGGCCCCGCCCTCTTGCGAGAGCGGGGCCTTATTGTTTCCGGCCGCGGGCGCGCCCGGTGCCTTTACCAGAGCCTTGCTTACCCTGGGCGTTGCTTACCCTGGGCCTTACTGCGGCAGCGGCTGCGGGCTGTCGGCCAGCGAGCGCAGATAGGCGATGACGGCGGCGCGGTCGTCGTCCTTCTTCAGGCCGGCGAAGGTCATCTTGGTGCCCGGGGCATAAGCCTTCGGGTCGTAGAGGAACTTGTTCAGCTCGTCATAGGTCCAGGTGCCGCCGGTCTTGACCAGGGCATCGGAATAGCTGAAGCCCTGCATATGGCCCTTCGGACCGCCGACGACGCCGTACAGGTTCGGGCCGACCTTGGCCGAACCGCCCTTGTCGAAGCTGTGGCAGGCGGCGCAGGCCTTGGCGACCTTCTGGCCGGCCTCCGGGCTGGCGGCGGCGAGCAACGGCGCGATCGGCGCCGGACCGGTGGGAGCCGCACCCTTGTCGGCAGGCGCGCTGGCCCCCTCGGGCGTCGCGATGACATAGACGCTCTTCTCGAGCGGCTTCGAATGAACCAGCACCTTGGACGCGAATCCGGCCAGCATCGCGATCAGCCCGGCCAGAAGCACGGCGCCGAAAACCTTGTTCCACTCCATGCTCATTGAGAGCCCCTTTTTTCCCTATTTCAGTACACTCGGCGTTTCTCCCGCCCGCGGCTGAACGCGCCGCGGCTACCATAGCCCGCGGTCCGAAGCTTGTCATAGCCCGGCGGACCGCGAAAAAAGGTCGCATACAAATTTGTCGCAGTCACCAACCTCTTAATTTGCTTGCGCATTACGCTGCACCGCAAAATAGGGCGGCCCCCGCTATTCCGTCTCCTGACGCCACCCCTTGACTGCATTGGGCCGCCGTGGTTCACCCGCGCCAGTTCCGTTACGGATCCGTGATCCATCGGCCCCTCCCCACCCGGAGTTTCCGCGCCATGTCGACCGCAGCCCCCGCCAGCCAGTCCACCGACCTCCGTGGCGGCCGTCCCGCCAACCCGATCGTGGTGATCCCGGCGCGCATGGCCTCCACCCGGCTGCCCGGCAAGCCGCTGGCTGACATCCTGGGCGCGCCGATGATCGTCCATGTGCTGCGTCGCGCCATGGAGGCGGCCATCGGCCCGGTGGTGGTCGCCTGCGCCGAGCCCGAGATCGCCCGCGCCGTCGAGGCCGCCGGCGGCACCGCCGTGCTAACCCGCCCCGACCATCCCTCGGGCTCCGACCGCATCTTCGAGGCGCTGCAGCTCATCGACCCGGAGGGGCGCTACGACGCGGTGGTCAACGTGCAGGGCGACCTACCGACCATCGAGCCGGAGAGCGTGCGCGCCGCCTTCGCCCCGCTGGCCGACCCGAAGGTCGACATCGCCACGCTGGTCGTCGAGATCACGCGCGAGGAGGAACGAACCGACCCCAACGTGGTCAAGGCGGTGCTGGAGCTGCCGGCAGGATCCCGCCAGGGCCGCGCGCTCTATTTCACCCGCGCCACCGCGCCGACCGGCGACGGGCCGCTCTTTCACCACATCGGCCTCTACGCCTACCGCCGGGCCGCGCTGGAACGCTTCGTGTCGCTGCCGCCCTCGGTGCTGGAGCAGCGCGAGCGGCTGGAGCAGTTGCGCGCCCTGTCCAACGGCATGCGCATCGACGCGGCGGTCGTTGACGCGGTTCCATTGGGTGTCGATACTCCCGCCGACCTGGAGCGCGCCTGCGCCCTCCTGTCCGCCCGCAAGGGCGGCTGA
>NZ_CAMLJP010000145.1 GCF_946480385.1 uncultured Azospirillum sp.
AAGCCGGGCGGCGGCTCGGCCCCCTGCTTGCGCAGATAGGCCAGCATCGGCTTGGGCGGCTCCAGCGCCGACGGCACGCTGACGGCCATGCGAAGGACGAAGCCAGGCGGCGTCATGGTGTAGGCGGCGACCCATTCGACGAAGCGGCGGCCGACCTCGGTCATCGGCGGCACGTCGAACCGGCGCACCACCGGCTTCAGCCGGTCGGACTCCAGCGTCCCGGCGCCGGGACCCCAGACGACGCCGATCACCCGGCGCGGACCCAGCGGCACCTCGACGAAATCGCCGGGGACCAGCTCCATGCCGTCCGGCACGCGGTAGTCGTAGGCCTCGCGCAGGGGCAGCGGCAGCAGGACGGCGACGCGGCGGTCCGACCCGCGGGGCTGCGGCTTCGCCGGGAAATCGGCGGAACTGGCCGCGGAATCGCCTTCGGGCTGCCCCGTTTCGGGCGTGTCCCCAAGAAGATCCCCCTGAAAGCCCGGGGCGGAACTGGCGGAAGTCGAACGCATCGGCTAGAGTGGCCTCATGTCCCGGGCACCGGGCGGGACGGCGCGTCGGTCAGCTTTCCGGCGCGGCCGGTTCCGGTCAACATCAGCAAGCATGGACCCTTCGTCATGAAGTTCTTCGTCGACACCGCCGACATCGCCGAGATCCGCGATCTGGCCGATACCGGTCTGCTGGACGGTGTTACCACCAACCCCTCCCTGATCGCCAAGTCCGGCCGTCAATTCCTCGACCTCGTGGCCGAGATTTGCGACGTCGTCAACGGTCCGGTCAGCGCCGAGGTGGCGTCCACCGACTTCGAGACCATGCTCGCCGAAGCCCACAAGATCGCCAAAATCTCCCACCGCGTCGCGGTGAAGGTGCCGCTGACCCCGGCCGGCCTGAAGGTCTGCAAGATCATCTCGTCCGAAGGCACGATGGTCAACGTCACGCTGTGCTTCTCCCCCGCCCAGGCGATCCTCGCGGCCAAGGCCGGCGCCAGCTTCGTGTCGCCCTTCGTCGGCCGCCTGGACGACATCGGCCAGGATGGTATGGGCATCATCAAGGACATCTGCGAGATCTATAACAACTACGACGCCTTCAAGACCGAGGTGCTGGTCGCCTCGATCCGCAACCCGATGCACATCGTCAAGGCCGCCCGCCTGGGCGCCCATGTCGTGACCGCGCCAGCGTCGGTGCTGAAGCAGCTGTTCAACCACCCGCTGACCGACAAGGGTCTCTCCCAGTTCGTCGATGACTGGAAGAAGACCGGCCAGTCGATCCTGTAAGGCGGGCCGAAGCGATCATGGCCGACAGGGGCCGCGAACCGGGCCACCCCGCTCGACAGGCGTCGACGCTCTCTTCGGAGGATGTGCGCGCCTATCTGCGAACCCACCCGGACTTCCTGGCCCAGAACGCCGATCTGGTCCACCACCTGACCCCGCCGTCGGTCGACCGCGGGCGTGGGGTGGTGGACCTCCAGGCCTTCATGGTCGACCGGCTGCGCGCCGAGGTCCGCACCCTCAAGGACCAGCAGCGCGAGCTGATCGGCACCAGCCGGGCCAACCTGAACAGCCAGAACCGCATCCATGCCGCGGTCCTGTTCCTGCTTGACGCCCAGAGCTTCGAGCAGCTGATCCAGACCATCACCACCGACCTCGCGGTCCTTCTCGACCTCGACGTCGCCTGTCTGGTCATCGAATCCAACGGCAGCGACATCCCCCACGTCCACCGCTCCGGCGTGCGGGTGGTGGAGCCGGGCGCCATTGCCGAGCGGCTGGGCCGCGCCGACGTGGTACTGAACACCGACATCCAGGGCGATCCCGAGATCTACGGCCCCGGCGCCGGCCTTGTCCGGTCGGAGGCGCTGATCCGCATTCAGGTCTCCAGCGAGACGCCCGACGGCCTGCTCGCCTTCGGCAGCCGCGAGCCCGACACCTTCCACACCGGCCAGGGCACCGAGCTGGTCGGCTTCCTCGCCCGCGTCATCGAGCGGGTGATCCGCGGCTGGCTGGAGCTGCCGGCGTGACCGAACCGGTATTGGGGTTTTCCGCCAAGCCCGACGTTCAGGACGTGCTGGTCCACTGGCGCCGCTGGATGGAGAGCGAAAAGGCGGTCTCCCGCCACACCCTGTCGGCCTACACCGCCGACGTCGCCGAGTTCCTGCGCTTCCTCACCGAATTCCGCGGCGGCTCGCAGCCCTCGCTGAACGACCTGGGCGACCTGAAGGCGGCGGATTTCCGTGCCTGGATGTCCAGGCTGGCGATGGACGGTCTGGTCGGGGCCAGCCGGGCGCGCAAGCTGGCGGCGGTGCGCAACCTGTTCCGCTGGATGGACCGCAGCGGCCGGCTGCACAATCCCGCCGTCGCCACCCTCGCCACGCCGAAGGTCAAGCGCCCCGCCCCGCGCCCGCTGACGGAGATCGACGCCGACCGCCTGCTGGAGGAGGCCGAGCGCGACCGCGACGAACCCTGGATCGGCAAGCGCGACCGCGCCCTCTTCACGCTTCTCTACGGCTGCGGCCTGCGCATTTCCGAAGCGCTGGGTCTGGCCCGGAAGGACGCGCCGCTGACCGACACGCTGCGCGTCACCGGCAAGGGGCGCAAGGACCGCATGATCCCGGTCCTGCCGGCGGTGACGGAGGCGGTGCGCGCCTATATCGAGTCGTGCCCCTTCACACTGGCACCGGACGGCCCGCTGTTCGTCGGCACCCGCGGCGGCCGGCTGAACGCCAGCGTCGCCCAGCACCAGATGCAGAAGCTGCGCGCCCTGATGGGCATGCCCGACAGCGCCACCCCGCACGCCCTGCGGCATAGTTTCGCGACCCACCTTTTGGCGGACGGCGGCGACCTGCGCGCCATCCAGGACCTGCTCGGCCACGCCTCGCTCTCTACAACCCAGCGTTACACGGACATCGAGAACGAGCAGTTGATGAACGTGTACCGCAATGCCCATCCTCGGGCGCGCAAGGGCTGACGCGGACCTGATTCCGCAATCATCGAATGCATATTCGGGTATTCAGGCTGCCTATTCTCCAGACCGGTGGAAGAGGCTTTCCCCATGCTGGACGCAAATTGCCGGTAATTCGTTTACGAACATAATGTCCAAAGCAACTTTCCGCATCTTCAGTCACCACCACACTTTGCCGAAGATATCGCTTCAATGACTGACGGACATCATACTTTCGTCCGAAAGACTAGCGCTCACCCCTTATTAGACGTTTATAATTCATTAACCGGAAAAATCGAATGCTTCCCCAGCGCGAGACTTAAGCAGGGGACCCATCATGCAAATAAAGTCTATCCAGTCAAAAATTGCGATGCTGTCCGGGCTCTGTCTGGCGGGCACCGTCGCAGTGCTCGTCGGCTTCGCCGTCCTGTCGACGCGCTCCAGCAACGAGTTCGTGACCGATAACGTCGAACGGATCATCGAGAGCAAGACGACGGAATCCCTGCAGAACCTCGCAGCCACCCAGGCCGGCCTGCTGCGGTCGGAGTTCGACACCGCGCTGAATGCCGCGCGGACGATGGCCGGCAGCTTCGCCAGCCTCGCCGACGATGGGCTGCCCGGCCACGTCCCGCCGGAAAAGCGGCGCGAGGCCTTCAACGGCGTCCTGCTGTCGGTCCTGAAGAACAACCCGCTGTTCAACGGCACTTATTCGGCCTGGGAGCCGGACACGCTCGACGGCCGGGACGAGGAGTTCCGCAACCGCCGCGAAACCGGCACCGATGCCACCGGCCGCTTCATCCCCTACTGGAACCGCGACCAGAACGGCCGCATCGCCATGCAGCCGCTGGTCGAGTATGACAGCCGCGACCGTCACCCCAACGGCGTGATGAAAGGCGGCTGGTACATCGGCCCGCAGGAGAATGGCCGCGAAAGCGTGCTCGATCCCCTGCCCTATATCGTGCAGGGCAAACAGGTGTTCCTGGCGACCCTGTCGGTTCCGGTCGTCATCGGCGGCAAGTTCCGCGGCGTGGCCGGCGCCGACTTCAACCTCGACTTCGTGCAGAAACTGTCGACCAAGGTCAGCGCCGCGGTGTTCGATGGCCGCAGCCAGGTGGTCATCATCAGCAACATGGGCCTGATCGTCGCCCACAGCGCGCGTCCCCAGCTGATCGGCCAGTCGATTTCCACCTTCGACACCTCCTGGCAGGCCGATTTGGCGAGCGTCCAGGCGGGCAAGCCGCATGTCGACATCGAGGCCTCCACCAACATGCTGCGCGCCTTCGCGCCGATCACGCTCGGCAACACCGAGAAGCCGTGGGCCGTGCTGGTCCAGGTGCCGAAGGACATCGTGCTTGCCGACGGCATGGCACTGGCCGCCAATCTCGGTGAACGGGCCAACACCAACATCCTGTGGCAGGTCACCGTCGGTGCCCTGGTCGCCCTTGGTGCGGTCGCGGTGATGTGGGTTGTCGCCGGCGGCGTCGCCCGGCCGATCCGCGCCAGTGTCTCCTTCGCTGAAGGCATCGCCGCCGGTCGCTTCGACCAGACGCTGGACATCCGGCAGGCCGACGAGGTCGGCGCGCTCGCCGACGCCCTGCGCAAGATGCTGGCCGACCTGAAGCGGATGATCGACCAGCGGGCCGAGGATCAGGCCAAGGCCGACGCCGAACGCCGCAAGGCCATGCTGCAGCTCGCCGACAATCTGGAAGCCCAGGTGATGAATGTGGTGGACGGCGTCGACCGCGCCGCCCAATCGATGACCGGCACCGCCCAGACCATGACGGCCACCGCGACCCAGACCAGCCAGCAGGCCGGCGTGGTCGCCAACGCCTCCCAGGATGCCAGCAGCAACGTGCAGACCGTCGCCAGCGCCACCGAGGAGCTGTCGGCGTCGATCCAGGAAATCGGCGAACGGGTCAACCGCTCCGCCCAGATCGCCCGCGAGGCGGTGGAAGCGGCCCAGCAGGCCAATGGACAGGTGCTCAGCCTGACCGAGGCGGCGGAGAAGATCGGCACGGTGGTGCAGCTGATCCAGGACATCGCCAGCCAGACCAACCTTCTGGCCCTCAACGCCACCATCGAGGCCGCCCGCGCCGGAGAGGCCGGCAAGGGCTTCGCCGTGGTTGCCCAGGAGGTGAAGAGCCTCGCCAGCCAGACCGCCCGCGCGACGGAGGAGATCGCCGGCCATGTCACCGGCATGCAGCGGGTCACCGACGAGACGGCCAGCGCCATCAAGGGCATCGGCGGCATCATCGCCCAGATCGACGAGATCTCCACCGCCATCGCCGCCGCAGTGGAGGAACAGGGCTCCGCCACCGCCGAGATCGCCCGCAACGTCCAGCAGGCCGCCAGCGGCACCCAGGAGGTGACGAAGACCATCGCCGACGTCCGCAGCGCCGCCGTCGAAGCCGGCCGTTCCGCCGAGACCGTCCTGTCGGTCTCCGGCCAGCTCGCCGGCGACGCCGGCCGCCTGCGCAGCACGGTGAACGGCTTCCTGTCGACCATCCGCGCGGCCTGACCGCCCGAACGGGGCCGCGATAGCGAAAAGGCTCCTCCGCCGGACGGCGGGGGAGCCTTTCGTCGTTACGGACCTTGCGGACCGCCGATCAGATCTGCGGACGATCAGATGTGCAGCGGACGACCGTCCACCGCCAGCGCCGCTTCCTTGACCGCTTCCGACAGGGTCGGGTGGGCGTGGCAGGTGCGGGCGACGTCCTCGGCGGACGCGCTGAACTCCATGGCCAGCACCAGTTCGCCGATCATCTCCGACACGTTCGGGCCGATCATGTGGACGCCCAGCACCTGGTCGGTGGACGCATCCGACAGGATCTTCACGAAGCCGTCGGTGTTGCCGCCGGCACGGGCGCGGCCGTTGGCGGTGAACGGGAACTTGCCCGACTTGTAGGCGACGCCCGCGGCCTTCAGCTGCTCCTCGGTCTTGCCGACGGCGGCGACTTCCGGCCAGGTGTAGACGACGCCGGGGACGAGGTCGTGGTTGACGTGGCTCTTCTGGCCGGCCAGCTGCTCGGCCAGCGCCACACCCTCTTCCTCGGCCTTGTGGGCCAGCATCGGGCCTTCGACCACGTCGCCGATGGCGTAGATGCCCGGCACGTTGGTCTGGAAATGGCCATCGATCTTGACGCGGCCGCGCTCCAGCTCGACGCCCACCGTCTCCAGGCCGAGGCCTTCGGTGTAGGGGCGGCGGCCGATGGCGACCAGCACGGTGTCGGCCTCGATGGTCTGCGCGGCGCCGCCGGCGGCGGGCTCGACCGTCAGGGTCACGCCGGTCTCGGTCACCGACGCGCCGGTCACCTTGGTGCTCAGCTTGAAGTCCATGCCCTGCTTGGCGAAAATGCGCTGGGCCTGCTTCGACAGCTCGGTGTCCATGGTCGGCAGCACGCGGTCGAGATACTCGACCACCGTCACCTTGGCGCCCAGCCGGCCCCAGACGGAGCCCAGCTCCAGCCCGATGACGCCGCCGCCGATGACGACCAGATGCTTCGGCACCTCCGGCAGCGACAGGGCGCCGGTGGAGGACACCACGCGCTTCTCGTCGATGGCGATGCCCGGCAGCGGGGTCACGTCGGACCCGGTGGCGATGACGATCGCCTTCGATGCGGTGATGGTGCCGACGCCCTCGACCTCGACGGTGTTCGGTGCGGTGATCTTGCCGGCGCCCTTCAGCCAGGCGACCTTGTTCTTCTTGAACAGGAACTCGATGCCGCCGACGTTGTCCTTAACGACCTTGTCCTTGTGGGCCAGCATGCCCGGCAGGTCCAGGTCGACGCTGCCGACCTTGATGCCGAACTTGGCAAGGCCGTGGGCCGCTTCCTCGAACTTCTCCGACGCCGCCAGCAGAGCCTTGGACGGGATGCAGCCGACGTTCAGGCAGGTGCCGCCCAGCGTCCCCCGCTTCTCCACGCAGGCGACCTTGAAGCCGAGCTGCGCCGCGCGGATCGCACAGACATACCCGCCGGGGCCGCCGCCGATCACAACGACGTCAAAAGTGCTTTCAGCCATGAGAGGCTTTCCTTTCGCCATTCTTGCTCGTTGCCAAAAGCCGTCCCATCCAGCGGGGAGGGCACGCGGGATCATCCGCGGGGCGATTTATGCCCGCGCTCACGCCCCGTGGCAACGGGACACTTCGTCTCTGGATGCAGGGTTGCCTAATGAAGCAGGTCAGAACCCAAGGTCGCGGTACAGTTCCGCCAGCGGCATGTCGAGGCCGGCACTTTCCAGCACCAGCCGCCCCTCCTCCTCCAGCACCTCCGGCGCGGCGGGCCAGAGATTGTCCGAATCGCGGCGGTGCAGCTCCGCCCGGATGGTCCGGGAGTCGAGGAACAGGATCTCCCGCACCGACGGCATGGCGGCATAGGCGTGCAGCTTGGCCCGCTGCGCCTTCTCTTCGGTCGGCGACAGGATCTCCACCAGCAGGACCGGGGCGGTGGTGTAGGGGATCTCCGGATCGAACGGCTCGCAGGTCACGGCGAGGTCGGCGACGCGGTAATTGTGCGTCGGGTCGAAATGCGGTCGGACGCCGGCCTCCGACAAGGTCCGGCAACGGCTCCCGTCACGCTTGCCCTTCTCCCGCAGGGCATCGCGCAACGCGGCACCCAAAGCGATCTGCAAGGTGCTGTGTGCGGGGCTCGGATGTGCTTGCCCGACGATCTCGCCATCGACCAGTTCGTACCGGCCATCGTCCCGGAACTCCATCGCCAGGAATTCATCGACGGTCGTCAGCGGGGTGAAGCGACGGGCGAGCGGCATGACGGTCTCCGGTCCGGACGGGACATTCGGCAACAGCCCCAATGTAATCCATTCCGGCACGCAAGCGAAGGGCACCACCTTTGCGCAAGCCCCCTCCCCTTTCGAATCCGGAAACCTTTACGGCCCCGCTTGCGTTCCCATGGGCATCACACAGCCACCGCAACGGAGACCACCATGACCACCGTCAAGAAGTTCGCCCTGCTCGCCGTCCTGGGCACGCTGCTGGGCACCACGCTGGCCGCCTGCAACACGGTCGAGGGCGCCGGCCAGGACGTGCAGGCCGGTGGCCGCGCCATCGAGCGGGGTGCCGACAACGTTCAGAAGAAGATGTAAGTCCGCAGTCGGCGCGGCCCTGGAAATCCATCCTTCCAGAGTCGACGGCAAAACAGCCATCAAAAAAACAGCCATGGAGCCTGACGCGGTTTGGACCGACCGCCTCGGGCTCCATGGCTGTGTTTGGTTCGACGGCCGGAGCCGCGCGTCACGTCGGTACCGGCATTCCGCGATGCGGGTCAGCGACTCCGGGCCTTGCGCGCCGCATAGCGGGCGTCGCGGGCAGCCTTCGCCTCGGCTGCCGTCGCCACCTGGCGCTTGGCCTGTTCGGCGATCTCCTGGGCGGCCAGCGCCTCACGGGCGGCCTGCGCGGCCTGTTCCGCCTGCAGCGCTTCCAGTTCGGCGGCCTTGCGGGCTTCGCGCACCGCATTGCGTTCGGCCTCGCGGGCCTCACGGGCGACGCGGACGGCCCGCCGGGCCTCTTCGCGCTCCACAAAGACCGGATCGTTCACACCGGGTTGCGCCTTGAACTTTTCCAGCAGTGCCTTCTTCGCGCCGGCGGCCGCGCTCAGACGCTCCGAAAGCCCTGCATCTTTAAAACCGTTCATGTCCATCCATTTCGTGAATTTCGCCGTGCCCTCGGGAAGATCATCCTCGGGAAGATCATCGGGCCGGTCGGGCCGGCATCGTCAACCGAGGGGGCAGGTACAAAAAAAGGCGGCCGGAGCCGCCCTTTCTCTTCGAACCCGCTGCGCTCAGAGAGCGCGGAGGTTCTCGGCCGCAACCTTGCCGCGGCGCGGATCGCGGATCGCGTCGAAGGACAGCTTCTGGCCTTCGCCGAGATTGCTGATCCCGGCGCGCTCGACGGCGGAGATGTGGACGAACACGTCGGCCGTGCCGTCTTCCGGCTGAATGAAGCCGAAGCCCTTGGTGGAGTTGAAAAACTTGACGGTTCCGATAGCCATGGGTCAGTTCCCTTCCTGGCGTTGCGCCGCGCGAGTTTGCGCAGGCGCATCAATTTCACTTCGGGGAAGAGACCCAGATCCGTGTGACGGATCAGAATAACAAAGCCCAGAGCAACGTCGACCATCCATAGATGGGCCATGCATCGGCAGCTTACAAGCCACAATCGACGCCGGCCGCCGATACCCGCCCGATTGTCTCAGCCTTTCATGCGCTTGATGGTGTTGGTCGTGCTCTGGCCCTGCACCAGATCGGCCAAAACCACTTTCCCGCCATAGCTCTGGACGAAATCCGCCCCCACCACGGTGGCGATGGTGTAGTCCGCCCCCTTGACCAGCACGTCGGGGCGCAGGGCGTGGATCAGCATCTCCGGCGTGTCCTCACCGAAGATCACCACCAGATCGACGCAGCCCAGCGACGCCAGCACGGTGGCGCGCGCCGTCTCGTTCTGCACCGGCCGGCTGTCGCCCTTCAGCCGCTTCACCGAGGCGTCGCTGTTCAGCCCGACCACCAGCACGTCGCAGGCCGCGCGGGCCTGCTTCAGCAGCGAGATATGGCCGGGGTGCAGCAGGTCGAAGCAACCGTTGGTGAAGCCCACCCGCTTGCCGCGCAGCCGCCAGCGCTCCGCCCGTTCCGCCGCGGCGTCGCGGGTCAGCACCTTTTCCTCACCGTGACGCCATTCCTGCTCGTGCAGGCTGGACAGCAGTTCGGCCGAGCGGACCACCGCCGTGCCGACCTTGCCCACCACGATGCCGGCCGCCAGGTTGGCCAGCCGCGCCGAATCGACCAGATCGATCCCCACCGACAGCGCGGCGGTCAACGTCGCCACCACCGTGTCGCCGGCGCCCGACACGTCGAACACCTCGCGCGCCTCCGCCGGCAGATGCACCGCCTCCCCGGCCGTCACCACCGACATGCCCTGTTCACTGCGGGTGGCGACGACGGCGCCGATGCCGCAGGTGGCAATCAGGTGACGCGCGGCGGCGATCACCTCCTCGTCCGTGCGGGCCGGCAGGCCGGTGGCCTCCATCAGTTCCTTGCGGTTGGGCGTGACGATGTCGGCGCCGCGATAGCGGCGGTAGTCGCGTCCCTTCGGGTCCACCACGACCGTGCGCCCGGCCTCCCGCGCGGCGGCGATCACCGCCACCACCAGCTCATCGGTCAGCACGCCCTTGCCGTAATCGGACAGGATGACGCCGCCCACCTCGGGCAGCAGGTCGCGCACGCGCTCCAGCACGCGGTCGGCGACGGTGATCGGCACCACCGTCTCGATGTCGGTGCGCAGAAGCTGCTGCTGGCCGGCGATGAAGCGGGTCTTGACCGTGGTCTGGCGCCCGTCCTCCATCACGATGGCGCCGTCGCTGACGCCCTCGCGCCGCAGCAGGGCCAGCAGATCGGTGCCGATGCCGTCGCGTCCCACCACCGAGACGAAGCGGCAGGCCGCCTCCAGCGCCACCAAGTTGGCGGCGACATTGCCGGCGCCGCCCAACTTGGGCACTTCGCGGTCCACGCGCAGGACGGGGATCGGCGCCTCCGGCGACACCCGGTCCACCGAACCATAGACGAAACGGTCGAGCATCACGTCGCCAATGCACAGCACGTTGGCGCGCGACAGGGTGTCGATGTGACGGGCAAGGTCGCTCATGGCGCCTGTCTTACCAACGCCAAAGCGGTAACGCCAGCGGATCGGGGCCTCCGGACTGGTGACGCTCGTTTGTCACCGTCGTAGGATGGCGTTCCGGCAACACCTCCTCCCTTTCCCGCTGGTCCCCGCATGTCCCGTCCCACCGTCGCGACCAGCCTGTCGGCCAAGTTGCTGCTGCTCACCATCCTGTTCGTACTGCTGGCGGAGGTGCTGATCTACGCCCCCTCCATCGCCCGCTTCCGCATGAGCTATCTGGAGGAGCGGCTGGCCGCCGCCCACATCGCGGCCTTGTCGGTGGAGGCCGCGCCCGACCTGATGGTGACGAAGGAGCTTCAGGCGAAGCTGCTGGCCTACACCGGCACCCATGTCATCGACCTGATCCAGCCCGGCGCCCGCGTCTACATGCTGTCCAGCCCGATGCCGCCACGGGTGGATGCGGTGTACGACCTGCGCGGCACCGGCATGGGCATGCAGTTCGTCGATGCCGGCAACGCCCTGTGGCTCGCCCTGGAAGGCGCCTTCGGACCCCAGCGCGACCGGGTGATCCGGGTGATCGACCGCTCGCCCAACGACCCGGCCCAGCGCGTCGAGGTGACGATGGACGAACGGCCGCTGATCGACGCCATGCTGGACTTCTCCCGCCGCATCCTGGCGGTGTCGGTCGCCATCTCGCTGATCGCGGCGATCCTGGTCTATCTCACGCTGCATGCCCTCTTGGTGCGGCCGATGCGCCGGCTGACCGCGGAGGTCGTCGCCTTCCGCCGCGATCCCGACGGCGCCCCGCCGCTGGTGCCGGGCACCCGCGCCGACGAGATCGGCGTGGCGGAGCGCGAGCTTGCCGCCATGCAGGGCACGGTGCGCGCGGCGCTGCGGCAGCGCGAACGGCTCGCCACGCTCGGCACCGCGGTGGCGAAGATCAACCACGACCTGCGCGGCATTCTCTCCACCGCCTCCCTCCTGTCGGAGCGGCTGACCGAGAGCGCCGATCCGGAGGTGCGGCGGGTGACGCCGCGGCTGGTCGCCTCGCTCGACCGCGCGGTGGAGCTGTGCAGCCAGACCCTGTCCTTCACCCGCGACGGCGTCCTGCCGCTCGCCCCCGCGCCTGTCGACCTGCACCGGTTGGCCGAGGAGGCGGGGGCCGAGGTGCTCGCCACCGCCCGCCCCGACGGCGGCCGGGTGGAGGCGGAATGGATCAACGACATCCCCGCCGGCACGCTGGCCCAGGTCGATGCCGCCCAGATCGGCCGCGCCCTGGTCAATCTCGGCCGCAACGCGGTGCAGGCCGGCGCCGACCGGGTGCGCCTCTCCGCCCAGACCGGGCGCGCGGGCGCGCTGACCCTGACCATCGCCGACAACGGCCCCGGCCTCGCCCCGCGGGCGCGGGAAAACCTGTTCCAGCCCTTCGCCGGATCGGCGCGGGCCGGCGGGATCGGCCTTGGCCTCGCCATCGCGCGCGAGGTGCTGCGCGCCCATGGCGGCGACCTCCGGCTGGTGGAGAGCGGCGCCGAAGGAACGGCCTTCGCCCTTGACATACCGCAATGCAATGCGGACACCGGTTCTGTAACTGTTGCAGCGCACAAGTCGTTTGTGTCGCATTGATTCCGCGGGCTCCCTCCCGCAGAATTCCTTCAACAGCGAAGCGTTCGCGGGCAGCCCGGCGGGGCGGGAGGCGGGCGCTTCCACCCTGACAACGCCTTGTTCTGAAAGGACTCCGGGACGTGAAAGCCTTCTCCTTCTGGATCAACCCCATCCTCGCCGGCATCATGGCCTTCGTCGGCCTGCTCGCCTCTTCGCGCGCGGCGGACGAAGCCTTCGCGGCCGGCGGTCTGATCGTTTTCCTCGGCTGCGTGCTCTTCATCTTCGCGTCGATTGGCCGCTATTTCGACCGCATGGGCTCCGCCCACTGACCAAGCCGACAGGCGACTGGTAAACGCGAAGGCCGGGTGAAACACCCCGGGGGGCAGGCGCCCAACACAAGCGGGTGCCACATGGCTCTGAACATGGCGTGGGACCCCAACGCCTTCGCGACGATTGACGTCCTGCGCCGTCGTCCCGTCATGGACCTGACGGCGGCGCTTCCCTTCTTCCTGGCTCCGAACACCATCGTCGATCTCGGCTGCGGTGCCGGTCAGCTGTCCCGGCTGCTGGCAACGCGCTGGCCGCTGGCCGACGTGCTGGCGGTCGACCAGTCCCCGGCGATGCTGCGCTGGGCCGCCGACACGCCGTCGCGCGTGCGCTACCAGCAGGCCGACCTGACCGTCTGGCGCCCGCACTGGCCGGCGGATCTCGTCATCTCCGCCGGCGGGCTGCAGCATGTCGGCGGGCACGAGCGGATCTTCCCCGACCTGCTGCAAGCGCTCGGCCCCGGCGGCGTGCTCGCCGTCACCCTGCCCCGCCCGCAGGACCAGACCGCCCACCGCCTGCTGCTGGAAACCGCCGCCGATGGCCCCTGGTCCGACCGTCTGCACGGCGCCTGGCCCACCGCCCAGCCAAGCGGCAGCCGCAGCTATGGCCCGCAGGACTACTATGACTGGCTGAGCCCCCAGGCCGCCGCCATCGATCTGTGGGAGACCGAGTATTTCCACGCGCTGGACGGCGACGTCCCGCATCTGCAATGGCTGCACCAGTCGGCGCTGGTCCCGGTGATGGACCGCCTGACCGGTCCCGAACTCGACCGCTTCCTTGCCGCCTACCGCCGCCGGCTGGAGGCCGCCTACCCGGAACATTCCAGCGGCAGCGCGCTGATCCCGACCCAATGGCTGTTCATGGTGGTGCGGGTGTAGGGAGGTACCCGCCCCGCTTCAAACCCCGTCGCCCCGCTTCAAACCCCGTCGATGTAGCTCAGCAGCGGCTGCCAGTCGCTGCGATGCTCGGCGGCGCGCTTGCCCGACATGTCGAACAGGCTGAGACCGCTTTCCGCCGCATCGGCATAGATCTGGCTGTCGCGCAGCCGGGTCACCACCTGATGGCCGATGCCGC
>NZ_CAMLJP010000146.1 GCF_946480385.1 uncultured Azospirillum sp.
CCGCCGCATCGACAACCAGCTGCGCGGCCGTTCCGGCCGCCAGGGCGACCCCGGCACCTCGAAGTTCTTCCTGTCGCTGGAAGACGACCTGATGCGCATCTTCGGGTCGGAGCGGATGGACAGCATGCTCCAGCGCCTCGGCCTGAAGGAGGGCGAGGCGATCATCCATCCCTGGATCAACAAGGCGCTGGAAAAGGCGCAGCAGAAGGTCGAGGCGCATCACTTCGAGGTCCGCAAGAACCTGCTGAAGTTCGACAACGTCATGAACGACCAGCGCAAGGTCGTCTATGAACAGCGCCACGAGGTGATGGAGAGCGAGGACATCGCGGAGGAAATCCGCGAGATGCGCCACCAGATCATCGCCAACATGGTGTCGGCCGCCATCCCGGCCAACAGCTACTCCGAGCAGTGGGACATCGACGGCCTGCACGAGGCGGTCAACCGCGTGCTCGGCATGGACCTGCCGGTCCACGAGTGGGCCAAGGAAGAGGGCATCGCCGAGCCGGAGATCGAGGAGCGCGTGCGCGAGGCCGCCGACCGCAAATACGCGGACAAGGAGGAGTCCTACGGCGCCGAGACGATGCGGCATGTGGAAAAGAGCATCCTGCTCCAGATCCTGGACCAGGAATGGAAGGACCACCTCCTCCAGCTCGACCACCTGCGCCAGGGCATCAACCTGCGCGCCTACGCCCAGAAGGACCCGCTGAACGAGTACAAGCGCGAAGCGTTCGAGCTGTTCGACTCGATGCTGATGGCTCTGCGCGAGCAGGTCACCACCATTCTGATGCATGTCGAAATCCGCATGGCGCCGTCGCAGGAGGAGCTGTTCGCCCGCCAGATGCAGGAGATGCATGAGGGCCGCATGGACCCGGCGCTGGCGATGGCGGCGATGGCCGACGGCGGCGAAGCCCTGCCGGACGGCATGGTCCGCGCCTCGTCGCTGGCCGGCACGCCGGAAGACCAGCCGCTGCCGGCCGAGGTGATGGAGAACACCCCGCGCAACGCCCCCTGCCCCTGCGGATCGGGCAAGAAGTTCAAGCACTGCCACGGCCGCATGGCGTAAGGGTCGGAGTTATCCCCTCTCCCCCGCTCACGCGCAAACTTCGTTTGCGCTGACGCGACAGGCGGATCGAAGATCCGCCGAAAGCGGGGAGAGGGGGCTTTATGAAACCAACCCCTCCCAACCCCGTTTCCCTTCCACGACCACGGAAAAACGGGACGCCATGTTCGAAGAATTCAAGAAATTCATCAGCCGCGGCAATGTCGTGGAGCTGGCCGTCGGCATCATCATCGGTGCCGCCTTCACCGGGATCGTCAATTCCCTGGTCAAGGACATCCTGATGCCGCCGATCGGCTGGATCATGGGCGGTATCGATTTTTCGAACTACTTCATCAGCCTGTCGGGCGGCCATTACGACTCGCTCCAGGCCGCCGAGAAGGCGGGGGCGGCCACCATCAATTACGGCCGCTTCATCAACAGCTGCATCAACTTCCTGATCGTGTCGGGCGCCCTGTTCATGATCGTCCGGCAGGTCAACCGCCTGCATGTCCTGCACAAGGAAGCGCCGAAGGCCCCGCCCCGGCAGGAGCAGCTGCTGGAGGAAATCCGCGACGCCCTCCGCGCCCAGGCCAACGGTCAGGCCGGCAACCAGACCGCCGCCCGGCCGCCATCCGCCGACCGTACCCCCTGATCCTGCCGCCGGCCCAGACGCGATTTCGCCCGCTGCGGGAGCTTGTCACAAGGGGTGGAGAACCCCCCGTTGCCGCAGCGCGTCGAACGGGTTACCCTCTTGGATAAGCTGGCGATGGCGGTGCGATGGCGAAGGCCCCGCACCCCTGCGCTGTCCATGACCTCGGCAAGGGCCATGTCCATGTCCGCCACGCGCTGTCCGCCGACCGTCCCCGCCGGTGCGCCGCCATGATCCGCTCCGCGGCGCGCCGGGCCGTCCTGCGGTTGCTTGCCGTTCTTCTGCTGTCCCTCCTGGCCGGCGGTCCGGCGGCGGCGATCAGCTCGCCGGCACCGGCTGCGGCACCTCAGGACACCGGCCCGCGCCCGGCGGAAATCCGGGTGACGCTGGACGATAATTACCCGCCCTACAGCTTCCGCACCCCCGACGGCGCCCATGTCGGCATCGTGAAGGACATGTGGACGCTATGGTCGCAGAAGACCGGCATCCCGGTCCGCATGCTTCCGCTCGATTGGGGCCTCGCCCGCAAGACGATGGACAGCGGCGGCGCCGACGTCATCGAGACGATCTTCCGCAACGACGCCCGCGACCTGATCTACGACTTCTCCAAGCCCTATGCCCGCGTCGACGTGCCGATCTGGTTCAGCGCCGACCTCAGCGGCATCACCGGTGTGGAGTCGCTGCGCGCCTTCACGGTCGGGGTGAAGGACGGCGATTTCTGCATCGAATGGCTGACCGACCAGGGCATCACCGCCTTTCAGCGCTATCCCGGCTTCGAGGCGATGGTGGACGCCGCCGCAAAGCAGGAAACCCGCGTCTTCTGCATGGACGACCCCTCCGCCCGCTATTACATGACCAAGCGCGGCGTGCAGGGACGCTTCCGCTACACCGATCCGCTCTATACCGGCGAACTGCACTGGGCGGTGCGCAAGGGCGACACGGCGCTGTTCCGCCTGATCGCCGACGGCTTCGCCCGCATCACCCCGGAGGAGCGCAAGGCGGTCGAGGAACGCTGGCTCGGCCGCAGCCTGACCGGCCTCGTCAGCCCCCAGATGATGGACCTGCTGCTCAAGCTGCTGGCCGGACTGGCGGTGCTGGGCTTCGGCGCGCTGGTGTGGGTGCTGCTGCTGCGCCGGCAGGTGGAAAGCAAGACCGAAAGCCTGCGCGCCGCGGTCGCGGCCCTGACCGCCAGCGAGGAGCGCGTCCGCACCATCTTCGACAGCGTCACCGACGCCATCTTCATCCACGACCTCGACAGCGGCGCCATCCTGGAGGTCAACCGCCGGATGCGGGAGATGTACCGGGTCGGCAATATGTCGCTGTCGGACCTCACCGTCGCGATGATCAGCTCCGGCGTGCCGCCCTACACCCGGCACGACGCGGCGGCCCGCATCCGCAAGGCGGCCGACGGTGAACCGCAGCTGTTCGAATGGCACGCCCGCCGGCTCGACGGCGCGCTGTTCTGGGTGGAGGTCAGCATGCGGCGCGCCGTCATCGACGGCAACGACCGCCGGCTGCTGGTCCTCGTCCGCGACATCACCGAACGCAAGGCGGCACAGGAGCGGATGGAGTATCTGTCGCGCCACGACGCGCTGACCCTGCTGCCCAACCGCGTCCTGGTGCAGGACCGCACCGAACAGGCGCTGGCCCGGTCGGAACGCAACGGCCGGCTGGTGGCGCTGGTCGCCTGCGGCCTCGACCGCTTCAAGACGGTGAACGACAGCCTCGGCCACGCCGTCGGCGACGCCCTGCTGCGCGCGGTGGCGGAGCGTCTGAAGGCGGCGGTGCGCGACACCGACACGGTCAGCCGCGGCGGCGGCGACGAGTTCATCCTGCTGCTGTCCGGACAGCCCGACATCGACGCGGTGGTGGAGGCCGTCGCCAACCTGCACGAGGCGATAGCCGAACCCTTCCAGGTCGGCGGCCATGAGCTGACTGTCACCCTGTCCTCCGGCGTGGCGCTGGCCCCGGCCGACGGCAAGGACTTCGCCACCCTGCTGAAGAACGCCGACACCGCGCTCCACCATGCCAAGGCGGCCGGCCGCGACACCCACCGCTTCTATGCCGAGGCGATGAACGCGGAGGCGGTGGCCCACCTGTCCACCCGCAGCGGCCTGCGCCGCGCGCTCGACCGCGGGGAGTTCCTGATCCATTACCAGCCGCAGGTCAGCCTGGAGAGCGGCGCCGTCACCGGTGCGGAGGCGCTCGTGCGCTGGAACCACCCCGACAAGGGCATGGTCCCGCCCGGCGCCTTCATCCCGATCGCCGAGGACAGCGGCCTGATCGTGCCGATCGGCGCCTGGGTCCTGACGGAGGCCTGCCGGCAGGCGGCGCACTGGCGCGCTCAAGGGCTGTCGCTGTCGGTGGCGGTCAACCTGTCGGCCTTGCAGCTTCAGCGTAGCGACCTCGTCGCCACGGTGACGCGGGCCTTGGCCGACAGCGGGCTCGACCCGCTGCTGCTGGAGCTGGAGCTGACCGAATCGATGCTGATCCAGAACACCGATCTGGTGATGGACAACCTGCGCCGCATCAAGGCGATGGGCGTGCAGGTGTCGATCGACGATTTCGGCACCGGCTATTCCAACCTGTCCTACATCGGCCGTCTGGCGGTGGACAAGCTGAAGATCGACCGCAGCTTCGTCGCCGATCTCACCAGCAACCACGACAGCGCCAAGATCACCGCCGCCGTCATCCAGATGGCCCACAGCCTAAACCTGACCGCCGTGGCCGAAGGCGTGGAGGACGCCGGGACGCTGGAGGCCCTGCGCGCCCTGCGCTGCGACATCGCCCAGGGCTATTATCTGGGCCGCCCCGGCCCCGCCGAGGCGGTCGAACGCGCCGCCCGGCAGGTGAACCCGTTCAAAGTGGGGGTTTAGGCCGTCCCCTCACATCCCCTTCGTCAGCGCGACCATCTGATCGAGCGCGGCGCTCCAACCGTGATGGAAGCCCATCTCCTCGTGCTGCGTCTTCGCCGCCTCGTCCTTGTGCAGTGCGACGGCGGTATAGAGCGTTCCGTCCGCCGTCGGTTCGAAGGTGACGGATGCGGTGAGGAAGCTGTTGCCGGTGGGCCGGTAGCCCGGTCCGAGGGCGGAGGTGAAGACCAGCAGTTTCTCGGGCTCGACCGTGAGATAGCAGCCGATATTGTCGTTCCTCTCGCCGTTCGGCCCTTCCATGACCGTACGGAACAGACCGCCGGGCTTCAGGTCGATCTCGCAGGCGGTGGTCCGCCAGGGCGCCGGCGCGAACCACTTCATCAGCAGTTCGGGCTCGGTCCAGGCCCGCCAGAGGAGCCGCGGCGGAACCGGCACTTCGCGCTTCAGTTCAAGGTCGAGCCGCGGATCGAAGACGGCGGCGGTCGCATTGGTCGCGGTCGCAACGGTCATAGTGTCCCTTCCTCCCGTTTGTTCAGGTCCAGCACCAGGCTGTCCAGTTGATCGAGCCGCTTCGTCCACAGGCTCCGCTGGGCTTCCAGCCAGCTTTCCGCGGCCGCCAGCGCCTCCGGCTTCAGCGTGCAGGTGCGCACCCGCCCCTGTTTCCGGGTTTCGACCAGCCCGCTGTCCTCCAGCATCTTCAGATGCTGCAGGAAGCTGGGCAGAGCCATGCCGAAGGGTTTCGCAAGGTCGCCGACCGATGCCGGACCGCGCCCCAGCGCCTGGATCACCGCCCGGCGCGTGGGGTCCGCCAGCGCACGGAACGTCCTGTCGAGTGCTGCATCCATGACGGCACCCTAGCGGGAGAAAATACTTAGGTCAATGCCTAACTATCGAGGTCACGCTGTCCCGCTCGCCATGTGCAGGCTGATGACCCCGGCGACGATCAGGAGGACCCCGACCACCTTCATCACCGTCAGCGATTCGCCGAACACCAGCACGCCGATGGCGGCGATGGCCGCGGTGCCGGTCGCCGACCAGATGGCATAGGCGATGCCGACCTCCATGGTGCGCAGCGCCTTGGCGAGCAGCAGGAAGGCGACGCCATAACAGACGACCACCGCCGCCGCCGGCCCCAGCCGCGTCATGCCGTCCGACATCTTCATCGCGGAGGTGCCGACCACCTCGAACAGGATCGCCACCACCAGATACAGCCAGCTCATCGTCTCGACACCCCGACCTCTCCCGCAAGGCCGATCCCGCGGGCGGCGCAGGATGGACCGGGCGAAAGGGCGCCGCAAGAGTCCCCTCGCATGCCCCACGGTTGACGCCACGCCCGGCCGGCCCTAGGGTCTTTGCCCTCATTCCCAACTTTAATCTATGTGGTTTCGAAAGGGTCCGACGATGACCGGCGAACGGGATCTGGCGTTGCAGGCGAAGGCATGGCCGTTCGAGGAGGCGCGCAAACTGGTCGCGCGCTTCGCGAAAGCGCCGCCCGCCAAAGGCTATGTCCTGTTCGAGACCGGCTATGGTCCGTCGGGCCTGCCGCATCTCGGCACCTTCGGCGAGGTGGCGCGCACCAGCATGGTGCGCCACGCCTTCCAGACCATGAGCGATATTCCGACCAGGCTGTTCTGCTTCTCGGACGACATGGACGGGCTGCGCAAGGTTCCCGACAACATCCCCAACAAGGAGATGGTGGCGGCCAACCTCGGCAAGCCGCTGACCCAGGTGCCCGATCCCTTCGGCACCCATGACAGCTTCGGCGCCCACAACAACGCCCGGCTGCGCGCCTTCCTCGACAGCTTCGGCTTCGAGTACGAGTTCCAGTCCTCCACCGACTGGTACAAGTCCGGCCGCTTCGACGAGGCGCTGCTCGGCATCCTGCGCCATTACGACGAGGTGATGGCGGTGATGCTGCCCACCCTCGGCGCCGAGCGTCAGGCGACCTACAGCCCTTTCCTGCCGGTCTCCCCCTCCACCGGGCGGGTGCTGCAGGTTCCGATGCTGGAGCGCAACACCGATGCCGGCACCATTGTCTTCGAGGATGAGGACGGCAGGAAGGTCGAGCTTCCGGTCACCGGCGGCCATGTGAAGCTGCAGTGGAAGCCCGACTGGGGCATGCGCTGGTTCGGCCTCGGCGTCGATTACGAGATGTACGGCAAGGACCTGATCCCGTCGGCCGAGTTGGCCGGCAAGATCTGCAAAATCCTCGGCGGCACCCCGCCGGAAGGCTTCAATTACGAGCTGTTCCTCGACGACAAGGGCCAGAAGATCTCCAAGTCGAAGGGCAACGGCCTGACGATGGAGGAGTGGCTGGCCTACGCCCCGCAGGAAAGCCTCGCCCTCTACATGTTCCAGAAGCCGAAGTCGGCCAAGCGCCTGTATTTCGACGTCATCCCGCGCGCTGTCGACGAGTACCTGACCTTCGTCGACAAGGTTCATGGCGAGGAGCCGGCGAAGAAGCTGGAGAACCCGGCCTGGCACATCCACAACGGCAAGCCGCCGGCGGTGCGCTCCGACGTGTCCTTCAACCTGCTGCTCAATCTGGCGGGTGCGGCGAATGCCGAGACCAAGGACACCATGTGGGGCTTCATCCGCCGCTACGCGCCCGACGCCACGCCGGAGAACAGCCCCTTCCTGGACAGCATGGTCGGCTATGCCGTGCGCTACTACCAGGATCAGGTGAAGCCGACCAAGCGGTTCCGCGCCCCCACCGACGCCGAACGCGCCGCCCTGCAGGATCTGTTGGCCAAGCTGGACAGCCTGCCGGCCGACGCCCGCGCCGACACCATCCAGAACGAGGTGTTCGAGGTCGGCAAGACTCACGGCTTCACCGAGCTGCGGGCATGGTTCCAGGCGCTGTACGAGGTGCTGCTGGGCCAGACCACCGGCCCGCGGATGGGCTCCTTCATCCAGCTCTACGGCATCGACGAGACCAAGGCGCTGATCCGCGAAAAGCTGGCGGCCTGACGCCCGCCGGTTTCCAGGTGACTGAAGGGAGGCGTCGAAAGGCGCCTCCCTTTTCGTTTCCGAACTGATCCGAACGGAATGATTTTCGCAATCGATCGTTCGTCTGACCCGCGACCGGCCATATGCCCGAAAAAAGCGCGGAAAACTGCCTTTTCGCCCATCGACTGGGCAAATCCAACGATATTCCATACCGCGCTATGCGGATGTCGCACCGCACCAATTCGAAAAGGGTGGTACCGCTAACACGGCCGCAGGCTTAAACTCCGCCTCGTTACTGCATTTTGCAGTGCGTTTCCTCCCTAGACTAAAGGCCGCGCCCGCTTGGGCAGCGGCCTTTTTTTTGCGCTATGGCGGGCTCCCACCCCTCTCCTGTGATGGCCGTCACAGCCAAGATAGATAAAATACCCGATAAATTGTTCCTGTAACCGTGACCGGCCCATAGGGCCGGCGGGCCGGGATGCATCGGAAGGGAGGGCGTGGGATGACCGCCGATCCGCCGCCGTTCGAACGCCACCATCGCACGGCGCAGGCTCTGGTCAGCACCTTTCAGGAGGCGCTGGAGCCGCAATTCACCGCCAAGGGCGTGCTCTCGCGCGAGGAGTTCGCCCGCGCCATGGGGCTGATGATGGCGCACTGGCCGTCGGTGCTGCCGCTGTTCGCCTCGATCTGCCAAGCCTGTACCGCAGCCTCCTGCACCGCGTCCGGCTGCGGCGGCTGCGCGACAGCGGGGGACGGCCAACAGCCTCTTCATCACGATGGACGCCGCCGCGATTTCGTCACCCGCCTGATGGTCTCGGCCCTGCGCACCCGCCTGCCCGACAGCATGGACCCGATCACCGGTGCCAGCTTTCCCCAGGTGATCGTCCCCGGCCTGCAATCGACGCTGACTGCCCTGTTCTACGAGAAGGAATGGGAGGCGATGAACGCCAGCGCCATCGCCCTGTTCAACCGGCTGGGGACCGACCGCGATGTCGAGGTCTGGCGGCGGCTGGCCCATGAGGAAACACTGGCGGTGCTGGCCGACACGCCGTTCATCCGGGTGATGCTGCGCTTCCGCCAGTTCCACCAGCAGCGCCAGACCTTCATCCGGCGGATGACCGACCATCTGCGCGACCGCCATTTCGTTTTCGCCGAGGAGCATTTCCAGGCGCTGTTCGACGCCCTGTTCGGCCGTCTGCGCGACAGCCTGCGCACCGAACTGGACCGCGCCCGCACCGACATCCATTACGGCGAGGGCACGGCGGAGGCGCTGCTGCGCATCTTCGACCAGTTCGACAAGCACCGGCTGGAGCAGTCGGTGCCGGTCCGCGTGCTGGGCGGCCGGCAAGTGCCGCGCCCGATGCTGGCGCAACGCAACATGCTGGGCGCCACCCCTGCCGCCAAACGGCGCTGAGCCCCGCGGCCGGCCGTGCCGGATGTCACAAGCCCGGCCGGTGCCGAATTAGGACGCCGTTAACCAGGGGGGCGCTTCGATGAACCGCATGATCCCACCACTGCCGCTCCGGCCCCGCCGCGGCACCACCACAAGGCTTCAGGTCCGGTGACAGCCCGGCGCTCCCCGTCCCACCCCTCCCCCCGCCTCCCGCCGGAGACGGACTGCGGCGTCGCGCCCGAGCTGATGGACTATCTGTTCGCCGGGTCGCCGGAGCCTGAACCGAATCCGGCCCCTGCTCAGCCGCCACCCTCTGCACCCGGCCGCGGCGTCGCCCGTCAGGTCGGCGACGTGCTGGTCGAATCGCGGCTGGCCGGGATGGGCGATGCCGACGTGCGCTCCACCCTTGCCCGCAAGCTGTGCCGGCTGCTGCCCGACCTGCCGCCGGGCGGGGCCGACACCGTCAGCACCGTGGCGATTCGCGCGCTGGAGCAGTTGGCCCGAGACCACATCGTCCGGGTGCGCGAGGCGCTGGCGACGGCGATCAAGGACATCGCCTGCGCCCCGCCTTCGGTGGTGGCGACGCTGGCGCGCGACGTCGAACGGACGGTGGCGGAACCGGTTCTGCGCTGCTGCGCGGCGCTCAGCGACGAGGATCTGCTGGACATCGTCGCCGCCGCCCCCGCCGGCTGGGCGCTGTCAGCCATCGCCCGTCGCCACAGCATCGGCGCCGCCCTGTCGGACGCCATCGCCGGCAGCGGCCATGCCGAGGCCACCGGCATCCTGCTCGACAACAGCGGGGCGGTGATTGCCGAACCGACGCTGGAATCGCTGGTGGAGCGGTCGGCCCACCATCCCGACTGGCGGGAGAAGCTGGCCCGCCGTCCCACCCTGCCCCGCCGGCTGGCATTGCGGCTGGCCGATTTCGTCGATCTGGCGGTGGCGGAGACGCTGCGGCGGCGCCCCGACTTCGACGACGCCACGGTGGCGGAGATCGCCACCACCACCCGCCGCCGCATCGACTGGGCCGAAGCCCCCGACTCGGCCGAGTCGCCGGAACGCCGCGCCGTCCGCCTGCACCGGCTGGGCAAGCTGGACGAGACGGCGCTGGGCGACGCGATGTCGTGGAACGAGACCGGATTCGTGCGGGCGGCGCTGACCTTGCGCGCCCGCGTGGCGCCGGAGGTGGTGGACCTGATCCTGGATGCCCACGACCCGCAGGCGGTCACCGCGCTCGTCTGGCGCGCCGGCCTGTCGATGCGCTGTGCCATGCAGATCCAGGCCCGTGCGGCCGGCATCCACCCACGCGCCATGCTGAACGCCCGGCAGGGCAGCGGCTTCCCGCTGTCCTCCGCCGAAATGGCCCGACACCTGGAACGCTACGGGATCGGGCCCTGACGGAAGCCGCTCAGTAAGGCTGCGGCTGCGCGCCCCCGCGCGGCATCGGCTGGCGCGGCGTGGCGCGGCCGGTGCGCGGCACCGGGGTGTCGGGCGAGACCTCCTTGTAATAGGGGCCGCGGTCGGTCGGGCCTTCCATCGCCTCGGCCGGGGTGACGATCTGCTCGCCGGTGCCGGCGTCGAAGGCGATCAGCGGCAGCTGGCGCACCTTCAGGCAGGCGTCGCGCTTGGCAGCCATCTCCGCCGACTGCGACCCGTCCAGCGTCACCAGCGGCAGCACCCAATTCGCCCGCTGATCGGCGGGGATCGAGGTGTAGACGTAGTTGGTCAGCGGCCGGCAAAAGGCGATGCTGGCTTCCGCGGTGGCATCGACGATGGGGGCGGCGGCGATGGCGGCGGTGTAATCACCGACCGTCTGGGCCTGGGCGGAACCGGCCCCCGAGACGCCGGCGATGCCGGCGATGCCGGCGGCAAGCGCCAGCGACATGGTCAGACCGGGAATGAAACGGGCCACGAGCTTGGCCATCTGCGCTCTCCTTCGACCATCTTTGAACAAGGTAAGGACCGGACGCGAACCATACGTATAAAGCCGAACGGTCCAGTCGTTGGAAAGGATCATCGGGGGTGCGACGCAAAGCTGCAATGCCTCGCTAGCGGTCAGGCTTGCCCTCCGCGACAAAACGCGCTACCTACGCTTCCGAAATCTCGGGGCGCTGGATCCCTAAGACGTTAGAATGACCAACGGTTCTAGTCTCCCGCTGAATGGGGGACGCTCAAACGTTTTAGGGAACGCTCCATGGCTCGCAAGAAGATTGCGCTCGTCGGTGCCGGCCAGATCGGCGGCACGCTGGCTCTGCTCGCTGCTCAGAAGGAACTGGGCGACGTCGTCCTGTTCGACATCGCCGAAGGCATGCCGGCCGGCAAGGCGCTGGATCTGGCCGAAACCTCCCCGGTCGAGGGCTTCAACGCCAGCCTGACCGGCGGCAACGACTACTCGGTCATCGAGGGTGCCGACGTCGTGATCGTCACCGCCGGCATCCCGCGCAAGCCGGGCATGAGCCGCGACGACCTGATCGGCATCAACAGCGGCGTCTGCAAGACCGTCGGCGAGGCCATCGGCAAGTATGCCCCGAACGCCTTCGTCATCGTCATCACCAACCCGCTCGACGTGATGGTGTGGGTGCTGCAGCAGGCGTCCGGCCTGCCGCCGGAGCGCGTGGTCGGCATGGCCGGCGTGCTCGACTCGGCCCGCTTCCGCTACTTCCTGGCCGAAGAGTTCAACGTCTCGGTCGAGGACGTCACCGCCTTCGTGCTGGGCGGCCACGGCGACACGATGGTCCCGCTGGTGCGCTACTCCACCGTCGCCGGCATCCCGCTGCCCGATCTGGTCAAGATGGGCTGGACCACGCAGGAGAAGCTGGACGCCATCGTTCAGCGCACCCGTGACGGCGGCGCCGAGATCGTCAAGCTGCTGAAGACCGGTTCCGCCTTCTACGCCCCGGCCGCGTCCGCCATCCAGATGGCCGAGTCCTACCTGAAGGACCAGAAGCGCGTCCTGCCGGTCGCCGCCCACCTGAGCGGCCAGTATGGCCAGGACGACCTCTACGTCGGCGTCCCGACGATCATCGGCGCCGGCGGCGTCGAGAAGATCATCGAGATCGAGCTGAACGACGAAGAGAAGGCGATGTTCCAGAACTCCGTCGACGCGGTGAAGACGCTGGTCGACGTCGTCAAGAAGCTGGACGCCGAGAAGGCCGCTTCCTAAAGAACGGAGTGCGCGGTCTCCGGCGCCGTCCCGGCCCATTTTCGGGGTCCGGGACGGCGCCGGTGGTGCGCCCGTCTTGTCCTTCAGTCGACCCGTTCTCGTCAGCCGAACCAAAAAACAGATGGACGCCCGATGAACATCCATGAGTACCAGGCGAAAAGCCTGCTGAAGAAGTACGGCGTCGCGGTTCCCCGCGGCGGCGTTGCCTACACCCCGCAGGAGGCCGAGACGGTCGCCCGCGAGCTCGGCGGTCCGGTCTGGGTGGTGAAGTCCCAGATCCACGCCGGTGGCCGCGGCGCCGGCCGCTTCAAGGACAACCCCGAGGGCAAGGGCGGCGTCCGCGTCGTCAAGTCGATCGAGGAAGTCGGCAAGAACGCCGCCGAGATGCTGAACCACGTCCTGGTGACGAAGCAGACCGGCGCGGAAGGCCGCGAGGTGAAGCGCCTCTACATCGAGGAAGGCGCCGACATCAAGCGCGAGCTGTACCTCGGCATGCTGATCGACCGCGCCACCGGCCGCGTGACGATCATGGCCTCGACCGAAGGCGGTATGGAGATCGAAGAGGTCGCCCACAACACGCCGGAGAAGATCGTCAAGGTCGCCGTCGACCCGGCCACCGGCATCCAGGGCTACCACACCCGCAAGGTCGCCTTCGCGCTGGGCCTGGAAGGCAAGCAGGTCGGTGCCGCCGCCAAGTTCATCCAGGCCGCCTACAAGGCGTTCGTGGATCTGGACTGCGCCATCGTCGAGATCAACCCGCTGATCGTCACCGGCGCCGGCGACATCCTGGCGCTCGACGCCAAGATGAACTTCGACGACAACGCGCTGTTCCGCCACAAGGACGTGGAAGAGCTGCGCGACGAAGCCGAAGAGGATCCGGCGGAGATCGAGGCGGCCAAGCACAGCCTCAACTACGTCAAGCTCGACGGCAACATCGGCTGCATGGTGAACGGCGCCGGTCTGGCGATGGCCACCATGGACATCATCAAGCTGTATGGCGGCGAGCCGGCCAACTTCCTCGACGTCGGCGGCGGCGCCACGAAGGAGCGCGTCACCGCGGCCTTCAAGCTGATCCTGTCCGACAGCAACGTCGAAGGCATCCTGGTCAACATCTTCGGCGGCATCATGCGCTGCGACGTGATCGCCGAGGGCGTGGTCGCCGCGGCGCGCGAAGTGCACCTGCACGTTCCGCTGGTGGTGCGCCTGGAAGGCACCAACGTCGATCTGGGCAAGAAGATCCTGGCCGAATCCGGCCTGCCGATCCTCTCGGCCGACAACCTCGCCGATGCCGCCGAGAAGGTGGTCAAGGCCGTGAAGGAGGCCGCGTAACATGGCTGTTCTCGTCGATAAGAACACGAAGGTGATCTGCCAGGGCTTCACCGGAGCCCAGGGCACCTTCCATTCCGAGCAGGCCATCGCCTACGGCACCAAGATGGTCGGCGGCGTCACGCCGGGTA
>NZ_CAMLJP010000147.1 GCF_946480385.1 uncultured Azospirillum sp.
AGGACGTGAAGTTCGGCTCCACCGCCCGCGACAAGATGCTGCGCGGCGTGGACATTCTGGCTGACGCCGTGAAGGTCACGCTGGGCCCGAAGGGCCGCAACGTGGTGATCGAAAAGTCGTTCGGCGCCCCGCGCATCACCAAGGACGGCGTGTCGGTCGCCAAGGAAATCGAGCTGGCCGACAAGTTCGAGAACATGGGCGCGCAGATGCTGCGCGAGGTGGCGTCGAAGACCGCCGACCTGGCCGGTGACGGCACCACCACCGCCACCGTGCTGGCCCAGGCCATCGTCCGCGAGGGCGCCAAGTCGGTCGCCGCCGGCATCAACCCGATGGACCTGAAGCGCGGCATCGACATGGCGGTCGACGCCGTGGTGACCGAGCTGAAGGCCCGCTCCAAGAAGGTCACCACCAACGAGGAGATCGCCCAGGTCGGCACCATCTCCGCCAACGGCGACCGCGAGATCGGCGACATGCTGGCCCGCGCGATGGAGAAGGTCGGCAACGAGGGCGTCATCACGGTCGAGGAGGCCAAGAGCCTGGAGACCGAGCTTGACGTGGTCGAGGGCATGCAGTTCGACCGCGGCTACACCTCGCCCTACTTCGTCACCAACGCCGACAAGATGCAGGTGGAGCTGGATGATCCCTACATCCTGATCCACGACAAGAAGCTGTCCGGCATCCAGGCCATCATCCCGGTGCTGGAGAAGGTGGTGCAGTCGGGCAAGCCGCTGCTGATCATCGCCGAGGAGGTGGAGGGCGAGGCGCTGGCGACCCTGGTGGTCAACCGCCTGCGCGGCGGCCTGAAGGTCGCAGCGGTGAAGGCCCCCGGCTTCGGCGACCGCCGCAAAGCCATGCTGGAGGACATCGCCATCCTCACCGGCGGCCAGGTGGTCAGCGAAGAGCTGGGCATCAAGTTGGACAGCGTCACCATCGACATGCTGGGCCGCGCCGGCAAGGTGGTCATCACCAAGGACAACACCACCATCGTCAACGGCGTCGGATCGAAGGACGACATCAAGGCCCGCTGCACCCAGATCCGCCAGCAGATCGAGGAGACGACCTCCGACTACGACCGCGAGAAGCTGCAGGAGCGGCTGGCCAAGCTCGCCGGCGGCGTCGCGGTGATCCGCGTCGGCGGCGCCACCGAGGTCGAGGTGAAGGAGCGCAAGGACCGCGTCGACGACGCCATGCACGCCACCCGTGCGGCGGTCGAGGAAGGCATCCTGCCCGGCGGCGGCGTGGCGCTGGCCCGTGCGGTCGCGGTGCTGGAGAGCGTCAAGCCGGCCAACGACGACCAGCGCGTCGGCGTGGAGATCGTGCGCCGGGCGCTGACCGCCCCGGTGCGCCAGATCGCCACCAACGCCGGCGTCGACGGCTCGATCATCGTCGGCAAGCTGAACGACAGCAACGACTATGCCGTCGGCTACGACGCGGCCAAGGGCGAGTGGTGCGATCTGGTGAAGGCCGGCATCATCGACCCGGCCAAGGTGGTGCGCACCGCGCTGCAGGACGCGGCCTCCGTCGCCGGCCTGCTGATCACCACCGAGGCGATGGTTGCCCAGCTGCCGGAGAAGAAGCCCGCGGTGCCCGCCCCCGGCGCCGACATGGACTTCTGATCCGGCCGGCTTTGGACCGGACGTTTCCCAAGACGTTCCCTGGACGGGGTCGCGCCGCACCGGCGCGGCCCCTTCTTTTCATGCGGCGGCGGGCCTGTCGTCCGGCTGGGCCGCCGCCCGGCAGCAGGGGAAGCGCAGGGTGACCTTCACTCCCTGCTCCGGCCGGGGTTCGATGTCGAGGCTGCCGCGCAATTGCTGGGCAAGCTGCCGCATGATCCGGCCACCCAGCCCGGTGCCCTGCGGCCGATCCGACAGGATGCCCACGCCGTCGTCGCAGACGCGCAGCACGCACTCCCCCTCCTCCTTGCGGAAGGTCAGGTCGATGCGGCCGGAACGGCCGTCGGGGAAGGCGTATTTCAGCGCGTTGGTGATCAGCTCGTTGGCGATGGTGCCGACCGCGACGGCGATGCTCATGTCGAGGTCGACGTCGTCCACCTCGGCGCTGACCGCAACCGGCCGCACCCCGACGACGCCCAACTGGATGTCCTCCACCAGACTTTCCAGGAAGTCCTTCGAACTGACGATGTTGACGCCCTCCACCCGGCGCAGGCGGACATAGACGCGGGACAGCACGCCGATCCGCTCGATGGTGCCGTTGACGATGTCCTGCCCTGCCCCAGACCTGTGCGCGGCGAGCGTCAGCTGGGCGCAGATCTGTTGCAGGTCGTTGCGGATCCGGTGGTGGATCTCGTGCAGCATCAAGTCCTTTTCCGCATTGGCGGCGGACAGCTGGTCCCAGGACAGGCGCAGCTGCTCGTTCGCCCGGCGCAGGGCGTGTGCCCCGGCGGCGATCCCGAAGCCCAGCGCCATATAGATGAGGAAGGCCAGCCGGTCGCCCGGCTCGGCGATCCACAGCTGCCATTCCGGCTTCATGAAGAACCAGGCCGAACACAGTCCCGACAGCGCCACGGCCAGATACCCCGCCCCGCGGTCGAACAGCAGCGAAATCACGAAGATGGTCGGGATGAAGACCAGGAACGGATATTTGAACAGCAGCGGGTCGAGCGCGTAGCGCACCAGCGCCGTCAGCCCGACCAGCAGCAGCGTCATCCCGTATTGTGCCCAGGCCGCGTGCGGCAAACTGGAACTCAGCCGGCGCAAGATGCTTTCCATACCCCGTGCCCTGCTCCCCGCGACATACACCAGGACGCAACGGAAGGGATAACAGCCGGGATCCGGATTCGGATGACCGGGGTATGCACACAATGTTGTGACGAATTTCGTCGATGCGCTCAACCGCGGCCCTCAGCCGCGACCTGGGCGGGCGCCATGCCAGGGAGGCAGCGCCCCCGTACGGCCGGCGTCGGCCAGCAGCGCCTCGGCGGCGCGGCCGATGCCCAGCACGTCTTCGTCGGCGAAGCGGCGGCCGACGATCTGCAGCCCGACCGGCAGCCCGTCCGCCGCCGGCCCGACCGGAAGCGACAGCGCCGGGCATTGCGGCAGCAGGTTGAACGGACAGGTCATGTCCAGCCCGCGATAGCGCCCGTCGTCGGCCGTCGCCATGAAGTCGTCGTCACCGGAATCGGCCGGCGGCGCCGTCACCGCGCAGGTCGGGCAGAGCAGCGCGTCATAGCGGTCGAACAGCCGGGCCATGTCGCGCCACATGGCGGTGCGCAGCAACTCCACCCGCTTGACCTCGGTGGCGCCAAGGGAGAAACCGCGCTCCATCAGCGCCACGATGGCCGGGTCCATGCGCTGCCTCTGCGCCTCCAGCCGGTCGCCGAAATAGGCGCTCATGAACACGCACCACAGGTCGAACCACTGGTCGTTCACCGCCCGGGTCCAGGAGACCGGCACTTCGTCCACCACCGCCCCGGCCCGGCGCAGCAGGTCCACCGCCGCACGGATCGCCGCCTCCACGCCCGGCTGAACCTCGTAATAGCCGAGGTCGACGGACAGGGCGAAGCGCCGCCCCTCCAGCAGCCCCGCCCGCGCCCGGCCACCGGAGAAGGTCAGCGACAGCGACTGGATGTCCTCGTCGCTCGGTCCCGACGCCGCCTCCATGAAGGCGATGGCATCCTCCACCGTCCGCGCCAACGGCCCGAAATGTGAAATGCCGTCGAACACGCTGGGCAGGATCGTCATGGGAATGCGCCCCAGGCTGGGCTTCAGCCCGACCGTGCCGCACAGGGCCGCCGGGATGCGCACCGATCCACCCATGTCGGTCCCCTCGGCGAAGGGCACCACCCCGGCGGCCACCGCCGCCGCCGACCCGCCCGACGATCCGCCGGAGGTGCGTGCCGGGTCCCACGGGTTGCGCGTCACGCCCCAGCGCGGGCTGTAGGTGAAGCTGGAATGGGCGAATTCCGGCGTGGTGGTCTTGCCGATCAGGATGGCGCCGGCATCGGTCAGCCGGCGGATGCACAGCGCGCTTTCCTCCGGCCGCAAATCCTCCGTCCAGGAGCCGAGCGTGGTCAGGTCCCCGACGGTCGGCGTCATGTCCTTGGCGGCGAAGGGCACGCCATGCAGCGGGCCGACCGCCTCCCCCCGCTTCACCGCGAGGTCGGCCTCCAACGCCGCGGCCATCGCCTGCTCCTCCCGCAGCAGGGTGAAGGGGTTGAGCGGTTCGGAGACGGCGCGGGCACGGGCGATGGCCTCTCCCACCACCGTCTCGGCACGGAAGCGGTCGGCGCGGATGCCCGCGGCCATCGCGGTGGCCGGCAGGTCGAGCGGGTGGAGTTCGGTCGGCGTCGGAGAGGTCATGGACTTACCTGTGCAAAGTGAACCGTCGATGGTGACGGTGGGCCTGCATGCCCTTGGAAAAATTTGGAAATGCGACGGGCGTCATGCCACGATGCCCACCCGTGCCGCCTGTTGCGAAAGGCCGGCGTCGGACGAGGAAAGGTCACCCTCCGCATGCACCCCGCTGTTGACCCAAGTCGTGAATCCGGTGGCGAACCCGCCGGCGAACTTGGTGCCGCTCCGCCTTTCGCGGACTGGAACGACGCCATCGCCCGCGCCGTCGCGGCGCTCGGCTCGCCCGGCTTTCCGGCGGCGATGGAAGCGGCGCTGCAACGGCTGGTGAGCCACCAGATGATGAACGGCTTCCATTACGCCCCCGACGGCCGCGCCTTCGACCTGCACAACGACCGGCTTGGCGACCACCGCCGGATCATCGTCGACCAGTATCTGGCCGGCACCTATGTCCTCGACCCCTTCTATGACGCCAGCCGCCGGCCCGACGGACCGTCCTTCATCATCATGCGCCAGCTGGCGCCGGACGACTTCGAACAGTCGGAATATTTCCGCCTCCATTATGCGGCGACCCGGATCGTGGATGAGGTCGGATTCCGCCTGACGCTGGACGCCGGCCATGTCGGCATCCTGTCCCTGTGCCGCATCGGAGACGCGCCGCGTTTCTCCCCCGACGAACTGGCGAGACTGGAGGCCGCAGCCGGCCTCGTCCGCGCCCTGGGGGAGCGGCACTGGCATGGCCTGCCGACCGCCGCGGCCGACGCCGCGAAAGCCGGTACGCCGAGGCGGATCGAGCACCCGCTGCTGACCAACCGGGAACTGGAAGTGGTCACGCTGATCCTGAAGGGCCATTCCACCCAGTCCATCGCCGCGGTGCTGTCGCTCTCGCCGGATACGGTGAAGGTCCATCGCCGCCGGATCTATGCAAAGCTGCGGATCTCCAGCCAGGGCGAACTCTTCCGCACCTTCCTGACCGATCCGCTGATCTCCAGTCCGCGGTGATTGCCGGCCCGCGCTGACCGCCGGCCGGCGGAGTCCCATTCAGGAGACGGATTCCACGAAGTGGATCTCCGGCGGCGCCTTGCGGAACAGCGCGGTCAGATAGGCGAGGTAGAGCACGCCCAGCGCCAGCCAGACCAGCCCCAGCAGCTTGGCGTTGCTGTCCAGATTGGCCAGCAGATAGAGATCGCACAGCGCGGCGGCCGCCGGAATGACCAGTCCGACCAGCGCCCCAACCGACCGCACCTGCGGCTCCCGCCGGAGATAGAGCGCGATGACCGACAGGTTGACCGCGGTGAAGGCCAGGAAGGCGCCGAAATTGATGAAGGAGGTGGAGGTCGTCACGTCCATCCACAGCGCGGCCAGCCCGACGAACCCGACAAGCACCAGATTGAACACCGGCGTCCGCCAGCGCGGGTGAAGCCGCCCGAACAGTCCCGACGGCAGCACGCCGTCACGCCCCATGGCGAACAGCAGCCGGCCGACGCTGGCCTGCGCCGCAAGGCCGGAACTGAATTGGGCGACCACCAGCGTGGCGAGGAAGATGGTGACGAACAGGTCGCCGCCGATGGACTTGGCGATCTCGAAGGCGGCGGCATCCACGGAGTCGAACTCGGTGCCTGGATGGGCCAGCTGCGTCACATAGGCGGCAAGCACGAAGATCGCGCCGCCGGCCAGCGCCACGATCATGATGGCCCGCGGCATGGTGCGCCGGGCGTCGCGGACCTCCTCCGTCATGGTGGAGATGGCGTCGAACCCCAGGAACGAATAGGCGGCGATCGCCGCCCCGGCGACGGAGGCGCCGAAGGGCACGTCCGCCCGGAAGAAGGGCGTGACCGACGCCAGCCCGCCCGGCCCGCTCGCCGCCATGACGAAGCGCGCCGCCAGCAGGATGAAGGCGACCAGCACGGCCAGTTGCACGACCATCAGCACCAGATTGACGCGGGCGGCGAAATGCACGCCGGCCAGATTCACCACGGTGGTGAAGCCGATGAAGCCCAGGATCCAGACCCAGACCGGGACATCGGGGAATGCCGACGACAGATAGGCGCCGCCGATCAGCCAGATCACCATGGGAAGGAAGAAGTAATCGAGCAGAACCGCCCAGCCGACCAGGAACCCGATGCTGGGGCTCAGCGACTTGCGGGCATAGGTGTAGGCCGAACCAGCCACCGGATAGACCCGGGCCATCACGCCATAGCTGATCGCCGTCAGCAGGATCGCCCCGGCAGCCAGCACATAGGCCATCGCCGTCGTGCCCTCGCTGGCGGTCGCCAGGGCGCCGAAGGTGCCCAGCACGATCATCGGCGTCATATAGGCCAGCCCGAACAGCACGACCGCCGACAGGCCCAGCCTGCGGTGCAGAGTCACGTCATCCCTCATATCCACCTCCTGAAACACTCCTGTTCCGGTGACGTCTTCCGGGTTGCGCATGTGGCTGAAGGTCCGTGACATCACCATTTGTCCTGCGGAGGGTGCGGCCCGGGGCGGCGGACGGACAATACCCCCAGGGTGTTACGAAGCCGGCTGGGGATTCTTTCGGCGAAGGGATCTTGGCCGTTCCGCGGACACCCCCATCTGGAAGGCCATTGCCCGAAACCGGAGGATCGTGATGCGCAGCACCCTGACCCTGTCGGCCGCCATTCCCGTCACTGCCGTTCTTGCCGCCGGTCTTTTTGCCACTGGCCCTGCCCTGGCGCAGGCGGTCAAGACAGTTCCGACCAGCGCCGGGCCGGTGGAGGTCAGCCGCTTCGCCGACGGGCTGGAGCGGCCCTGGGGCATCGATTTCCTCCCCGACGGCCGGGCGCTGGTGACGGAAAAGCCGGGACGGCTGCGGATCATGGCGCGCGACGGATCGCTGTCCGAGCCGCTGGCCGGCACGCCGAAGGTCTTCAATCAGGGCCAGGGCGGGCTGATGGATGTGGCGGCCGATCCCGAGTTCGCCCGCAACAGGACGGTCTATCTCGCCTATGCCGAGCCGGGAGAGAAGGGCACCGCCGGGACGGCGCTGGGGCGCGGCACGCTGGGCGAGCGCGGGATCGAGGATTTCCAGGTTATCTTCCGCCAGTCGCCCAAGGTGGACGGCGGCAACCATTTCGGCACCCGCATCGCCTTCGCCCCCGACGGCCACATCTTCCTGACGCTGGGCGAGCGGTTCAAGTTCGACCCAGCGCAGAAGCGCGACAACACGCTGGGCAAGGTGGTCCGGCTGAACCGCGACGGCTTGCTGCCGCAGGACAACCCCTTCGCCGCGGAGGGCAAGACAGCCGGCGCCATCTGGTCCTACGGCCACCGCAACATCGAGGCGGCGGCCATCGATCCGCGCAGCGGCTCGCTGTGGATCGGTGAAATGGGGCCGCTGGGCGGCGACGAGCTGAACCGGCCGGAAGCGGGCAGGAATTACGGCTGGCCGGTGGTCAGCTGGGGCAAGCATTACGACGGCCGCGACATCCCCGACCCGCCGACCCACAAGGAGTTCGCCGACGCGGCGGTGCACTGGACGCCGGTGATCTCGCCTTCCGGCATGGTTTTCTACACCGGCGGGCTGTTCCGCAACTGGCAGGGCAGCGCCTTCCTCGGCGGCCTCAGCGCCAAGGGGCTGGTGCGCGTCGCCATCGACGGAAGCAGCGCGAGGGAGGTGGAGCGCATTCCGCTCGACGCGCGCATCCGCGATGTGGCACAGGGACCGGACGACGCCCTCTATGTCATCACCGATGCCGCCGACGGCGCGGTCCTGCGGTTGGCGCCGGCGAAATGACCGCCTGAAGATGGGCCGAAAGATGGGGCAGATGAAGATCAGAGACTACCGACCGTCGGACGCCCCGGTTCTGGCGGAGATCTATGCCCGCTCCGTCCGCGGCATCGGTTCGCGATTCTATGGCCCGGAGCAGGTGGAGGCCTGGGCTGCGCAGGCGCCAACGGTGGAGCGGGTGCGGGAGGCCTATGGCGACGGCCGCGTCGCCCTGGTCGCGGTGGACGAGGCCGACCGGCCGGTGGCCTTCAGCGACGTCGAAACCGACGGCCACATCAACTTCCTCTATTGCGCGCCGGAAGCCGCCGGCCGCGGCGTGATGTCGGCGCTGGTCGACAGGCTGGAGGCGCGCGCCCGCGCGCTCGGCCACCCCCGCCTGCATGTGGAGGCGAGCGAGGCCGCCCGCCCCTTCTTCCTGCGCCGCGGCTTTGCGATGCTGGCGCGCCGCGAGCTGCGGATCGGCAACGTGCCGATCCACAACTATGCGATGGAGAAGTGGCTGGCGCCGCCTGAAAGCATCAGTTAGGCGTCAGCACCAGGGCACCGCTGGTGCCGCGTCCTTCCAGTGCGCGATGGGCCTCGGCGGCGGCGTCCAGCGGCAGGCAGGTCACCGGGCCGGCGCTCAGCCCCTTGGCGACACGGGACAGCACCTCCTCGGCCGCAACACGGTAGGTGGCGAGGTCGGACATGTAGCCGAACACGCTGGGCCGGGCGAGGCAGAGCGAGCGGCGAGGCCCGATTTCGGACAGGTCGAGCGGCGAGACCGGGCCGCCGGCCTGACCGACGCTGGCCACCGTGCCGAACAGCCGCACCGCGTCGAAGGTCCGGCGCAACGTATCGCCGCCGATGCCGTCCACCGCGACGTCGACACCGCGCCCGCCGGTCAGGTCGCGCACCGCGGCGACGAAATCCTCTTCTTGGTAGAGAATGGCGTGGTCGAGCCCGTGGGCGCGGGCGGTCTCCGCCTTGGCGGCGCTGCCGACGGTGCCGATGACGGTGGCGCCCAGGCTCTTCGCCCATTGGGTCAGCAGCAGACCCAACCCGCCGGCGGCGGCATGCACCAGGATCGTGCTACCGGGACCCACCGAACAGACCCGGTTGAGCAGCATGTGCGCGGTGATCCCGCGCAGCATCAGCGAGGCGGCGGTCACCGGCTCCACGCCGTCGGGCAGGCGTACGGCGCGGTCGGCGGCCAGCAGGCGCGCCTCGGCATAGCCGCCGGCCGGCAGACCGGCCCAGGCGACGCGGTCGCCGACGGCGAGCCCCTCCACGCCCGACCCGACCGCCTCCACCACGCCTGCGCCTTCGACGCCGAGCGTGGCGGGATATGAGGGCAGCGGATACAGGCCGGTGCGATGGTAGATGTCGACGAAATTGACCCCGGCGGCCTCATGACGCAGGCGGATTTCCCCGGCACCGGGGGCCGGCAGGTCGAGAAAGGCGGGCGTCAGCACCTCGGCGCCACCCGGCGCAGTCATCTGAATGGAGCGGATCATAGCGGCTGTCTCCGTCGATCGTTGCGATGGAGCGGAGGTTAATCTGTGGTGCTGCGCGCAGGAATTCGGCATGATCGCGCACTGCCTGGGTGTTTTTGCGCAGAGTAGGTGGCTGATGAACTGGGATGATCTGCGCGTCTTCCTGGCGCTGGCGGACAGCGGCAGCCTGTCGGCGACGGCGCGGCGGCTGGGGGTGGACCATTCCACCGTCGCCCGCCGGGTGGCGGCGCTGGAAGCCGATCTGGGCGTGCGCCTGTTCGACCGGCTGCCGCGCGGCTACGCTCCGACGGTGGAGGGGGAGGAGTTCGCGGCGCTGGCCCGCCGGGTGGAGGATTGCGTGCTGGCGGTGGAACGCCATGCCCGCGGCCAGCCGGGCGAGCCGGCCGGCACGGTGCGCCTGTCGGCCCCGCCGGCCTTCGCCAGCCATTTCCTCGCCCCGCGATTGGCCGGGCTGCGGCGGACGCTGCCGAAGCTGGTGGTGGAGCTGGTGGGCGATGCCCGCGCGGTCAGCCTGACCCGGCGGGAGGCCGACCTCGCCCTGCGCCTGCAGCGGCCGGAGGACGAGGGGCTGGTGGCACGCCGCGTCGGCGCAATGGGCTATGGGCTCTACGCCACGCCGGGCTATCTCAATGGCCGGGACGAGGCCGGCTGGGAGTTCATCGGCTATGACGAGAGCCTGGACCACGTGCCGCAACAGCGCTGGCTGCGGCAGGTCGCCGGGCGCCGGCCCTTCGTCTTCCGCGCCAACGACCTGATGAGCCTGCGTGGTGCGGCGGCGGCCGGCGTCGGCATCGCGGCGATTCCGCATTTCCTCGGCCGGTCCGATCCCTCGCTGGTCGCGGTGATGCCAAACCCCGCTCCCCCGCCGCCGCAGCCGCGCGAGCTGTGGCTGCTGGTGCATGGCGACCTCAGGCGGTCGGCACGGGTGCGGGCGGTGATGGACGCGCTGGTGTCGATCATCGCCGACGGGCGGCCGCTGCTGGAGGATTGAGGATGCTGCCGCCGGTGACGGCAAAAATTTCGCGCAAACCGTGGGCATGGCAAAAAATCTTGGAACAGAATCGCAAGTCGTCCCGTTGATTCGGAAGCATCTGAGAGTTCTGCTCTTGCAACCTGCTGATCCGAATAGGGAGGCGTAGCATGCCCATTCTTCTCTGGCTTCTGGGTGTTCCGGGAATCATCGTGATCCTTCTTTGGATGACAGGCATTATCGGCTTCTAAGTCGCCCAGCCTGGCCTCCATCCACCCAGGTTTGACGATCCCGACACACCAAGGCCTCCGCCGGCACCGCCGCGGGGGCCTTTGGTTTTTGGGCTCCGCACATCGTTGGGACGCGCTGTAACCGACTGTTATTTCGATTGTCATCGAACCGTCGTTGACAGCACAGGTCGCGGCTGGCATTTCCATGTTTGTCGAAACATCGAACTCAGGGGTGCCGGCATGGAGAAGAAGGACGTCCTGGCCGGGCTGGCGGCGCTGGCGCAGGAGACGCGGCTGGACATCTTCCGCCTGCTGGTGGAGGCGGGGCCGGAGGGCCGCTCCGCCGGGGCGATCGCGGAAGCACTGGCGGTCGCGCCGGCCACCCTGTCCTTCCACCTGTCCAACCTGACCCATGCCGGGCTGATCGTGCAGCGGCGCGAGAGCCGGTCGCTGATCTACTCGGCCGATTTCGACCGGATGACCGGCATCGTCGGCTTCCTGTCGGAAAACTGCTGCGGCCGTTCGGCCAACGCGGGTGCCTGCGCGCCGCTCTGCGCGCCGACGCCGAGGGCAGCCAACATGTTGACTGAGGAAAATCCCTGCCAAGGAGCGTCCGCAGGGCCGCGCCGCGGCTGCTGACCGCCTGCAAACGGAGCGAAGAATGGTCGAGCATCGCGTCTACAACGTGCTGTTCCTGTGCACGCACAACAGCGCCCGCAGCGTCATGGCCGAATGCCTGCTGAACCGGGAGGGCAAGGGCCGCTTCCGCGGCTTCAGCGCCGGCAGCCAACCGTCCGGGCGCATCAACCCCCATGTCCGCGACCTGCTGGAGCGGCTGGGCTTCCCGACGGCGGAGTTGCGGTCGAAGACCTGGGACGAGTTTGCCGCCCCCGGCGCCCCCCACATGGACTTCGTCGTCACCGTCTGCGACAACGCCGCCGGAGAGGTCTGCCCGGTGTGGCCGGGCCAGCCGATCAGCGCCCATTGGGGCTTCCCCGACCCGTCCAGCGCCACGGGAACCGATGCGGAGAAGGCCGCCTTCACCGCCACGGTGTTCGGGCAAATCCAGCGCCGCATCCAGGCCTTCGCAGCCCTGCCCATCGCGTCGCTCGACCGCATGGCGCTGAAGCGGAAAATGGACGACATGGCGCGGGCCGAACCTTCCCTGCAGGGCGAGAGCCATGACCGCTGACGTCCACTCCACCGCCCCGGCGGCGCGTCCCGCCATGGGCCTGTTCGAGCGCTATCTCAGCCTGTGGGTGGCGCTGTGCATCGTCGCCGGCATCGCGCTCGGCCATCTGGTGCCCAGCCTGTTCCAGGCCATCGCGGCAGCGGAGGTCGCCCAGGTCAACCTGCCGGTGGCTGTGCTGATCTGGCTGATGATCGTGCCGATGCTGTTGAAGATCGACCTCGGCGCGCTGGGACAGGTGCGGGAACATTGGCGCGGCGTCGGGGTGACGCTGTTCATCAACTGGGCGGTCAAGCCCTTCTCAATGGCGCTGCTCGGCACGCTGTTCATCGGCCATCTGTTCGCCCCGCTGCTGCCGCAGGAGCAGATTTCCTCCTACATCGCCGGGCTGATCCTGCTGGCGGCGGCGCCCTGTACCGCCATGGTGTTCGTGTGGTCGAACCTGTGCGAGGGCGAACCACACTACACGCTGAGCCAGGTGGCGCTGAACGACCTCATCATGGTGTTCGCCTTCGCGCCCATCGTCGGGCTGCTGCTGGGCGTGGCGTCGATCACCGTGCCGTGGGGGACGCTGCTGCTGTCGGTGCTGCTCTACATCGTCATCCCGGTGGTGGCGGCCCAGTTCTGGCGGCGCAGCCTGCTGGCGGCCGGCGGCGAGCCGGCGCTGGCGCGCGTGCTCGGCCGGATCCAGCCGGTGTCGCTGCTGGCGCTGCTGACGACGCTGGTGCTGCTGTTCGGTTTCCAGGGGGAACAGATCCTGGCGCAGCCGCTGGTCATCGTCCTGCTGGCGGTGCCGATCCTGATCCAGGTCTATTTCAACGCCGGCCTCGCCTATTGGCTGTCGCGCCGGTTCGGGGTGGCGTGGTGCGTGGCGGCTCCGGCGGCGCTGATCGGCGCCTCCAACTTCTTCGAACTGGCGGTCGCCGCCGCCATCAGCCTGTTCGGGCTCGGCTCCGGCGCCGCGCTCGCAACCGTGGTCGGCGTGCTGGTCGAAGTGCCGGTCATGCTGTCGGTGGTGCGCATCGTCAAGGCAACCAAGCCGTGGTACGAAGGAAAAGCGGGGGCATGACATTCGTAAGTTCGTCAGCATCAGTTTGCCGGCATCAATTTGTCAGGCTCTGCTGTGGGTGGCGCTCCGCTTTTCAAGCTTCTGACGCCATGTAGTTAAACTACATTACAGAATCCCATAATTTTACAGCGCGATCTGTGGATCAGGGGCGCGAGGCCGATAGAGCCGCTCCTGCATCCGCTTCAATTGACATGATCCAGATCAATTCTGGCGGCAAGTGGTAGGACCACTCTTGCGCGGCGGGCAGGCGGGATGTAGGTTTACTACATACCGCATGGAACCGAGAGATTCGGGGGTTCCGGGCCGGGAAACCGGCCGCATGGCGACACCCGACGGGAGACGCCCGATCATGGTCACGACCGTTAAAAGCCTTTCCGACCTGAACGCCCTGATCGCCCGCGTGAAGGCGGCGCAGGCGCGCTTT
>NZ_CAMLJP010000148.1 GCF_946480385.1 uncultured Azospirillum sp.
GGCATCGGCTTCATCGAGATCTCGGCCATCGCCGGCGCCATCGAGATCGTGGTCGGCATCCTGCGCACCCGTCCGCCCGGCATGACGTTGGACAAGCTGCCGATCTATGCGTGGTCGATGCTGGTGATGGCGGGGATGATCATCTTCGCCTTTCCCGCCGTCATCGTCGCCACCGCCTTGCTGGAGATCGAGCGCGCCTTCCACTGGCCCTTCTTCATTGCGGAGAAGGGCGGCGACCCGCTGCTGTGGCAGCACCTGTTCTGGTTCTTCGGCCATCCGGAGGTCTACATCATCTTCCTGCCGGCGGCCGGGCTGGTGTCGATGATGGTGCCGACCCTAGCCCGCCGTCCGCTGATCGGCCATGACTTCGTGGTGCTGGCGCTGGTCGGGACGGGGTTCTTCAGTTTCGGGCTGTGGGTTCATCACATGTTCGCCACCGGCATCCCGTCGCTGTCGCTCAGCTTCTTCTCTGCCGCCAGCATGGCGGTGGCGGTGCCGAGCGGCATCCAGGTCTTCGCCTGGATCGCCACGCTGGGAGCCGGGCGGGTGCAATGGACGGTGGCGACCCGGTTTCTGTTCGGTTTCCTGTTCATCTTCGTCCTGGGCGGACTGACCGGCGTGATGGTGGCGGTGGTGCCCTTCGACTGGCAGGCCCATGACAGCTACTTCATCGTCGCGCACCTGCATTACGTGCTGATCGGCGGCATGGTGTTCCCGGTCTTTGCCGGGCTTTACCACTGGTGGCCGACGCTGAACGGCCGGCTGCTTTCGGAGCGGTTGGGAAACTGGGCATTCTGGCTGATGTTCATCGGCTTCAACACCGCCTTCTTCCCGATGCACATCAGCGGTCTGTTGGGCATGCCGCGTCGGGTCTACACCTATCCCGGCGATCTCGGCTGGAACCTGCTGAACATGGTGTCGACCGTGGGCGCCTTCGTGCTGGCGCTGGGCGTGCTGCTGGTTCTGGTCGACATGGCGCGTAGCGCGCTGGGCTGGGGGGAGAAGGCCTCCGACAACCCGTGGAATTCCGGGACGCTGGAATGGCTTCCCAACGAGCTGTATGCCGTGCGCAGCATCCCGCACGTCACCGGCCTCTATCCCCTGTGGGACAATCCCGACCTGCCGCGCGAGGTGCGCGAGGGCGCCCATTTCCTGCCCGGCGCGCCGACCGACAGGCGGGAGACCATCGTCACCAGCCCCATCGAGGCGAAGCCGCAATATCTGATGCCGCTGCCGGGGCCGCATTGGGCGCCCTTCCTGGCTGGGCTGTTCACCGCCACCCATTTCATCAGCCTGACGCTGAAGTTCTATTATTTCTCCCTGGTTCCGGCGGTGCTGGCGATCGGGTTGGTGATCTGGTGGCTGTGGGGCCTCGATAAGGGGGCGGACCACCCGCCGCAGGATGTCGGCGGCGGGTGGCGCGTGCCGGTCTATGTACAGGGGCCGAAGAACCATAGCTGGTGGGGCATGGTGGTGCTTCTGCTGGTGGACGGCACCGCCTTCGCCTGTCTGATCTTCACCTATCTGTTCCTGTGGACGGTCAGCCCGGACGTCTGGCCCAAGGGGGGAGACGCGCTGCCGGACCTGCCCTGGCTGGCGGGCGGGCTGGCGCTGTGGGGGCTGGCGGCGCTGGCCATCGGCTGGGCGCGCTCCGCCGTGGACAGCAACCGGCATGGCCGGGTCCGCATCGGGCTGATCGTGGCCTGGGCGGCGATGGTCGGCGGCATCCTGCTGGACGCCGCTGCGCAGATGCAGACCGGCCTCGTCGGTGCGGACAGCGCCTATGGCGCCATCGCGTATATGCTGGTGGCGTGGCAGGGCTTCCACGTCGCGGTGATGACGCTGATGCTGGGCTACACGCTGGCGCGCTCCGCCGCCGGGCTGCTGCATTCGGAGCGGCGGGTGACCTTCGACAACACCATGCTGATGGGCTGGTACAGCGCGGCACAGGGTGGAACCGCCCTGCTGCTTCTGCACCTGTTCCCCCGTCTGGCGATCTGAGGGAGGAGCGCCATGGCAAGCCGCAGCTTTCCGGGCATCTTCATCGGGATGCTGGCGCCCTTTCTGATCTGGGCGGCGCATTTCGGCGTGGTCTACGGCATCAACGGGATGGTCTGCGCCCGCAGGGCGGAGGACGCGCAACTGCTGGGCTTTCCAATGTCCGTGGCGCTGGTCGGAATCGCGACGCTGCTCGCCCTGGGCTGGGTCGCGGTCCTGCTGGTGAAGGCGTGGCGCGGTGCCGGGCCGGGAAAACATGTCGGCGCCGCCGACCCGCGCCGCTTCGCCCGCTGGTTCGCCGTCGCCGGATCGGGTGGCGCACTGGTCGCGATCCTGTGGGTCGGCATGCCCGCCCTGATGGTCCCCGCCTGCGGTTGAAAGGCCGCTCCAAAAGCACTACGCCGGTTCCCGGACGCCGCGGCGGCTTGATATGCCGTCGCGATGCCCCGGAACCGGCGTAGAGAGCCGGCGTTCCGCTTGCCGTGAAGCCGCGGTTACTGCTGGGTGCCGGTCTGGCCCATCGAGCCCTGCGGGGTGCTCTGGTTCTGCGGGGTGTCGCTGGGCATCGCATTGCCACGCGAGTTGCCGGTGTTGCCCATCGAGCTGCTGTTGCCCGTGTTGTTCATGTTGTTGCGGTTGCCGCTGGTGCTGCCGGACGTGCCCATGCCGTTGTCGTTCATGTTCAGTGCGGCCATCGTCTGCTCGTCGGCGCGGCCGGTGGCGCGTAGGCCGTTATTGCGCTGGAACTTCATCAGGGCGCTGCGGGTGTTGGCGCCCCAGATGCCGTCCACGGCGATGTCGCGGCCGTCATTGCGGTCGTTCAGCGCCTGCTGAAGTTCACGCACCTGCTCGTGGCTCATGCCCTGCATCGAGGACATGCGGTGGCGGGAGGAGGAGCGGTTGGAGGACGAATCGTCCGACATATCCTGGCGGACTTCGCGGGTGGCGCGGTCGGTCACGCGGTCGGTCTTTTTGCTCAGGCTTTCGTCCATGCTGTTGCCGGCCACCGCGCCGCCGACGCCGCCCACCACAGCGCCGACCGGGCCGCCGACGACGGCACCGGCCACGGCACCGGTGCCGGCACCCGTCGCCGTCCGCGAGGTATCGGTGCTGCCGCAGGCGCTGAGGGCGAACAGGGCGCCGGCCGCGGTGGCGGTCATGACGATCTTCGAAATCCCACGCATGGTTGCCATCCTTCTCGATTACGATTCGATGTTGGCGACCCGCCGCCCGGTGCGGCCTGTACTGTCCTGCCGCACGGCAAGCGACAGCTGGGTCATGTGATGAACAATCAGCAGCGGGCCTTCTTGTTCCATGACGTCGCTTCAGGATTTTCCGTCGTCGCCCTTCACCATGGCGCGTTCGGGGGCGCGGCGGGAGTAATACTCCGCCACTGCATCGATCTGTTCGTCGGTCATGCGGCGGACGGCGGCCTCCATGATGCGGGACAGTGCCGTGTTGCCTCGCGCCCCGTCCCGCCACAGCCGCAGCTGGGCGGCAATGTAGGACGCATGTTGCCCGTCCAGGGACGGGTACCGGGGATCGCGGGCATACCGGGTGTCGCCCTCCGCTCCCTCATGGCAGCCGGAGCAGGCGGCGACGCCATCGTCCGGGGCACCGGACTCCGCGATCCGGCGGCCGAGATCCAGCCGCTCGGGCGCGGGATTGGCGGCCTTAACCGTTGCCTTTGCAGGCTTTTGCGCCGCGTAATGCTCGGCCAAGGCGCGGATCGCGTCATCGTCCAATCCGGCCGCCACCGGTTGCATGATGCCGCTGAAGCGGTTGCCGTCGGCATAGGCCCGCAGCGTCTCGCGCAGATACTCCGCCGACTGTCCGGCGATCCGCGGGAAGGCGCCGATGTTGTCGCCGTTCCCGTCAAAGCCGTGGCAACGGGCGCAATCCTGCAGCGTCTCCCCCAAGGCCTTGCTCATCGGACCGCCGGCCGCGCCGGTCAGCTCGGCCACGCGGGCGTGGTCGTCGGCCTGCGCCCGACCGAAAGCGAGGCCGTGGTATTCTTCCGCGCTCATCCCTTTGAGCCGCAGGAGAAAGGCGGTAACCGCCCAGGGTTCGTCCTCGCGCTGCTGCGCCGGCCATGCCGGCATGCCGGCGTATTTGATGCCGTGGAGCGTGATCCAATACAGCTCCCGCGGCTTCCACTCCGCCACCTTGTCGGGCAGATAGGGCGGTTCCGGCATCATGTGGCGGGAGATCGGGTTGCGCGGCGTGTCGGGGGCGCCGTGGCAAGGCGCGCAGCCATCCTCGTAATGGCCGGCGCCGCGTCGGACCAGCGCCGGGTCGTTCAGGTCAGGCGGCTCGCCGACGGATGCGGCATGCCTTTCCACCGAACGGCGCATCGCCATTTCGAAGAACATCTCGACCGGCGTCCAATGCGCCTTGCTCGCCGCCACGCTGTACAGGCCCGACCACGCGAACAGGAGCCCGCCGATCCCGGCCGCCACGCCTGCGATGGCGAGTGTCTTCAGGGTTCGCCACATGCGCTCAACCGGCCTTTCCGCTGGAGAGTTGCCCGTCGCCCCCCATGACCATCATGCCCCTGACGCAGCCAGCGGGCTGCGCCGGCCAGCACCAGCGCGACATAGGCCAGCGCGCCGACGACACCCATGATCAGGCCGCCCAACTGCTGGTCGGCCAGCGGCGACAGGCCCCAGGGCGCGGTGGTGGTCAGGTGGTAGGGAAACAGCGGCGTTCCGGCGAAGATCAGCAGCGCCGCCAGCATCGCGAGATGGACCGAGGTGCCGAAGGCCGCCAGAAGGCCGCGCAGGCGCATGGCGTTGTCGGTCGGCGCCAGGACCGTCCGCCATGCCGCCACCGCCCCGGCGAACAGCGTGCCGTGCATCAGCCACAGCACGGCATCATTCGCCAGCGCCGCCATGTAGGGGCCCGGCAAATGCCAGACCCACAGCGTGATGCCGAACAGACCCCAAGCCAACTCCGGCTTTGCCAGCGGTCTCGTCATCCTGCGCAACGGCTCCGGCCACCGCACCGTCCCAGCCGGCCAGCCGAGCAGGAACAGCGGCGCCGCGACCTGGATGGTCAGCAGATGCTGGGCCACACGGGCGGAAAACAGGGCGGAGGTCAGGCTGCATAGCGGGGAGACGAAGGCGACGCCCAACACCAGCCAGCCGGCGGTCAGACACAAGGAGCGATGACGGGCATGGTCGGTGTGGCCGGCCGGACGGCGCGCCACCATCGCCAAGCCGACCGCGGCCAGGGCGAAGGCGGCCAGCAGCACCGGATCACCGTTCCAGGCACTCGACAGCTCGCCCGGCACCGGCGGGACACCGCAGTAGGGAACGAAGGGAAAGCTGTCTGTCGCCATGGTGCGGCCTCGCGGGTTCCGAAGTCGGTGATTTGGAACTGGTGATTTGACGTTGGGGATTCTGCCGTCTCTGCATGCTGTCCAATAACCGGCATGGCGGGTTGTTCCCTTGCACGGTGACGTTTCCGGCGGCAAATGACCGGATGGACAGGGAGCAGATCGGTCGTTGGGGTGTTGATCCGCGCATGGCCAATCGGAAACGCAGCCGGAGATCGTCATGCCCGCCGCCTTGCCCCGCCGCACCCGCGCCCTTTCCGCCGTCTGCGCGGCCGTGCTGTCGGGGCTGCTCACCGCCGCGCCGGCGTGGGCGCAAGGGCAGCCTGGAGGTGGACAGAAAGCGCCGCCCCCGGCGGTGACCACCGCACCGGTGGAGAGCCGCGACGTCGCCCCCGCGTCCGACTTCATCGGCCGGATCGAGGCCATTCGCTCCTTCGACGCCCGTCCCCGGATCGAAGGCACCGTCGAGCAGGTCGCCTTCCAGGAGGGGCAGGATGTCCATGAGGGCGACCTGCTCTATGTGATCGAGCCGGCGCCCTATCAGGCCGCACTGGACAGCGCCAAGGCCCAGCTCGCCAGCGCCGAAGCCAAGCTGCGCGAGGCGGAACGTGCCTACAATCGCGCCGAGGAGCTGCGCCAGCGCGGCAACGTCTCGCAGGCGCAGCTTGATCAGGCGCTGGCCGACCGCGACGCCGCCCAGGCGGCGGTGATGATGAACCAGGCCCAGGTCCGCACGGCGGAAATCAATCTCGGCTACACCCGCATCGCCAGCCCTGTGGACGGCCGCATCGGCGCCACGGCGGTGACGCAGGGCAACCTCGTCAACCCGTCCACCGGCGTGCTGGCGACGGTGGTGCAACTCGATCCCATCCGCGTTGTCTTCTCGGTTGCCGACCGCGACCTGCTGGCCTTCCAGCGCAAGTTTGATGTCCGCCAGCCGTCGCAGGCAGCGGAGAAGTTCGTGCCCACCCTGGTTCTGCCCGACGGCAGCGACTATGCCGAGGACGGCCAGATCGAGTTCGCCAACAACCGCGTCGATCCGCAGACCGGCACCGTCAGCATCCGCGCCACCTTCGCCAACCCGCAACGCCTGCTGCTGCCCGGTCAGTATGTGACCGTGCGGGTCCGGCGCGACCAGCCGGAACAGCGACCGGTGGTACCCGTCGCCTCGGTCCAGCAGGACCAGCAGGGGCATTACGTGCTGGTGTTGGACGATCAGAACCGGGTGCAGCGCCGCCCGGTGGAGACCGGAGCGCAGGTCGACCAGTCTCTGGTGGTGGAAAAGGGGCTGACCGCCGGCGAGACCGTGGTGGTCGGCGGCGTGCAGAAGGTGCGGCCGGGCATGGTCGTGCAGCCGACTCCGGCGGACCAGCTGGCCGAGGGAAATCCGGCAGGCGCCGGCGCCGGTTCGTCCGGCGGTGCCGCTGCCGCTGCGGCGGGCGGCGCCTCCGGTACGGCGAAGGAGTGAGGCGATGTTCTCCGCGCTCTTCATCCGCCGGCCGAATCTGGCGATCGTCATCGCCGTCGTCACGCTGGTCGCCGGCTTTCTGGCGCTGAACGCCATTCCGGTCGCTCAATATCCGTCGATCACCCCGCCAACCGTCCAGGTGTCGGCCACCTATCCCGGTGCCAATGCCCAGGTGGTTGCCGACAGCGTCGCCGCCCCGATCGAAGCCCAGGTGAACGGCGTGGAAGGCATGCTCTACATGTCGTCCACCAGCACCGACACCGGCAGCTATTCGCTGACAATCACCTTCGCGCCGGGCACCGATCCCGACATCGCCGCGGTCAATGTGCAGAACCGCATGTCGCTCGCGACCGCCAGCCTGCCGTCGGAGGTGACGCGCCAGGGCGTTACGGTGCGCCGGCAATCGTCCAACATGCTGATAGCGGTGAACGTCTATGCACCCGATGGCAAGTTCGACCCGATCTTCATCTCCAACTACGCCAGCCTGAACCTGCGCGATTCCATCGCCCGCGTCCCCGGCGTCGGCGATGCGCAGGTGCTGGGCGCGCTCGACTACAGCATGCGCATCTGGATGAACCCGGACCGCATGACGGCGCTGGGCATCACCGCTTCGGATGTGATCGGCGCCATCCAGAAGCAGAATGTCCAGGTCCCAGCCGGCCAGATCGGCGCCCCACCCATCGGCGGTGACCAACAGCAGCAATTGACCATCATCGCCCGCGGCCGGCTGAACGATCCGCAGGAATTCGCCAACATCATCATCCGCAGCAACGAAAACGGCGGCATCGTCCGCCTCAGCGACGTGGCGCGGGTGGAGCTAGGGGCGCAATCCTACACCTCCTCGTCCAAGTTGAACGGCGCACCGGCTGCGACGCTGGTCGTCTACCAGTCGCCGGGCGCCAATGCGCTGGATGTCGCCCAATCGGTGCGGGCGGAGCTTGAGCGGCTGTCGCAACGCTTCCCCGAAGGGCTGAAATACGCCGTCGTCTTCAACACCACCAACTTCGTCACCGCCACCATCGAAGAGATCGTCCTGACGCTGGGCATCACCTTCCTGCTGGTGGTGGCGGTCATCTACATCTTCCTGCAGGACTGGCGGGCGACGCTGATCCCGACGCTGGCGATCCCGGTGTCGATCATCGGCGTCTTCGCCGTGCTGCTGGTCCTGGGCTACAGCGCCAACACAATCACTTTGTTCGCATTGATCCTCGCCATCGGCCTGGTCGTCGACGACGCCATCGTCGTGGTGGAGAATGTCCGGCGCGTGATGGAGGAGCATCCCGACCTGTCGTCGACCGAGGCGGCGGGCAAGGCGATGGGGCAGGTCAGCGGCGCCATCGTCGCCTCCACCCTGGTGCTGGCGGCGGTGTTCGTGCCGGTGGCCTTCCTGCCGGGCATCACCGGTCAGCTATACCGCCAGTTCGCCGTCACCATCGCCGCCTCCTTCATCATCTCCGGTATCAATTCCCTGACGCTCAGCCCTGCGCTGTGTGGCTTGCTGCTGCGCAAGCCGGCGAAGCCGTGGCGGCCGCTGGCGGCCTTCAACCGCGGGCTCGACCGGGTGCGCGACGGCTATGGCCGGCTGGTGCATGGGTTGGGGCGGCGGCTGGTGGTCGGGTTGGTCCTGTTCCTGGCGATCACCGCTGGCGCTTTCGCCCTGCTGCGCAGTCTACCCACCGCCTTCCTGCCGGCGGAGGACCAGGGCTATTTCTTCGTCAACGTCCAGCTTCCCAGCGCCGCGTCGGTTACCCGCACCCAGGCGGTAATGGACCGCATCAGCGAAACCATCAAGGAGGAGCCGGGCGTCGCCGACGTCATCGCCATTTCCGGCTTCAGCATCCTCAGCGGCCAGGGTTCCAATGTCGGTCTCATCATCGCCGCGCTGAAGCCCTGGGCGGAGCGGGGGAGCGACCAGACGGTGGACGCCATCCTGGGCAGCCTGCGCCCGCGATTCGGCGCGATGCCGCAGGCGACGGTCACCGCCTTCAACCCGCCCTCCATCCCCGGCCTGGGCGCCACCAGCGGCTTCGACATGCGGGTGCTCGCCACCGGCGGGCAGAGCCCGCAGGAGTTGGGATCGGTGCTGCGCGGCCTGCTGATCGCCGCCAATCAGGATCGGAACCTGCAGGTGGTGTTCAGCACCTACAGCGCCGACGTGCCGCACCTTTATCTGGACGTCGACCGTACCCGCGCCTCCCTGCTGGGGGTATCGCCGGCCGACATCTTCACCACGCTGCAGGCGCATCTGGGCGCCAGCTACGTCAATGATTTCAACCTGTATGGCCGCGTTTTCCAGGTGAAGGTGCAGGACGCCGCCCGCTTCCGCGATCAGGTGAAGGAGATCGACCAGCTCTATGTCCGCAGCCAGTCGGGCGACATGGTGCCGCTGCGCAGCCTGGTGTCGGTGCGCACCACGCTCGCCCCCGACAGCATCACCCGCTACAACCAGTTCATGTCGGCCTCGGTAAACGGGCAGGCGGCGGCCGGCGTCAGCTCCGGCCAAGCCCTGACCGCCATGCAGGACGTGGCGCAGAACACCCTTCCGCAGGGCTACGCCACCGAGTGGAGCGGCCTGTCCTATCAGGAAAGCCAGGTCGGCAATCAGGGGCTGATGGTGTTCGGGCTCGCCCTGCTGTTCGGCTACCTGTTCCTGGTAGCGCAGTATGAGGACTGGCTGATTCCGCTGGCGGTGCTGCTGTCGGTGGCCGTCGCCGTGCTGGGGGCCGGCGTCGGGCTGTGGGTCGCCGGGATTCCCAACGACATCTATGCGCAGATCGGGCTGGTGCTGCTGGTCGGTCTGGCGGCGAAGAACGCCATCCTGATCGTCGAGTTCGCTCGGGAACAGCGGGCCGACGGCCGGTCGATCGTCGATGCCGCGGTGGCCGGCGCCCGCCAGCGCTTCCGCGCCGTGCTGATGACCGCGCTGGCCTTCATCCTGGGCACGGTGCCGTTGCTGATCTCCACCGGCGCTGGCGCGGCCAGCCGGCGGTCGATCGGCACCACGGTGTTCAGCGGCATGGTGGCGGCGACGGTGATCGGCATCGTCTTCGTCCCAGTGCTGTTCGTCGCCTTCCAGCGCCTGACGGAGAGGCTGCGGGGCCGTCCGCGTACCGTCCAGGCGGAGAGCAAGCGTGCCTAAAACGCGGCCGGCGGGACCTCGGCCGTCCGGGGCGAGGCGGTCTGTCCGGGCGACAGCCTGAACCAGTCCAGGCACCCGGTCGGGACCACGCTGTTGCTGACCAGCAGCGCCCCCCGGCGGTAGAGGCCGAGCGTGCTGCCTCCGTCGGGCAGGTCGATGGCCCAGAGCTGACCGCTGGGGTCGCTCCACACCGCGCGGCCGTTGACGGATGCCAGCGCCGCCAGCGCCTCGACCGGGGCGATGTCCGGGCGGAACAGCACGAGCGTGGTGGTGACGCCGGGCGGCGGCAAGTTGGCGACCGCCCCGGCGATGCCGACGGCAAGCGCCAGCTGCAGGGGCACAGCCGTCCGGCGCACGCCGACCCTGTTCGTGGGGCCGTGGTCGCCGCGTGTCAGCAACCATCCCGCCACCATCACGGCGACACCGAAGACGAAGAACCATAGCAGATCCCAGAACAGCTTGTTCTCGACGTCCATGCGGATGCGGTGGATGCCGAGCAGCCAATGGGACAATAGCCCGTCCAGGATGTGCCAGGCACCGAATCCAACCAGCGCCCATCCCATCGGCCGGCGCCCGCCGACAAAGGCCAGGGCCATGCGCCCGCGCCACAGCAGCCAAAGCCCAATGGCGGCAATCACGTACATCAGGGTGTGGAAAAGTCCATCCGCCAGGATCTGCACCCGGATGTCGGCATAGGCCGGGCTGGAGAGGCCGGATAGCAGATGGTGCCACTGCAGGATCTGGTGCAGCAGGATCCCGTCAAAAAAGCCGCTCAGCGCAAAACCGAGGCTGAAGCAGGCAAACAGCAGCCTTCTGCCCGGTCCCTGCGGAAGGTCCGACATCGGCAGTGGGTGCGGCAGTGGGTGCGGCAGGGGATCGGTGGCGGTCATCGGGCGGCACTCCACGCATCGGCCGGTCGGGCATTGCCAAGCTGCCCCCTGTCCCCAACAGGGCCGTCCTATTCCCGTTCCCGCCCTTGCGGACGCCCGATAACGGGGTGGTTGCCACAGCCCCCCTGAGAAGGGCTTAACGCTTTTCCCCTCCGGCGCCGCGTTGGAAGGGTTCCCCCATCGCGCTGGACACCCGGCCGGCGAAAATGTCCATGGTGGACTACATCCGCCGTGGCGGTGCCGAACCTTCGGTGGTCCGGCGCCACCGCGATTCGTCTGCTGACCCCCCTCAGGGCGGCATCCGCCCCGCCGGGGAGCCCGCCACAGCAGGAGAGGCACGGCTGCATGCAGCAACGTCAGGCACGCGACGCACGTCTCGATCTCTTCAAGGGCGTGGCCCTTTTGATCATCTTCATCAACCATGTCGGCGGAAACCCGCTGGCAAAGCTGATGCCCGCCCGCTTCGGCCCATCCGATTCGGCAGAGATCTTCGTCTTCATCTCCGGCTACGCCATCGCGCTGGCCTATGGTCCGGTGCTGGCGGAGCGCGGGTTCGCCGCCTGCCAGCGCAAGGCGCTCGGCCGCTGCCGGCAACTGTGGACGGCCAACATCATGACCATGCTGGTCAGCGCTCTGATCGTCGCGCTCGCCGTCCATTTCGGCGATCTGCCGATGGAGGCGTCGAACCGGCTGGAGAGCTTCGAACCGCTGTTCGAAACCCCGGTGAGCGCCATCGCGTGGCATCTGGTGCTGATGTATCTGCCCTTCGCCTTCGACATCCTGGCGCTCTACATCCTGCTGGTGGCGGTGGCGCCGCTGTTCCTGTGGACCTATGCCCGCTTCGGTTATGCGGCCGTGGCGCTGTCGCTGGTGCTCTATCTGGTCGCTCAGGCGGCGCCCGGACTGGTCCCGCCCAACCTGTGGGACGAGGACTGGAACTTCAGCCCGCTGGCCTGGCAATGCGTGTTCTTTCTCGGCACCAGCCTCGCGCTGGTGGTGCGCAGCGGCCGGGTTCGGCTGCCGCGCTCCCGCTGGCTGCTGGCCGGGTCGCTGGCTCTGCTGGTCGGCATGGCGTTGTGGAAGTTTGCGGCCTCCGACATCGGTCATGCGCTGACGCCGGCGGCACTGCAAGGCTGGCTGCCTGAGCAGTCCATCCCCTGGGCCGACAAGGACACGCTGGGGCCGATGCGGCTTCTGCATTTCCTGGCGCTGGCCTGTGCGGCGGCGCTGCTGGTGCCGCGCGAGGCGGGCTGGCTGCGCTCCGCCCCCGCCCGGCTGCTGATCGCCTGCGGTCGGCATTCGCTGCCGGTCTTCTGCGTCGGCGTCGTGCTGTCCATCGCCGGCACCGCCGTGCTGCTGGCCGAGCGGAATTCCGTGACGGTGCTGGCGGTCAATCTGGCGGGGATCGCCGTGCTGCTGGCGATGGCGATGGTGCTGGAGCGGCGGCGGACCCGCCAACAGAAGGTGAGGCAGGCGCCGGCGCCCGTCTCTTCTCCTGGCCCGTCGCAGTCGGGGGCCGCCTTACCGGAAACTCCCTGAACCATCCCGCGGTGCAGCGAGACTCCGCTTGCCCTTTCCATCATTGCCGTTACAAACGAGCGCGACGGGCAGAACCGCTTTCCAGGGGGGTGGGCGATGATCAAGGTGGTACGGGCGAAGCTGCACGGGATTCGCGTGACGGACGCCAATCTGAACTATCAAGGCTCCATCACCCTGGACCCGGAGCACTGCGAAGCGGTGGGCATCGTCCCGCTGGAGTTCGTCGAAATCTGGAACAAGAACTCCGGCACCCGCATCAGCACCTATGTGATCTATGGCGAGCGCGGGTCGCGCGCCTGCGTGCTGAACGGCTCGGCGGCGCGCAGCTGCCAGCCCGGCGACGAGGTGATCATTGCCGCCTCCTGGTACTGCCAGCCGACCGAGATCGCGGCGCTGAAGCCGCGCGTCCTGACCTTCAACGCCGACAACAGCATCGCCAAAGCCCTGCATTACGATGTGACGGCGCTGGAGGAAGGGCGCTACGGCTTCGCCATCCGTGACGGCCTCGTCCCGTCGGAGGCGCTGGAGCCGGTCGAATGACGGCTACGGCCGCGCTTCTTGAATCCTGCGCCGGGTAGGCGCATATTTTGGAAATGCAATTCAATCCGGCCATACCGTCCTACCAGACGCTGAAGCCAACGCCGCAGCTGACGCCAGCGGCGCAGATCGCCATGTCCCCGGCGGTCCAGGCGGCTCAGCAGGTGGCGCCGCCGGTGCGTACCCAGACGGTGGCCGCCCCCCCGGCCATCGGGAAATCCGACCAGTCCCGCGATACCCGCAGCGGCACCGAGGGCAAAGAGGCCGTCGACACCAATGCCGGTGCGCTTGCCGC
>NZ_CAMLJP010000149.1 GCF_946480385.1 uncultured Azospirillum sp.
GCGGCAACATCGCCAACGGCTCCCCCATCGGCGACACGCCGCCGGCGCTGATCGCCTGCGGCGCCACCCTGCGGCTGCGGCGCGGCGACGAGACGCGCGAACTGCCGTTGGAGGAGTTCTTCATCGAATACGGCAAGCAGGACCGCCGCGAGGGCGAGTTCGTCGAGGCGGTGATCCTGCCCAAGCCGGCGGCGGGGGTGCGGTTCCATGCCTACAAGATCGCCAAGCGCTTCGACCAGGACATCTCCGCCGTCTGCGGCGCCTTCCGCCTGACGCTGGACGGCGAGGGGCGGGTCGCCGACATCCGCATCGCTTTCGGCGGCATGGCCGGTACGCCCAAACGCGCCGGCGGGGCGGAAGCGGTGCTGCTGGGCCGTCATTGGACCGAGGACTGCGTTCGCCAGGGCATGGAGGCGCTGGCGGACGATTACGCGCCGCTGTCGGACTGGCGGGCCAGCGCGGCCTACCGCTCCACCGTGGCCGCGAATTTGCTGATGAAGCTGTATGTCGAGACCAGCGACCCGGCGGCGGAAACCCGTCTGGTCGGCGACCGGAGGCTGGCCCATGCCTGACGTCACGACGCCCATCGCTCCCATCACCGCTCCGGACCGCATCCAGGGCGCCGTCCATGACTCCCGTAGGCATGAAAGCGCCCACAAGCATGTCAGCGGCGAGGCGGTCTACGTCGACGACATCGCCGAGCCGGCCGGGCTGCTGCACGTCTATCTGGGCCTCAGCGGCCGGGCGCATGCGCGCATCCGCTCCATCGACCTGTCGCCGGTCAGGCAGGCTCCCGGCGTGGTGGCGGTCTTCACCGCCGACGATGTGCCGGGGGTGAACGACATCGGCTGCATGGGCAAGCATGACGAGCCGCTGTTCGCCTCGACGCTGGTCGAACATGTCGGCCAGCCGATCTTCGCCGTCGCCGCCGAAACCCGCGATCAGGCCCGCCGCGCCGCCAAGCTGGCGGTGATCGAGTATGAGGACCTGCCCGCCATCCTGACCATCGCCGCCGCCCGTGATGGTGAGCGCACCCTGGTTACCGCGCCGATGACCCTGAGGGTGGGCGACGCCGATGCGGCGCTGGCCGAGGCTGCGCATCGCGTGGAGGGCAGGCTCGCCATCGGCGGGCAGGAGCATTTCTACCTGGAAAGCCAGATCGCCATGGCGGTGCCGGGCGAGGACCAGGAGGTGCTGATCCACGTCTCCACCCAGCACCCGACGGAGGTCCAGCACATCGTCGCCCATGTTCTGGACCTGCCCAGCGCCGCGGTGACGGTGGAGGTGCGGCGGATGGGCGGCGGCTTCGGCGGCAAGGAGACACAATCCAACCTGTTCGCCGCCTGCACCGCGCTGGTCGCCAAGCGCACCGGCCGCGCCGCCAAGCTGCGCCCCGACCGCGACGACGATTTCCAGATCACCGGCAAGCGCCACGATTTCGAGATCGACTATCGCATCGGCTTCGACGACAGCGGGCTGATCCAGGGCGTCGACATGCTGTTTGCGGCGCGCGCCGGCTATGCCGCCGACCTGTCGGGGCCGGTGACCGACCGTGCGCTGTTCCATGCAGACAACGGCTATTTCTATCCGGCTGCACGGCTGGAATCCCTGCCGCTGAAGACCAACACGGTGTCCAACACCGCCTTCCGCGGCTTTGGCGGACCGCAGGGCATGGTCGCGGCGGAGCGGGTGATCGACGAGATCGCCTTCGCGCTGGGCAAGGACCCGCTGGAGATCCGCAAGCGGAACTTCTACGGCACCGATCCCGAGACGGACGGCCGCAGCCTGACGCCCTATCACCAGACCGTCACCGACAACATCCTGCCGGTGCTGGTGGCGCAGTTGGAGGAAAGCAGCGGCTACTGGGCGCGACGCGAGGAAATCCGCGCCTTCAACGCCAACAGCCGCATCCTGCGCAAGGGGCTGGCGCTGACGCCGGTCAAGTTCGGCATTTCCTTCACCGCCAGCCACTACAATCAGGCCGGCGCGCTCGTTCACGTCTACACCGACGGCAGCATCCAGCTGAACCATGGCGGCACCGAGATGGGGCAGGGGCTCTACACCAAGGTCGCCCAGGTGGTGGCGGAGGAGTTCCAGGTCGACATCGCCAACATCCGCCCGACCGCCACCAATACCGGCAAGGTGCCCAACACTTCGGCCACCGCGGCGTCGTCCGGCTCCGACCTGAACGGCAAGGCGGCGCAGGCGGCGGCCCGCACCATCAAGGAGCGGCTGGTCGCCTTCGCGGCGGCCCATTGGGGTGTCGCGCCCGACGCGGTGCGGTTCCAGCGCAACCGGGTGCTGGTCGGCGATCGCGACATGAGCTTCGCCGATCTGGTGCGCGCTGCCTATATGGCGCGGGTGCAGCTGTCGGCCACCGGCTTCTACAAGACGCCGAAGATCCATTGGGACCGTGCGGCCGGGCGCGGCACGCCGTTCTACTACTTCGCCTATGGCGCGGCCTGCGCCGAGGTGACGGTGGACACGCTGACCGGCGAGTATGTCGTCGACCGGGTGGACATCCTGCACGACTGCGGCCGGTCGCTGAACCCTGCCATCGACCGGGGCCAGATCGAGGGCGGCTTCGTCCAGGGCATGGGCTGGCTGACCATGGAGGAACTGTGGTGGGACGCGCAGGGCCGCCTGCGCACCCACGCGCCCAGTACCTACAAGATCCCGGCCTGCTCCGACCGTCCGCGCATCTTCAACGTCGCGCTTCTGGAGAACGCGCCGAACCGCGAGGACACCATCTTCCGTTCCAAGGCGGTGGGCGAGCCGCCCTTCATGCTGGGCATGTCGGTGCTTCACGCCCTGTCCGACGCGGTGGCGAGCGTCGCCGACCACCGCTTCTGCCCCAGGCTGGACGCGCCGGCGACGCCGGAGCGGGTGCTGAGCTGCATCGCGGCGTTGCGGGAGCGGGTGGCGGCCTCCCCTCAACCATGACATCCCTCTCCACCACCCTCTCCGGCTGGCTGTCCCAGGGCGCTCCCGCCATCCTCGTCACCGTTGCCGAGGCGCGCGGCTCCACCCCGCGCGAGGAGGGGGCCGGCATGTTGGTCGGGCGGGAAGTCTGCGCCGGCACCGTCGGCGGCGGCCGGCTGGAATGGACCGCCATTGCCACCGCGCGCCAGATGCTGGAGGACGGCACCGCCGCTGAGATGCTGGATCTTCCGCTGGGACCGGCGACCGGACAGTGCTGCGGTGGGCATGTGGTGCTGCGGCTGGAGCGGGCCGACCCCGCCACACTCGCCGCCTTGCAGGAGCGGGAGCGCTTGGCGCTGGCGGCGCGTCCGACCCTGCTGCTGTTCGGTGCCGGCCATGTCGGCCGTGCGATGGCGGCGGCCTTCGCCCCGCTGCCGCTTCGGTTGCTGTGGATCGACGGCCGGGCGCAGGAGTTTCCCGAGACAATCCCGGCCGGGGTGGAGCGCATTCTGACCGACAGCCCGCTCGACCCGCTTGCGAACGCCCCCGCCGGGGCCGGCTATCTGGTGCTGACTCACAGCCATGCGTTGGACTTCGAGATCGCCGAGGCGGCCTTGCGACGGGGCGACGCCGCCTATGTCGGTATGATCGGCTCGGCGACCAAGCGGGCGAAGTTCGAGCGCTGGTTTCGGGCGCGCGGGCGGGAGGTCAATGCGTTGGCGGGGCTGACCTGTCCCATCGGTGCCGCGCTGACGGGCGACAAGCGGCCGGAGGTGATCGCGGCGCTGGCGGCGGCGGAACTGCTGACGGCGTTCGCGTGCCCTCTCACCCCATCGCCTCGGCCCCCGACACCAGCTCGATCAGTTCATTCGTAACCTGTTCCTGGCGGAGATGGCGCGCCGTTGCGGTCAGTTCGTCGAGCGTGGTTTCGATGTTGTGGCGGGCGGTCATCATGGTGGTGAGGCGGGCGGCATTCTCCGCGGCGAAGCTCTCCATCGCAGCGTCGGCCAGCAGGGCGAAGACATACTCGTCCACCAGCCGGGCGATCAGCTCGCGCGGCGGCATGTTGATGAGCGGCGGCACCGTCCGGGCACCGTCCCGCGGCAGGCCGAGCGGCAGCAACGGCCGGCGCACCAGCTCCGGCGGCGCACCAGCGTTGGTGCGGCCATAGAGTAGCTCCACCCGGCCCAGCCGTCCGTCTGCCGCAGCGCGATAGAGCGCGTCGGCGATGCGCCGGGCGGTGGCGGTGACGGCGTCCGTGTTGGTCGCCATCGCCGTGCACCAAGCGGGCGGGCGGCCGCGTTCGTCCAGCAATGCAGCGCCGCGCTGGCCCACCACCCACAGCGCACAGCCGGGCGGGGCGGCGACCGCCGCATCGACCAGCCGTTCGGCGAAGGCCCCGACGAAGCCATGTTCCGGCGCGAACAGCACGAGCGCTGAACGGCCATGCCCGTTCACCGGCCACTGCGTCGGGGCGTCTTCCAGCAATGTGGCGGCCTGGGCCAGCGCCCCGGCGATCACCTCGGCGTAGGCGCGGGTGCCGGCCAGCGTGCCGAGCGCCTGCTGCAGCCGCATGGCGGCGAGCGAGCGCATCACGTCGGTCACTGCCCCCAGCTCCTGCACGCTGGCCTTCCGCGCCTCGACCTCCGTCAGTCGCTCGGTCATGGCACTGCTCCGGGCGTCTCTCCGCCAAGGCCTGCTGCCGCCTGGGCGATCAGGTCGCGCAATGCCGTCTTGGTGGCGTCGTCCAGCTTGCCGCCGATCTTCGGCGGACGGGCGTCGGCCAAGGTGGCGAGTGCGGCCTGGAAGCGTGGGATCGCCTCCAGCGGCAGGCCATCCAGCGTGCCGTCAGCCAGGGCCAGCAGCTGCGCCGCCTGTACCACCAGCGGGCGGGGCGACAGGTGGCGCTGGGCCAGCAGGGCTCGCATGCGCTGGCCATGCGCCACCGCCTTGCGCGTCCGCTCGTCCACCAGACCGCCGAAGCGGGTGAAGACCTCCAGTTCCAGGAACTGGGCGTAGTCGAGCCGCAGCGGTTCGGCCAGCGTGCGCAGCACCGGCGGCTGCGCCTTGCCGCCGACGCGCGACACGCTGCGGCCGATGTCCACCGCCGGCTTCTGCCCCTCGTAGAACAGCTTGGCGTCGAGGCAGACCTGCCCGTCGGTGATCGAGATCAGGTTGGTCGGGATGTAGGCCGACAGGTTGCCGCTCTGGGTTTCGGCAATGGGCAAGGCGGTCAGCGAGCCGCCGCCCTTGGCGGTCGTCAGCTTGGCCGCGCGTTCCAGCAGGCGGCTGTGCAGATAGAAGACGTCGCCGGGATAGGCCTCGCGCCCCGGCGGACGGCGCAGCAGGAGCGACAGTTGGCGGTGGACTGCCGCATGCTTGGTCAGATCGTCGACGATGACCAGGGCGTGCCGGCCGCTGTCGCGGAAATATTCGGCCATGGTGAAGCCGGCATAGGGCGCCAGCCATTGCAGGCCGGGGGCGGAATCGGCGGCGGCGATGACGAACAGGGTGCGCGCCGCCGCACCGCCCTGGCGCACCGCCTCGATCGCCGCACGGACGCCCGACGCCTTCTGGCCGATGGCGACATAGACGCAATACACGTCGCCGTCCGTCTGATTGAGGATGGCGTCCACCGCGATGGCGGTCTTGCCGGTGGCGCGGTCACCGATCAACAGCTCGCGCTGGCCACGGCCGAGCGGGAACATGGCGTCGATGACCACGGTGCCGGTCAGCAGCGGTTCGGACACCGCCGCGCGCTCCGCGATGGTGGGGGCGGGGCGCTCCACCGGCTCCCACCTTTCGGCCTCCACCGGCGGGCCGTCGTCCAGCGGGTTGCCCAGCGGATCGACCACCCGCCCCATCAGCTTGTCGCCGACCGGCACGCGCAGCACCGTCCCGGTGCCGTGGACGGTGCCGCCGGCAGTGACCTGCGTGGCATCGCCCAGCAGAACGCAGCCGATCTGCTCGTCGAGATCCATGGCGAGCCCGGCGACGCCGCCGGGGAACAGCAGAAGCTCGTCTACCCGGACGTCGGGCAGCCCGGAGACATGGGCGATGCCGTCGCCGACCGCCTCCACCCGTCCGACCGATTCCAGCCGCGCGGCCGTATCCAGCCCGTCCAGCCGGCGCAGCGCGCCCGGCATCCAGGCGTCGAGCGCGTCCTCAAGCGAGGGCGTCGGCATCGCTTCTTGCGGAGTCATGACGGGTCATCTCCTCCTTCGCCTCGGCCAGCGTCTGTTTCCAGCTGCGGCGGACGACGCTGTGGGCAAAATGCAGCTCGACCCCGGCGATCAGCGACGGGTCTTCGACCAACTCCAGCGCGACCGGCCGGCCGAGCGCCGCTGCCAGCCGGTCGCGCGCCAGGGCGGTGTCGTCGTCCGACAGCGGGCCTGCGGCGGCAAGGCGCACCGGCACCGGGTCGATCCCGTCGGCGAGCGAGTGGCGCTGGGGGCCGCTCAGGGCCTCCACCGCGGCACATGCGTCCTCCAGCAGGGGACGGGTCAGGGCATTCGCCGGGGCGTCGCGCAGAAGCCGGGTCGCCAGCTGTGTGCCGAGATCGGCGGCATGGCGCTGCAGCGCGTCCAACGCCTGTGCCCGTTCGTCGGCCAGCCGGCTGCGGGCCTCCTCCAGCGCGTGGTCGGCCTCGCCCCTCGCCTTCTCCAGCAGGGCGGCGCGTTCGGCCTCCGCTTCGGCGCGGGCGGCGGCGATCAGGCGGTCGCGTTCGGCGGGCAGGGCGGTGCGCTGCGCCTCCAGGGTCTGGCGTGCCGTTTCGGCGGCCTGGCGCGCAGCCTCGGCCTCGGTGCGGACGCGCTCGGTGGCGGCCTGCCGCTCCGCGATCACCGCCAGGATCGGGCGGTAGAGGAAGCGGTGCAGCAGCCAGACCAGGATCAGGAAATTGACCGCCTGGAGCAGAAGCGTCCAACCGTCGATGTGCATGTCGGACCTCGGGATTGCGGCGCTCAGGCGAACGGGTTGGCGAACAGCAGAAGCAGCGCCACGACGAGGCAGTAGATCGCCATGGTCTCGATCATCGCCAGACCGACGAACAGGGTGCGCGACAGGGTGTTGGCGGCCTCGGGCTGGCGGGCGATGGCCTCCATCGCGGCGGCGACGGCGCGGCCCTCCGCCAATGCCGGGCCGATGGCGCCGACCGACACCGCCAGTGCGGCGCCGAGGATGCTGATGGCATGGACGTCCATGGTTCTTAGCCTTTCTCGATTGTTCCGACGGCGCCGCCGATGAAGACCGCGGCAAGAATGGTGAAGATGTACGCCTGGACGAGGCCCAGCAGCAGTTCCAGCGCCATCAGCGGCACCGGCACGAACAGGCCGGCCAGCGACAGCACGATGGCAATGACGAACTCCCCGCTCATCACGTTGCCGAACAGGCGGATCGACAGCGAGAAGGCGCGCGTCAGCTCCGACAGCAGGTTCAGCGGCAGCAGCAGCGGGGTGGGGTGGGCGAAGCCCTTCAGATAGGCCCACAGGCCGCGTCGGCGGATGCCCAGTGCCTGCGACGCCAGCAGCACGACCAGCGCCAGCGCCACCGCCGTCTCCAGGAAAGCGGTCGGCGCCTTCATGCCCGGAACCAGCCCCGACAGGTTGGCGACCGCCAGATAGAGGAACAGCGTGCCCAGCAGCGGCAGGAAGGGGGTGGCGTCGGTCTGCATCGTCTCGGCGATCTGCCGGCGCAGAGTTTCCACCACCAGTTCCAGCACGCTCTGGACCGGGCCAGGCCGCTCAACCCGCAGCCTCCGGGTCGCCAGCGCGGAGCCGAGCGCCATGACCGCCATCAGCCCCCAGGTGACGACGACCGGCAGGGTGACCGGAACTGGACCCAGCAGGAAGACCACCGGGGTCGTCAGCGGGGATTCGGTCATGGCGTCCCCTCCTGCGCCCGCTTTTCCCGGCGGACCACGACGGTGCGGGCCAGTTGGAAGCCGGCAAGCATCGCCAGTAGCGCCTCCGCCCCGCCCCAGACGGCGGCGATGGTGAATCCGGCGGTGGCGCCGGCCAGCCGAAGCAGATAGAGCGGTACCGCGCGGCGGACCCCGCCCAGCGCATAGAGCCGTGCCGTCGCCGCCAGTCCGCGGAAGAACAGGACGCCAAGCGCCAGACCGGCCAGCGCCCCGATGATGACGGGGACAAGGAAGGGGACGGTCGTCATGTCAGCGTTCCTGTTCGATGCGGTTCCAGGCGAGCCATCCGCCGAGCACCACGCCCGCGAACAGCAGCGCCGCCGTCCAAAAAATGCCGCCGCCGGCCCGCTCGTCGAGCCAGCGCCCGGCAAACAGGCCAGCCAGCGTCGGTACGATCACCAGCCAGCCCAGCGCCCCGATCAGGGCGAGGTTGCGGCCCATCGGCCGTTCGCCCTCGCGCAGCCAATGCTCCCGCCGTTCGCGCTGGCGGCGGACGCTGTCGGGAAGCGGGTCCTGCTCGTCGGTCATGGCGCGTCCTCCCCGCCGTCCTGGGTGGGGGCGAAGGGTCCGCCGGGATTTTCCGGACGGCGGCGGTCCGGGCGCAGATAGGCCAGGATGTGGCGGATCGCCGCCAGATGCATGCGGCGGGCGCCGGACCGTGCTTCCCCCTCCTCCTCCACATTGCGGCGGAAGCGGGCAAGCACGTCGCGTTCCAGCGCGCGGAGGTCGTCGCCGGGCACCGCCTCGCGCGTCGCCACCGCGATCTTCGCGCCGTCGCGGATGGTCAGCACCCCGCCGCGCACGGCGCAATGGCCCTCCCGCCCGTCGGTCGTGCGCCAGCTTATGACGGAGATCGCCAGGGCGGTCAGCAGGTCGGCATGGCCGGGCCAGATGCCGAAGGCGCCGCTGGCGTCCTCCGCCCGCAGATGGCGGAGACTGGTGAGCTGGGCGGCGACGGAGGTCGGCGTGGTGATGATGAGGGAAAGATCGCTCATGCCGCCCTCCCGGCGCTGTCGCGCTCGCGGACCTGATCCAGGGTGCCGGTCATGAAGAAGGCGCTTTCCGCCCAATCGTCGCAGTCGCCGTCCAGGATGGCGCGGCAGCCCTTCAGCGTTTCCTCCAACGGCACGCTGACGCCGGCATGGCCGGTGAAGGCCTCCGTCACCATGAAGGGCTGGGTTAGGAAACGCTGCAGGCGGCGGGCGCGGCGCACGGCCAGACGGTCGGCGGCGCTCAGCTCCTCCATGCCCAGCAGTGCGATGACGTCCTGCAATTCGCGGTAATGGGCGATGGTCTTGCGCACCTCCTCCGCCAGCCGGTAATGCGCCTCCCCCACCACCAGCGGGTCGAGCAGGCTGGAGGTGGAGGTCAGCGGATCGACCGCCGGATACAGCCCCTCCGCCGCCATGGCGCGCGACAGCACGATGGAGCTGTCGAGATGGCTGAACAGTTCCGCCACCGCCGGATCGGTGAAGTCGTCGGCCGGGACATAGACCGCCTGGATCGCCGTCACCACCGCACCGGGGGTGGAGGCCACCCGCTCCTCAAGCTCGGCGATCTCGCTGGCGAGCGTGGGCTGATAACCGACGCGCGACGGCAGGCGGCCGAGCAGGCCCGACACCTCCGCACCGGCCTGGACGAAGCGGAAGACATTGTCCATCAGCAGCAGAACGTCGCGCCGCTCCTCGTCGCGGAAATGCTCGGCGATGGTCAGGGCGGTCAGGCCGACGCGCCAGCGTGCGCCTGGCGGCTCGTTCATCTGTCCGAAGACGAGCGCGGTGCGGTCGAGCACGCCGGAGCGCTTCATCTCCTCCCACAGTTCCTGCCCCTCGCGGGATCGCTCGCCGATGCCGGCGAAGACGGAGATGCCGGTGTGGCGCTCCACCATCTTGCGGATCAGCTCCATCACCAGCACGGTCTTGCCGACCCCGGCGCCGCCGAACATGGCGGCCTTGCCGCCGCGGGCCATCGGGGCCAGCAGGTCGATTACCTTGATGCCGGTTTCCAACAGGTCGCGGCGCGGACTGCGACGGGCGAGCGGCGGCGGGGCGCGGTGGATCGGCGCGCGTGGGGTGTCGGGCGGCAGTTCCGGCCTGTCGTCGCGCGCCAGCCCCATGACGTCGATCAGCCGGCCCAGCACCGCGTCACCCACCGGGGCGGTCAGTGGGCTGCCGGTGGAGCGGACCGGCGTGCCGCGCTGCAGGCCCGACGTGCCCTGCAGGGCGATGGCCCGCGCGGTTCGGGCGTCGAGATGGCTCTGCACCTCCGCCACCAGCCGTTCCGGGCCGTCCCACAGGATCTCCACCGCATCGAACAGCGGCGGCAGCGCCGCTTCGGGAAAGCGGAGGTCGATGACCGAGCCACGGACGGCGACCACCTGCCCGGCGGCCGGAGTCGCGGTGGCCGGAATATCGGTGGCAGGGGCGGCAGGTTGGTCGGCGGACGATTGCGTGGAAGGCTGAACGGACATGGTCACTCCAGCCGGTTGGGCGGGACGGGAACCGTGCGGGATGGTGGCGGCCACGGCAGTACCGTGGAAAAGTCCTCCCCGACCTTCCCCCGGCGGGCGGGGGAAGGGGCGCCGGGATGCCCCTGTTGAATGTTTCCGCCGGGAAACCTCCGCCGGGGGCGGCGCCATCGGGGTGGAGGACAATACGTCAACCAGATCGACCACCAGATCTCAGCATAGCCCCCTTCGCCGCGTCGCTGCATTGCGTCAAATCAAACCCTGCCCCTATGGAATCGCTCTGACGGGGTCGTGGCCGCCGGGAATGCCGTCGGCCTGGATGGTGATGGCGACGCGGCGGTTGCGTGCCAGCGATGCCGGATCGCTGCCGGCGGACAGCGGCCGGGTGTCGGCGAAGCCCACCGCCGACAGCCGGTCCGGCGGCAGTCCCAGCTCGATCAGCCGGCGGACCACGCTGGCCGCCCGGCCGCCCGACAGTTCCCAGTTGGAGGGGAAGCGGCGGTTGCTGATCGGTGTGGAGTCGCTGTGCCCTTCCACCACCACTTCGCCGCGGGTCGCCGCCAGCGTCGGGGCGAGCCGGCGCAGCAGTCCGTCGCCGCCCGGCGTCAGGTCGGCCTGTCCGGGAGCGAAGAGAATGCCGTCGCCAATGACGATGCCGACCCGGTTCTGCCGCACATCGACCGCCACGCTGGGCGGCACGCCCAGCTTCGCCAGCGCTTCGCGCCACCGTGCCGCGACCAGATCGGGTGCGGTTACCGCCACTTCGTCGTCGTCCAGGCGCGGACGCGGGTCGGGCGGCTGGATGGGCTCTGTCGGAGCCGGCTGGGGAACCATGGTCGGTTCCGGCTCGTCGAACAGGGGCGGGAGCGTCGCGGTCGTGTGGAGCGCGACAGCGGGCGTTTCCGGCTGCGGCGTGGTCGGCAGCTGGTCCTTCAGCGTGGTGATCGCCAGCAACATGACGAACACCGACAGCAGCAGCGTGACGAGGTCGGAGTAGCTGAGCAGCCAGATCTCCTGGTCCTCCTCCGACGCCGGGGGCAGCAGACCGCCATTCGTTCCGAAATTGGTCGCCCAGGTGGGGGTGGCGAGGTCCTGCGCATCGTCGGGCGCCAGATCCCGGTCCCGCACCCCATCGTCAGGAGGTGCCATGGAGTTCGTCCCCGCGCTCGCGCACGAACTCGGCGAGCGCTTCGGCGATGACTGTCGGCGAGCGGCCGAGACGCACCAGGATGATGCCTTCCAGCAGCACGTTCAGCATCGCCACGCGCCGCGCGGTGCGCTGTTCCAGTTTGATGGCGATCGGCTTGAAGACGAGGTTGGCGAGCACCACGCCGTATAGCGTCGCCACCAGCGCCACCGACATGTGCTCGCCCACCTGCGAAATCGTCGCGGTGCCGAGCTGCGCCATCATGCCGATCAGCCCGACCAGCGTCGCCAGCAGCCCGAAGGCGGGCGCCAGACCGGCCAGGGTGCGGTACAGGCGCGACTGCACCGACTCGCGCTCGATCAGCTTCTGGATGCGCCAGTTCATCACATGGAGGATGTCGTTGACCGGTGTGCCGTCGGCGATCAGCTGCAACCCCAGCCGCAGGAAGGGACTGCCGGCCTTCGTCCCCTGTTCCTCCGCCCGCTGGATCTGGCCGCGCTGATAGAGGCGGGCGAAGGCCACCAGCTCCGCGATGTCGGGGGCGATGGACTCGTCGTCGCGGAAGATCGCACGCAGCGAGGCGAGGGCGGCGTGCAGCTCGCTGGCCCGGAAGGCCATCAGGGCGGCGACGGCGATGCCGCCTGCGATGATGACGGCGCCGGTCGGGTTCCACAGCGCCTCCATCCCATGGCCGATGCCGATGTAGGACAGCAGCCCGAAGGCCCCGGCAAGCCCGAAAACGGTGGCGTTCAGCAGGCGGGGAGAGCGGGGGGCCGCCGGGGAGGGGACGGGCTTGGCGGGCGTTTGGACGGACATCCGACGCCTTCGTTGTTCGTTAGCATTTTAACTATTAGGAACCCGTAATGACCCGCTGTCAATCGCGGGGCGGCGGATGCCAGCGCTGTGCGGCCGTCAGCCGCGCCCCAGCAGCCGGCCGAGCAGGCCGGGGCGGAACGGGGGTGTCGGCTCCGCCGTTTCCGCCAGGGCCGGAGCGGGTTCTTCCGGCTCTTCCGGCTCCTCGGCGACAGGGCGGGGCTCGGACAGACGGCGGGGAGCGGTCGCGGCGGCATCGGCGGCGCGGCCCTGGAAAAGGGTGATCCCGGCGGCGCGTCCGGTGTCGAGGGCCATGGGTTCGTCGCAACGCCACAGCACCAGCCGCCCCGCACCGATGCGGGCGATAGCGGCGGCGAGCTTATCGGCGACCCCGGCGGCACTGTGGATCCACTGCGTTTTGATGAAGACGGGTTCCAGTCCAGCCAGATCGAGACCGTCGAGTGCCGCAATCGGCACATGGTCCAGTGCCACGGCGAAACCGGCATCGCTGAGCCGTCCCGCCGCCGCGACCACCTGGGACGGGGCGAGGGTCAGTTCCCAGCAGGGCAGTTCGGCGGTGATCCTCCCGCGCATCTCCGTCGGGATGGCGCGGGCCAGCTCCTCGAAGTGGTCGTCCAGCACCGTCGCGGTGTGCAGATCGACAGTGAAGGGGCGGGGATCGTGGGCGCGGTCGCGGGCGATATGGCGCAACAGCCCGCGGTCGAGCCGCACCGCCACTTCGTGCCGCAGCCAGGAATCGCGCCGCAAGG
>NZ_CAMLJP010000150.1 GCF_946480385.1 uncultured Azospirillum sp.
CGACGAGGCCGTAGTCGGCGACCTGGAAGATCGGCGCCTCCTCGTCCTTGTTGATCGCGACGATCACCTTGCTGTCCTTCATGCCGGCCAGATGCTGGATGGCGCCCGAGATGCCGACGGCGACATACAGCTCCGGCGCCACGATCTTGCCGGTCTGGCCGACCTGATAGTCGTTCGGCACGAAGCCGGCATCGACCGCAGCGCGGCTGGCGCCCACGGCAGCACCCAGCTTGTCGGCGATCGCCTCCAGCAGGTGGAAATTGTCGCCCGACTGCATGCCGCGACCGCCGGAGATGACGATGCGGGCGGAGGTCAGCTCCGGACGCTCCGACTTCGACAGCTCGGCCGAGACGAAGCTCGATAGGGCGGGATCGGCCACGGCGGCGACGCTTTCGACCGGGGCGCCGTTGGTGGCTGCCGCCGCCTCGAAGGCGGTGGTGCGGACGGTGACGACCTTCACCGCATCGGCCGACTGCACGGTGGCGATGGCGTTGCCGGCGTAGATCGGCCGCTCGAAGGTATCGGCGGAAACCACGCCGGTGATGTCGGAGATCATCGCCACGTCGAGCAAGGCCGCGACGCGCGGCAGCACATTCTTGCCGACAGAGGTGGCAGCGGCGAGGACATGGCTGTAGCCGGCGGCGAGCGAGACCAGCAATGCTGCGACCGGCTCGGCCAGCGCGTGCTCGTAAGCGGCATCGTCGGCGAGCAGCACCTTGGCGACGCCGGCCAGCTTGGCGGCCTGCTCCGCGGCCGGTGCGGCGTTGCGGCCCGCGACGAGGAGGTGGACGTCGCCGCCGAGCTTGGCGGCGGCGGTGACCGCATAGGCGGTGGCGGGCTTGAGGCCGGCGTTGTCGTGGTCGGCGAGGATCAGGATGGGCATGGCGGATTCCTCTGTCGGGCGGGCGGGGAGTGCTGACACTTGCCCCCACCCCGACCCTCCCCCGCTCTCGGCGGACCGCAGATCCGTCCGATGCAGGGGAGGGGGCAGGATGCTTGTCGGCGTTCGGCGGCAGTTCCCTCCCCTGCGAAGCGGGGGAGGGTTAGGGTGGGGCACCGGGACAGGCGCCTCCTCAGATCACCCGCGCCTCGTTCTTCAACTTGTCGACCAGGGTGGCGACATCCGGCACCTTGATGCCGGCCTGACGCTTGGCCGGCTCTGCCACCTTCACCGTGGTCAGCCGCGGCATGACATCGACGCCCAGCGCATCCGGAGCGACGGTCTCCAGCGGCTTCTTCTTCGCCTTCATGATGTTCGGCAGCGAGGCATAGCGCGGCTCGTTGAGGCGCAGGTCGGCGGTGACCACCGCCGGCAGCTTAAGCTCAACGGTCTCCAACCCGCCGTCGATCTCGCGCGTCACCGCGACCTTGCCATCAGCGGCGGCGACCTTCGACGCGAAAGTGCCCTGGCCCCAGCCCAGCAGCGCGGCGAGCATCTGGCCGGTCTGGTTGCAATCGTCGTCGATCGCCTGCTTGCCGAGGATGACGAGGCCGGGGGCCTCCTTCTCGACCAGCGCCTTCAAGACCTTGGCGACGGCCAGCGGCTGCGTCTCGACGTCGGTCTGCACCAGGATGGCGCGGTCCGCCCCCATCGCCAGCGCGGTACGAAGCGTCTCCTGCGCCTGGGCCGGGCCGATGGAGACCACGACGATCTCGGTCGCCGTGCCGGCCTCCTTCAGGCGCACGGCTTCCTCGACGGCGATCTCGTCGAAGGGGTTCATCGAGAACTTCACGTTGGACGTCTCGACGCCGGACTGGTCGGTCTTGACCCGGATCTTGACGTTGTAATCGACGACGCGCTTCACGGCGCAGAGGATCTTCATGGCGCGGGTCCCTTTGAAAATGGGCGGCGTGCGGGCATGGCGGGGCGTTGCCCCACTCTCTTCCCCGTTGAACGAAGGAAGGAGAGCGGGGGCCTTGGCCGAAGAGTGGGAAAGGGTCAGGGAGGGGGCAAAGCGCCCCGCCCCTTACAGCCCTTCGGTCTGCTTGCGCAGGACGTATTTCTGGATCTTGCCGGTCGAGGTCTTCGGCAGCGGGCCGAACACCACCGTGCGCGGGCACTTGAAGTGGGCCATGTGCGACCGGCAGAAGGCGATGATGTCGGCCTCGGTCGCGGTGGCGCCGTCCTTCAGGGTGACGAAGGCGCAAGGCGTCTCGCCCCACTTCTCATCGTGGCGGGCAACGACCGCGGCCTCCAGCACCTCGGGGTGCTTGTAGAGCACATCCTCCACCTCGATCGACGAGATGTTCTCGCCGCCGGAGATGATGATGTCCTTCGAGCGGTCCTTAATCTCGACGTAACCGTCCTCATGCCAGACGGCGAGGTCGCCGGTGTGGAACCAGCCGCCGGCGAAGGCCTCTTCGGTCGCCTTGGGGTTCTTCAGATACCCCTTCATGACGTTGTTGCCGCGCATCATGATCTCGCCCATGCTGCGGCCGTCCTTCGGCATCGGCTCCAGCGTGACGGGATCGGCGACGACCACCGCCTCCAGCATCGGGCCGCGCACGCCCTGGCGGGCCTTGATCGCCGCCTTCTCGTCCAGCGACAGGCCGTCCCAGCGGTCATGCCAGACGCAGACCACGGTCGGGCCGTAGCATTCGGTCAGGCCGTAGACATGGGTGACTTCCCAGCCCATGCGCTCCATGCCGGCGATGACGGCGGCGGGCGGGGCGGCGCCGGCGACCATCACCTTCACCTTATGCTCGATGCCCTGCTTCAGCTCGGCCGGCGCATTGTTCAGCATGTTCAGGACGATCGGCGCGCCGCAGAAGTTGGTCACCTTCTCGTCGCGGATCAGCGTCAGCACGGCGTCGGGGCGGACCTGACGCAGGCAGACGGCGGTGCCGGCGGTGACTGCGATGGTCCAGGGGAAGCACCAGCCGTTGCAGTGGAACATCGGCAGCGTCCACAGATACACGGGCGCGTCGCCCATGTTCCAGGACAGCGCGTTCGACACCGCGTTCAGGTAGGCGCCGCGGTGGTGGTAGACGACGCCCTTCGGGTTGCCGGTGGTGCCCGACGTGTAGTTCAGCGCGATGGCCTGCCATTCGTCGGCCGGCAGTGTCCAGGCATACTCGGTGCCGACGTCGCTGATGAAGGCCTCGTAATCGCGGTCGCCGATCAGCTCGCCGCCGGTATAGGTCGGGTCGTCGATGTCCACCACCGGGATGGGCGCGTCGAGCAGGGCCAGCGCCTTCCTGGCGACGCCGGAGAACTCGCGGTCGACGATCAGGATCTTCGCCTCGCCATGCTTCAGGATGAAGGCGATGGCCTCGGCGTCCAGGCGGGTGTTGATGGCGTTCAGCACGGCGCCGGCCAGCGGCACGCCGAAATGCGCTTCGAACAGCTCCGGCGTATTGGCGGCCAGCATGGCGACGGTGTCGCCGGTGCCGATCCCCACATTCGCCAGCGCCGCGGCCAGACGGCGCACGCGGACGAAGGCCTCCGCCCAGGTCCGGCGGACCGGGCCGTGGACGACGGCCAGCCGGTCGGGCCACACCGCGGCGGCGCGCTCCAGGAAGGTCAGCGGCGTCAGGGCGACGAAATTGGCGGCGTTGCGGTCGAGATCGCGCTCGTACGGATTGACGCTGACATCGACTGCGGCGGCAGTTTCACTCATCGGACCGTTCTCCCCAGGGGTTCTTTGTTGCGCGCCGACATTGGGCGCGGCGGTGTTGGAAACAGCCTCTACCAGATCAGCTTTGCGCAACTTTCTCAGGATTATGACCAATTGTTATTGGCGTTGTTTCGCCGTGGCGCGGGGGAGGTGCCCCCGTCATCGCAACCCAATCACCGCAACCACGTCACGTCTCCCGCGAACAGGTAGCCGGCGCCGTAAACGGTCTTGATAAGCCGCGGCGCCCGCGGGTCCTCCTCGATCTTCTTGCGGATGCGCGAGATGCGGACGTCGATGCTGCGGTCATAGGGAAAATCGTCGCGGTCCTGATCGGGGCCCTGCAGATGCTCGCGCGACAGCACGCGCTTGGGCGCCTTCAGCAGCATCAGCAGAAGCGAGGCCTCCGCCGCCGTCAGGCTTTCCTGCCGCCCATCGTCGGCGGCCAGCGTCAGGTTGCCCAGATCGAACACCCAGGGGCCGAAGCGCGCCCGCGCGGTCTCGGCCGGGGCGGCGGCGCTGGACAGCTGTTCGCGGCGGCGGATGGCGCTGTTGACGCGGGCGACCAGTTCGCGCGGCTCGAACGGCTTCACGATATAGTCGTCGGCCCCCAGCTCCAGCCCCAGCACGCGGTCGGAGGTGCCGCCGCGCCCGGACAGGATGATGACGCCGAACCGCACATCCTCCCACAGCTCACGCACCAGGGTCAGGCCGTCCATGTCCGGCAGGCCGAGATCCACCAGGCACAGGTCGGGGGCTTGGCGCAGGATCGCCGCCCGCGCCTCGCGCCCGCTCGCCCAGCAGGACACCTCATAGCCGTAACCCTCCAGCACCTCCGTCACCAGCCGCCGGATGTCGGCCTCGTCCTCGATCACATAGATGCGCTTCTTCTGTCCCACGCGCGTTTCCCCTCGGCACTCGTCGCCCTGATTGTTCCAGGTGCGTTCTGTTTGCCCAACTCTATCAGGCCGGCGCGGGTTCGGCGGCGTGGCCGATGGCCGCCACCAGGTCCCGCTTGTCCCATGGCTTGCGCAGTATGACGGCATCGGCGGGGACGTCGCCATACTCGACCGCGAATCCGCTGACCAGAACCACCCGCATGGCCGGCCGCAGCAGCCGGGCGCGCCGCGCCAGTTCCACCCCCGACAGGCCGGGCATGACGATGTCGGAGACCAGCAGCGACAGCCCGTCGATCTGCTCCACCAGCTCCGCCGCCTCGTCGCCGCTGGCCGCCTCCACCACCGAGAAGCCGAGATCCACCAGCTGCTGGCGCATCACCTGCCGCACGTCGTCATTGTCCTCCGCCACCAGCGCCAGCTGGCCGGACCAGCCACCGGGCTGCGGTTCGGCCGAAGCCGGATCGGCCTCCTGCAGGCGGGGCACCGGCTCGGCGCGCGGCAGCAGCAGGGTGACGGCGGTCCCCTCCCCCGGCCGGCTGTCGATGCGCAGATAGCCGCGCGACTGCTTGACGAAGCCGTAGACCATCGACAGCCCCAGCCCCGACCCGAGAGCCTTCGTCGTGAAGAAAGGCTCCACCGCACGGGCCAGCGCCTCCGGCGTGAAGCCGGTGCCGGTATCGCTGACGCAGATCTCCAGGTAATCGTCGGGCCGCACCGGCTCATCGAAGGACTGGTCGCCCTCCACCCTGCGGATGCCCACCGCGATGTCCAGCCGCCCGCCGCCGGGCATGGCGTCGCGCGCGTTGATGGCGAGGTTGACCAGCGCGTTTTCCAGCTGGGTCTGGTCGGCGATGGTCCAGCACTCCCGCCCCTCCTCCGGCACGCCGATGGCGATGGAGCTGGGGAAGGAGCGGCGCAGCAGCACCGCCATGTCGCGCAGCAGGCCGCACAGCTCGATCGGTTCCGGCTTCAACGGCTGCTGGCGGGAGAAGGCGAGCAGACGGGCGGTGATGTCGGCGCCGCGGCGGCCGGCACGCTGCGCCGGCTCCAGATAGGCATCCAGCCCCTCCACCGAAGCGTAGCGGTCGCGCGCCGCCGACAGGTTGCCGATGATGATCGACAGCAGGTTGTTGAAGTCGTGCGCCAGCCCGCCAGACAGCTGCCCGACCGCCTTCAGCCGCTGCGCCTCCACCAGTTGGCGTTCGGTCTGCTTCTCGTCGGTGATGTCCAGCGTCAGGACGAACAGGCCGGTGACGGCGCCCTCCTCCAGTCCGCCCTCGCCGCGATGCGGGATCAGCGTCGTCTTGGTCACCATCTCGCGGCCGTCGCGCGGGAAGGCATATTCGAAGGTCACCACGTTCCCCGACAGGCAGCGGTCGAGATGGGGACCGAGCACCGCCATGGCGCGCCGGCCGACCACCGCGGCAAGGTCGCGGCCGATCACCTCGGCCTTGTCCCGCCCGACCAGTTCGGCCCAGCGCAGGTTGGCGAAGGTCAGACGGCCGTCGCGGTCCAGCCCGGCGATGCAGGCGGGAATGGCGTCCAGGATCACGCGCTGCCGGGATTCCGCCTCCGCCAGCGCGGCGGTGCGGTCGCGCACCCGGCTGTCCAGCGTGGCGACGGTGTCGCGCAACTGCCGGACCATGCCGTCGAAGGCGGTTCCCAACAGCCCGATCTCGTCGCTGCGGCGGATGCCGCTCTGGGCGTCGAGGTCGCCGGCGCGCACCTGCGCCGCGGTATCGGCCAGACGGCGCAGCGGCCGGACTAGCCGCCCGACCGCGATGTAGCCCAGCAGGCTGCCCGCCGCCATCAGCGCCATGCCGATGGCGAGAATGCGGTTGCCCAGCACCACCGACGACCGCCGCAGCTCGTCCACATAGACCGACGAGGCGATGTACCAGTCGAACCCCTCGAAATGCCGGACCCAGCTGATCTTCTCGTAGGCATAGTTGCCGGGATCGTCGGGCTTGTCCCACAGGTAGGTCAGCGGCACCCCCTTGGCCGCCGCGGCCTTCAAATCCTCGGCGATGGGACGGCCGGTGGCCGAATTCAGCCGGTCGCCGAAGGCCGTGCCCTCGATGTTCGAATTCGGGTGGATGATCATCCGGTTCGCCGAATCGAAGATGTAGAGATAGCCGGTGCGGGCGATGCGCAGCTTGCGCAGGGCCTGGCGCAGATCCTCGATCGCCTCGGCCTTGCGCCGCTCCACCTCGGCATCGACGTCGGCCAGATAGGCGCCGGTGCCGACGATGATGCCGCGCTTCGACAGATCCTTGAAGAAGCTGAGCTTCGGCGCCCGCTCGTCGCCGTTGGGCCGCCACCACGGATAGGTCTGGAACCCCTCCCCCTCGCGCTTGGCGGTGGCGACGATGGTGGGCAGGATGTGGCGGCCCAGATTGTCGCGCAGATCGTCGGACTTCCGCCCCTCATAATCGGGCGACGGGTGGGACAGGATCACCGAGTCGTAGCCGATGGCCCAGACATAGTCGCCGTTGCCGTAGCGAAAGGCGTGCAGCCCCTCCATCGCCTCGCGCCGGGCCTCCTCCATCGTGATCTCGCCGCGGTCGGCGCGGGCATAGACATGCTCGATATAGCCGACCGCCAGTTCCAGCACGTCGCGCAGGCGGGTCTTGTACGACTCCACCGTCGACGTCCGCTGTTCCTCCAGCCCGACGCGGATGCGGCTGACCAGTTCAAACACGTTGTCGAGGATGGTGCGGCTGGCGTCGCGTTCGATCTCGTAAGCCTTCTCTTCGATGAAGGGGACGGAGAAGACATAGGCCGCGGCGGAGAACAGCCCGAGCGAGATCAGGATCGCCGAGAACAGCCGGAGGAACAGGGGCGAGCGGATCATTTTCCGGGCGGGGACGGCAGGATGCGGGGATTAGGGAGTTGCCGTCATCATCCCAGCTTCGCCGCCGCGCCTCAATGCGAATCGGTGGGATTGTTGCCTGAATTGCTCTGAAACAATTCGTCATATTTCCGGGAAATTTGCGAAACAGTGTTTTGTTAGCCGAAAAGCCATAAGCCCAGCCCCATCAATTCGGGTCGGGGCACCACAAGGACGTCCAGCGTCTGGAGGAAACATGCACTCCCCCGCCAACAACCCGGTTTACGAGAGGGTCCGCCGGAACCCCAAATTCCAGGAACTGGTGCGCCAGCGCAGCCGGCTGGCCCTGATCCTGTCGGCCATCGTGCTGGTCGGCTACTACAGCTTCATGATGGTGGTCGCCTTCGCGCCGGAGCTGCTGCACAAGCCGATGTCCGACGAGTCGTCGCTCAGCGTCGGCTTTCCCATCGGGGCGGGGATCATCATCCTGTCCTGGCTGCTGACCGGCGTCTACTCCCACTTCGCCAACGGCCGTTTTCAGGACCTGACCGACGAGATCACGCGGGAGACGCTGCAATGACCGCCCGCCGGATCCTCCTCGCGGCGGCTGCCGCCACCCTGTTCGCCACCCTGTCCGCCGTGCCGGCGCTGGCCGCCGGCGATGTCGGGCAGCTGGAAAAGCAGCCGGTCAACCTGTCGGCCATCGGCATGTTCATCGCCTTCGTGCTGATGACGCTGGGCATCACCTATTGGGCGGCCAGCCGCACCCGCTCCACGTCGGACTTCTACACCGCCGGCGGCGGCATCACCGGGTTCCAGAACGGTCTGGCCATCGCTGGCGACTATATGTCGGCCGCGACGCTGCTCGGCTTGTCGAGCCTGGTGTTCGCCAAGGGCTATGACGGCTTCGTCTACACCATCAGCTTCTTCGTCGGCTGGCCGATCATCCTGTTCCTGCTGGCGGAGCGGCTGCGCAACCTCGGCCACTTCACCTTCGCCGACATCGCCTCCTACCGGCTGGACCAGGGCAAGATCCGCACCTTCGCCGCCATCGGCTCGCTGACGGTGGTGTGCTTCTACCTGATCGTCCAGATGGTCGGCGCCGGCCAGCTGATCAAGCTGCTGTTCGGGCTGGACTACAACGTCGCGGTCGTCGTGGTCGGCGTGCTGATGGTGGTCTACGTCACCTTCGGCGGCATGATCGCCACCACCTGGGTGCAGATCATCAAGGCGGTGCTTCTGCTGGGCGGCGGCATTCTGCTGGCCTTCCTGGCGCTGTCGCGCTTCGGCTTCAGCCTGGAGGCCATCGCCAAGAGCGCCATCGCCGCGCATAAGGACGGCGTCAAGATCATGGGGCCGGGCACGCTGCTGGCCGACCCGGTGTCGGCGGTGTCGCTGTCGCTGGGCCTGCTGTTCGGCACGGCCGCCCTGCCGCACATCATGATGCGCTTCTTCACCGTCCCCAACGCGCGCGAGGCCCGCAAGTCGGTCTTCTACGCCTCGGGCTTCATCGGCTTCTTCTTCCTGATCGTCTGCGTGCTGGGCATGGCGGCGATCACCATCGTCGGCACCGATCCGCAGTTCTTCGAAGGCGGCAAGGTCGGCGGGAAGCTGATCGGCGGCGGCAACATGCCGGTGATGCATCTGGCCAAGGCGCTGGGCGGCGACCTGTTCCTGGGCTTCCTGTCGGCGGTCGCCTTTGCCACCATCCTGGCGGTGGTGTCAGGTCTGGCGCTGGCCGGCGCCTCGGCCATCGCCCACGACCTCTATGCCCGCGTCATCCGCAAGGGCGAAGCGACGGAGCGCGAGGAGATGCGCGTGTCCAAGATCGCGTCGCTGGTGCTGGGCGTGCTGGCCGTGGTGCTGGGCATCGCCTTCGAGAAGCAGAACGTCGCCTTCCTTGTCGGCCTGACCTTCGGCGTCGCGGCGTCGGTGAACTTCCCGGTGCTGATCCTGTCGATGTACTGGAAGGGGCTGACCACCCGCGGCGCGCTGGCGGGCGGCATCGCCGGCCTGATCTCCGCGGTCACGCTGGTGATCCTGTCGAACGCCGTGTGGGTCGTCGTGCTGAACAACCCGAAGCCGATCTTCCCCTACGAGCAGCCGGCCCTGTTCTCGATGATGCTGGCCTTCCTCGTCACCATCATCGTGTCGAAGCTGGACAGCAGCGCGTCGGCCCGTGCCGAGCGCGATGCCTTCGAGGACCAGTTCGTCCGCTCCCAGACCGGCATCGGTGCCGCCGCCGCGGCCAAGCACTGACAGCCTGATATTAAGAGAAAAGCGCCCTTCCCCAGTGTCGGGAAGGGCGCTTTCCTTTTGTCAGCCAGCCGAAACGCTGTTGTCCTTGCGGCGCGACAGTTGCACCTGCCCGTCCAGGCATTTGACGTAGCCGGTCTTGCCCGGCTTCAGCCCATCGAGGATGGTCACCAGCGCCCGCGGGATCGCCGCGAATTCCTTGGAGCCGCGCGACTGGCCGTTGTAGGCGGCGATGTGCTTGCGCACCTCCTCCTTGGACACCGGCTTCCCGTCATTCCCGATCATCTCGTCCGCCTTTCGATCCGCATCAAAGCCGACAGGCCTGATTGCCGACAGGCTTACGCCGGCAATCCTTCCGCCGCAACCGGCGGGCCGACGCGGGACGCCGAGAAGCGGATGGTGGCGGTGGTGCCGCGGCCAGGCTCGCTGTCGATGCACAGGCTTCCACCGTGCAGGCTCATCAGATCGCGGCAGATCGACAGCCCCAGCCCGGTGCCGCCGAACCGTCCGGGGATGCTGCTGTCGGCCTGCTGGAAGGGCTCCAGGATACGGGTCAGCGCCTCGGCCGGAATGCCGATGCCGGTGTCGCGCACGGAGATGGCGATCCCGCCATCCTCTTCCCGCACCGCGCTCACCGTCACCCGGCCGCCGCGCGGGGTGAACTTCACCGCGTTCGACAGCAGGTTCAGCAGCACCTGCCGCAACGCACGCTCGTCGGCCAGCAGGCTGGGCAGGCCGGGGGCGCAGTCGACCGCCAGCAGCACGCCTCCGGCATCGGCCGGCACCGCGGCCAACGCCCGGCAATTCTCGATGGCCACCGCCGGTTCCAGCCAGCTTTCATCCAGCGTGTAGCGCCCGGCCTCCAGCTTCGACATGTCCAGCACATCGTTGATGAGGTCGAGCAGGTGCCGGCCGCTGTTCTGCACATGGCGGGCATAGTCGCGGTAGCGCGGGCTGCCCAGCGGCCCGAACAGCTCGTGCAGCATGATGTCGGAAAAGCCGATGATGGCGTTCAGCGGGGTGCGCAGCTCGTGGCTCATCGTCGCCAGGAAGGCGCTCTTGGCACGGTTGGCGGCCTCCGCCTGATCGAGCGCCGCGGCAAGCCGCGCGGCCGCCTCCACCCGCTCCGTGATATCGCGCGCCTCGACCACCAGCACCGTCACGGCGCCCCGATCGTCGAACACCGGCTTGATCGTCACGTCCATCACGCGGGTCACGCCGTCGGTGACCACGTCGGTCTCATAACGAACGAAGCGGCCCGATGCCGCTTTTTCAATGGATTGACGGAACCCCGCCGCCAGTTCGTCGGTGCGGGCCCAGCCGCGGAACTCCCAGGCGCGGTGCCCGACCAGGGCTTCGGCCGGCAGTCCGGCCAGCGCGCAGGCCGGCTGGTTCAGCGCCAGAACCCGTCCGTCGGGCGACAGCAGCCCCATGATCTGGAAACTGCTGTCGAACAGCGCCTGCGACCGCCGGTCGCTGGCCCGCAACGCCTGCGTCGTCGTCTCCAGCCGTCCGAGTTGCCGCAACGCCAGCATGGCCAGCAGCATCACCACCACCGAAACCGCCGCGGTTTCCAGGACGCGCTTCCAGCGGTCGTTGTACCAGCCGGCCAGCACGTCGTCGGTGCGGATGCGGACATAGACGTACAGCGGCAACCCCGCCACCCGGCGGACCGTGCCGATGCGCTCGCGCCCTTCCGCCGGGTCGAAGCCGGACAGCGTCCGCGCGGCCTCCCCGGCGGGCAGCTGCGGCAGAAACGCGGCGAAGGCGGCGCGGTCCTGATCCAATCTCAGGCCGGTCCGCGAATAGGCCAGGACCGTGCCGTTCTCGCGGTAAAGCAGGATGATGCTGAGCGGCCCAATGGTCTGGCTGGCATAGAGCCGGGTGAAGCGGTCGAGGTCGAGCACCGCCACCGCCACGCCGCTGCCGTCCGCCAGAGGCCGGATCATGGCCGCCCGCCAGCCGCCGTCAGCCGTCTGATATGGCCCGACGAAGGCTGCCGAACCGTCGCGCACCGCGTCGCCAAGCGGAGTTCCGGCGACCGAGGCCGGATTGTCCAGCCCGGCGGCCTGCCGCACCCGCCCTCCCCGCTCCACGATCAGCATGCTCCGAAGCGCCGGTCCGGGGCCGGAGTCCGCGCCCGGCGGTTCTGCCGTGTCGCTCAGCAGATGAGCGGTGATCCGTCCGCTTTCCGCCATCGTGTGCAGCGAATAGCCTGCAACGACCATGACACGGCGGGCATCCTCCTCCAGAAGGATCGACATGTTGACTGTCTGGCGCAGCCCGTCCTGGATCGCCCGGTCTCGCGCGCGGTCAAGGTCGGCGTAGGCGACCAGCCAGAAGCCGGCGATCACCGCCACAAGCAGTCCAATGCGCAACGCGGCGACCGGCGGCAGGGACGATAAGCGCCACCATCTCCCGTGTGCGCCACCGTCCGGTTCGGAGAGATCCGTCAAAGAGAATGGTCCGCCGTATCTGAATTCTGAAACGACGTCAAGCCTGAAAGGCCGGACGCGGCGAACTGTAGCATGCCTATGCGGGACATTTCACGTTCGCATACCCCTGATCCGCGCAGATCCTTCAACGCGGTGCCAGAAGCCCGGTTCGGAAAAGTTTGGCTCGACAAAGCTGCCCGCCCGCGCTTCTCTGCCCAACAATGAAGTGGAGGAGGGTCCGGACCGGCATGCTGCAGGATTTCATCGATGGCCTGTTTCAGGGGCCGTTCTTGGGGCTGATGCTGTTCCAGATCGCCATTGTCTGGCCCTTGTCGCGCATCCTGCGGCGGGCCGGCTTCTCGCCGCTATGGGCCCTGTTCTCGCTGGTTCCGCTCGGGCATGTCGTTCCCATCGGCGTGATGGCGCACAGCCGCTGGCCGGTCCTGCCGGCGCGTCAGGCGCGCAAGGTCAAGGCACGGAGGACGGCATGACTGAGACCGTAATCCATCTGGGCTTTTGGGAACTGCTGATCGGCTCGGTCGTCACGATGTATATGCTGATCGCTGGTGGCTGGGTCCTGGCCAAGGCCGGGCGCAGCCCGCTGTGGATCCTGCTGCTGCTGTTCCCCTACATCAACGTGCTGGCGGTCTGGGTCTTCGCCTTCATGCGCTGGCCCTTCGTCGACCGCGCGCCCAACTCCATCGAACCGGGACCGGCCGACGGGAACTGAGCGCGAAACGGGTTCAGCAACAACAGATTCAGTGATCGTCCTGGATCAGGCGGACGATCACGTCGACGCGGGCGACGCGGGTGCCGACGGGAGCGGCCGGCAGGTTCTGCACCATCACCCGGTCGGCGGGGATGTCCTCCAGCCGGCCGGTGGATTCGACGAAGAAATGGTGGTGGTCGCTGGTGTTGGTGTCGAAATAGGACTTCCCCGCCTCCACCACCACCTCGCGCAGCAGGCCGGCGGCGGTGAACTGGTTCAGCG
>NZ_CAMLJP010000151.1 GCF_946480385.1 uncultured Azospirillum sp.
AAGTCGGTCGGCATCGCCGTCGCCGACAGCCCCGCCAGCCTGGGCTCCACCATGCTGAAGGTGTTCAAGGGCTGATGGCCTGCGGGCGTCGCCTCACGGGTGACGCCCACGGCCTCCCGCCTTTGAAAAGAGACGTACCCGGAAGAGGTTGACGGGCGGGACGCTGTGGTGCCCCGCCCGCCGCCCCTTCGGGGTCTCCTCTTGGACGGATGGTCCTGGGAACCCATATGCAAGCGTCGGCGGTGCTCTTCGCATCCCAGCCCGCACCCCACCGGCTGTTTTCGCCGGTTCTCGCATATGGGTATCCAACGATCCCCCGCCCTCTTCATCACTCGCGATCATCTCCCACAGGGAATCGGGCTTACGGCCCGAGGTGAAACCATGTCGGCAAATCTGGAACAGACCTCGTTCCTCTTCGGCTCGAACGCCGGTTACGTCGCCGAACTCTACGCCAGCTACCTGTCCAACCCGGCCGCCGTCGACCCCAGCTGGAACAGCTTCTTCCAGGATCTGGACGAGGATTCGCGCGCCGTCCTGGACGAGCTGCGCGGCGCGTCCTGGACCGTGTCCGATCTGGAAGACCCCAAGGCCAAGCGCGATCAGGTCGCCGAAAGCTTCATCGTCGGCAGCCCAAATGGAGCTGGCAACGGTGCCGCCAATGGCGCCGCCGCCGCGATGAACGGTCCGGGCAACGGCGCCATGCTGGCCCACGCCCAGCAGGTCTATGGCGGCATCAGCCCGCAGCAGCTGCGCGCCGCCACGCTGGACAGCATCCGCGCCCTGATGCTGATCCGCGTCTTCCGCGTCCGCGGCCACATGAACGCGCATTTCGACCCGCTGGGCCTGGAAAAGCGCGAGCCGCACCCGGAACTGGATCCGGCGACCTACGGCTTCGGCCCGGACGACCTCGACCGTCCGATCTTCCTGAACTACTCGCTCGGCCTGGAAACGGCGACCCTGCGCCAGATCCTGGAAATCCTGCACAAGACCTACTGCGGGACGATCGGCGTCGAGTTCATGCACATCCAGGATCCGGAAGAGAAGGCCTGGATTCAGGAGCGCATCGAGGGCGGCCGCAACCACACCGACTTCACGGTGAACGGCAAGCGCGCCATCCTGGAGCGCCTGACCGCGGCCGAGGGCTTCGAGAAGTTCCTGCAGCTGAAATACACCGGCACCAAGCGCTTCGGCCTTGAGGGCGGCGAGTCGATGATCCCCGCGCTGGAGCAGATCCTGAAGCGCGGCGGCCAGCTCGGCCTCCGGGAAGTCGTCGTCGGCATGGCCCACCGCGGCCGTCTGAACGTGCTGACCAACTTCATGGGCAAGCCCTTCTCCGCCGTCTTCTCGGAGTTCCAGGGCAACCCGTCGAGCCCGGAGGACGTCCAGGGTTCGGGCGACGTGAAGTACCATCTCGGCACCTCGTCGGATCGTGACTTCAACGGCAACATCGTCCACCTGTCGCTGACCGCCAACCCGTCCCACCTGGAATGGGTCAACCCGGTCGTGCTGGGCAAGGTGCGCGCCAAGCAGCAGCAGCGCCGTGACCTGGAGCGCGAGCAGGTGATGGGCGTGCTGATCCACGGCGACGCCGCCTTCGCCGGCCAGGGCATCGTGGCCGAGACGCTGGGCCTGTCGGAGCTGCGCGGCTACCGCACCGGCGGCACCATGCACTTCATCATCAACAACCAGATCGGCTTCACCACCAACCCGACCTATTCGCGGTCGGGCGTGTACTGCTCCGACATGGCCAAGATGGTGCAGGCGCCGATCTTCCACGTGAACGGCGACGATCCCGAAGCCGTCGTCCATGTCAGCCGCATCGCCATCGAGTTCCGCCAGAAGTTCAAGCGGGACGTCGTGATCGACATGGTCTGCTACCGCCGCCACGGCCACAACGAGGGCGACGAGCCGGGCTTCACCCAGCCGCTGATGTACAAGAAGATCCGTGCCCACGCGACCACGCGCGAGCTGTACGCCCGCCAACTGGTCGAGGAGAACGTGATCACCCAGGCCGAGGGCGACCAGATCACCCAGGACTTCATGAAGAAGCTCGAGGGTGAGTTCGAGGCGTCCAGCACCTACAAGCCGAACAAGGCCGACTGGCTGGAAGGCAAGTGGGCCGGCCTGCAGGCGCAGGGCGCCGACACCGCCCACCGCGGCGAGACCGGCGTGGACATCGACACGCTGAAGCAGATCGGCTTCAAGCTCTGCGAGTACCCGAAGAACTTCGCGATCAACTCCAAGATCGCGCGCCAGCTGGATGCCAAGAAGAAGACGCTCGAGTCGGGCGAAGGCATCGACTGGGCGACCGCCGAGGCGCTGGCCTACGCCACGCTGGTGGCCGAGGGCACCGGCGTCCGCCTGTCGGGCCAGGATTCCGGCCGCGGCACCTTCTCGCACCGCCATGCGGTGATGTACGACCAGAACACCGAAGAGAAGTACGTCCCGCTCTGCCACGTCAGCCCGGATCAGGCGACCTTCGAGGTCCATGACAGCCCGCTGTCGGAAGCCGCCGTCGTCGGCTACGAATACGGCTATTCGCTGGCCGAGCCGCACAATCTGGTGCTGTGGGAAGCGCAGTTCGGCGATTTCGCCAACACCGCGCAGACCATCATCGACCAGTTCATCTCGTCGGGCGAGTCCAAGTGGCTGCGCATGTCCGGCCTGGTGATGCTGCTGCCGCACGGCTACGAGGGCCAGGGTCCGGAGCACTCGTCCGCCCGTCCGGAACGCTTCCTGCAGATGTGCGCCGAGGACAACTGGCAGATCTGCAACGTGACGACGCCGGCCAACCTGTTCCACGTCTTCCGCCGCCAGATCCGCCGCAGCTTCCGCAAGCCGCTGGTCCTGTTCACGCCGAAGTCGCTGCTGCGCCACAAGCTGTGCATCTCCGACCTGTCGGAGATGGGTCCGGGCACCAGCTTCCACCGCGTGCTGGGCGAGACCGCCAACGATCTGGCCGCCAACGACAAAATCCGCCGGATCGTCGTCTGCTCCGGCAAGGTCTATTACGACCTGCTGCAGGAGCGCATGAGCCGCGGCATCAAGGACGTGGTCATCCTGCGCCTGGAACAGCTCTACCCGTTCCCGAAGGACGCTCTGGCGGCCGAGTTCGCCAAGTATCCGAACGCCGAGCTGGTCTGGTGCCAGGAAGAGCCGGAGAACCAGGGCGCCTGGCATTTCGCCGACCGCCGTCTGGAAGCCGTGCTGAAGGACGTCGGCCACAAGGCCGGCCGCCCGTCCTACGTCGGCCGTCCGGCCACCGCCTCGCCGGCGACCGGCCTGCTGAAGCGTCACAACCAGGAGCAGGCAAAGCTTCTGGATCAGGCCCTGACGGTCCGCTGACCATCACCCAAGCGAACAAGAAGACGAACGAGGATAAAGAATGGCTACCGACATCAAGGTCCCCACGCTGGGTGAGTCCGTCTCCGAGGCGACGGTCGCCCGCTGGCTGAAGAAGGCCGGCGAGGCCGTCGCCATGGACGAGGCGCTGGTCGAGCTGGAGACCGACAAGGTCACGCTTGAGGTGAATGCGTCGGCCGCCGGCGTGCTGGCGGAAATCGTCGCTCCGGAAGGTGCGAACGTCGAGGTCGGCGCCCTGCTGGGCGTCATCAACGAGGGCGCCAGCGCCGGAGCCGCCCCGGCTGCCGCCGCTCCCGCCGCCGCCCCTGCCGCTCCGGCTCCGGCCGCCGCGCCGGCTCCGGCCGCCTCCGCTCCGGGCAACCTGGCCGCTTCCGGCCCGGCCGCCCGCAAGCTGGCGGACGAGAAGGGCATCGATGCCTCGTCCATCACCGGTTCGGGCAAGGACGGCCGCGTGACCAAGGGCGACGTGCTCGCCGCCCCCGCCCAGGCCGCCAAGCCGGCCGCTCCGGCCCCGGCGCCGAAGCCGGTGTGGGCCGCCGGCACCCAGGGCGACCGTCCGCGCGCCGCGCAGGAAGAGCGCGTCCGCATGACCCGCCTGCGCCAGCGCATCGCCGAGCGTCTGAAGGAGGCCCAGAACAGCGCCGCCATGCTGACCACCTTCAACGAGGTGGACATGTCGGCGGCAATCGCTCTGCGCGCCGAGTACAAGGACTATTTCGAGAAGCGCCACAAGGTGCGGCTCGGCTTCATGTCCTTCTTCGTCAAGGCCGCCGTCCAGGCCCTGAAGGAGATCCCGGCCGTCAACGCCGAGATCGACGGCACCGACATCGTCTACAAGAACTACTATGACATCGGCGTCGCCGTCGGCACGCCGCAGGGTCTGGTGGTTCCGGTCGTCCGCGACGCCGACAAGCTGGACTTCGCCGGCGTCGAGGGCACCATCGCCGCGCTGGGCAAGAAGGGCCGCGACGGCAAGCTGTCGATGGACGAGCTGACCGGCGGCACCTTCACCATCTCCAACGGTGGCGTCTACGGCTCGCTGATGTCGACCCCGATCATCAACCCGCCGCAGTCCGCCATCCTCGGCATGCACAAGACGATGGACCGCGCGGTCGTCATCGGCGGCAAGATCGAGGTCCGCCCGATGATGTATCTGGCGCTGTCCTACGACCACCGCATCATCGACGGCAAGGAAGCGGTCACCTTCCTCGTCCGCATCAAGGAGCTGATCGAGGATCCGCGCCGCCTGCTGCTGGACGTCTGATAACGAGCCAGAAGCGCTAAAAAAGGGCCATGGGAGGGGCAATCCTCCCATGGCCCTTTTTTCTGTCCTGCCCTGTTTTTCCGTCGGTCCTGCCGGAAATCGCGCTATCCTTCGTTCGTTCACACATGATGAAGGCCGGACCCTGCCGGCCCGGACGGCTCCTCCAACGGAGAGGGTCTCGCCATGGCGGTTCGCGAGCGGATGAGGCGGCTGTGCAGGCGGTGGGTGCCGGCGCTTGCCGCCATCCTCGTCCTGTATGCTGCGGGCGGAGCCACGTCAGGCCGCGCGCAGATCGTCGTCGACCTTGAACTGGTCCTGGCGGTCGACGCCTCGGCCAGCATCGTCGACAACACCCTGGATTTCCAACTCGCCGGACATGCCGCGGCGTTTCGCGACCCCCGCATCATCGCCGCCATCGACAGCGGACCGCACCGCCGCATCGCCGTGACCCTGGTGTCCTGGTCCGATCCGATGTCCTTCCAGGTGCTGATCCCCTGGACCCTGCTCGACAGTGCGGCCAGCGTCCGGGCCTTCGCCGACCGGGTCGAACAGGCGCCACGGCGCGACTTCGCCGGCAGCACCGGCATCGGCGCAGCGATGCTGCGCTCGGCGGCACTGTTCGGTGCCAGCGGCTTCCTGTCGTCCCGCCGGATCATCGATCTGGTCAGCAACGGCACCAGCAACATCGGCATCCGGCCGGAATTTGCCCGCGACACCGTCACCGCCGCCGGCATCACCGTCAATGGTCTGGTCATCCTCGACGAGGTCGCCTGGCTCGCCGATTACTTCACCGCCAGCGTCGTCGGCGGCGCCGATTGCTTCGTCCGGGTGGCGGACAGCCGCGCCAGCTTCGCCCGCGCCATCCTCGACAAGCTGGCCTGGGAGATCGCCACCCATGATCCGCCGCCGGCAATCGATCGCACGGACAGGAAAGGATGAGGAAAACGGCGGACACAACTTTAAAAATTCCGACAATCCCCGATAACAATCGTTTCGGTTTGTTGACAACCCTTTGGCCTTCGGCTTGGCTTTGACACCCGCAAACGCTGAAGGTCGCCCCGATGCAGGTTACCGTTCTCGATCTCGCCGTCGCCGCGAACACCGTCTACAACTTCCAGAAGGGCCGCGGCAACGACGCCGCCGCCTTCGAGAAGGCGGAATCACTGGATCGGGCGCCCGCCGACTATCAGGTGATCTTCACGCACGAAGACACCACCGTCGGCTTCTTCGGCGCCGTCTACAAGCATGGCAAGTCCAACCAATACATCGTGTCCTACCGCGGCACCGCGGTCGGCAGCAGCACCTCCGGCCAGATGGTCGGTGGCAAGAACCTGAAGACCGACATCGGCCTCTACGCCATCGAAAGCCTGCCCTCCTGCGTGCGCGCCGCCCATCTGCTGCTGGAGCAGGCGAAGATCCTGCTGGGCGATGCCAAACCGATCCTGTGCGGCCATTCGCTGGGCGGCGCCATCGCCACCATCATCGCGGTCGAAACGGCATCGCCCTGCTGCGCTTTCAACGCGCCGACGGTGTCCAAGATGGTGCGCGGCGGCATCATCCACGGCCCCTATGTCCGGGTGGAGAAGACCGACCTGCCCGCCATCGAAAAGCAGATCATCAACTTCAATCTGCAATGGGACCCGATCAGCAAATCGTCCAAGGCGGTCGGCAAGGTGATCAAACTACCGGCTACCCTGCGGTCAGGCGGCCATTCGCAGGACAAGGTCGTCGCCAACATCAAGTCCAGCAAATACGCCTCGATGCCCTTTTTCAGTCTGGTCGGTTGATTACGGTCGGTTGTCGGGTCAATTGAACGAGATGCTCTGCACCACGAACTCTTTCACCTTATAGTCGACGGTCGACCCGTCCCGCTTCACGAAATTGCGGTATCGGTCGACCAGTCCGGCGAACAGGTCGCTGACGCTGCCGCTGGACGCTTTGTATTCGCCGAAGTTCGGGTCGAAGAAATACAGGTGCGACCCCAGCCCGAAGGCCTTGCCGCCGGACTTGTAGCAGCAGGTCGCGTGCGCCATCCCGCGCTGTTCGAAGATCATGGTGACGACGTGATAGGTGTGAGGGCCGGCGGTGGCTGTGGTGATCGCCTTCATCACCTCCTTGAGGCTTTCAGGACTGTTGACGCTCACCCACTCCGTCCTGGTCGCGGCGATCTTGAACCCGGCCTGCGCCATTGCCTGGTTGCGTGATCCGAGTTGCTCGGATGAGGTGTCCAGGTCGTTGCTCAGTTCGGCGCCGTAGAGGCGTTGCTTGATGCTGGCGTGCAGGATCGTGTTGTCCAGGTCGATGTAGGCGATGCGCGCCTTCGACGTCTCGCCCTTGTGCGAGCGGTGGCGCGCGATCCACTCCAGGCTGAGGCCGAAGCAGATTCCGCTGTTCACCTCGTGGTCACTGGGAAACAGCCGCTGGATCGGCAGGCGCTGCTTGAACGGCGCCACACAATAGCTGTCGAACGCGGCCATTCCATTCCCCATCATTTCCGAATGATTGCTGGCTGTCGGTACCGCCCTGCGCCGGCGGTGCCCTCCCACACTATGCCCGATAATCATTCGATTACAATTAATCGAAACTCCCAGCGATCCCGACGCCCCCCCCCCCCCTGGATGGCAGGAAAAGCCCCGGTCACCCCGCCCCGATCTGTTCGCTTCCACCACAGTTCGGGTCCCTCTCAAATCCACTTGCATGGTCGATGGTATCTGGTATACCGTATCGATAATGTCAGTGCGGCAGCGGTTTGGGACATCAAGCCCCGATGGCCACCGCCGCACCGGCTCCCCCGGCGCCCAATCCAAGAGGGGGCGAGCGCCAAGGAGATCGACATGGAACAGACAGCAGCAGCGGGTTCGCCCGCGGTTGTGGATTGCGACCAGTTGGTGGCGGTGATCGGCGATGCCGTCATCGTGTCGGACCCGGCCGGCGCCATCGTCCTGTGGAATGCGGCGGCGGAACGGATGTTCGGCTTCACCGCCGATGAGGCGATGGGCAAGTCGCTCGACATCATCATTCCCGAACGCCAGCGCCAGCGTCATTGGGACGGCTACGAAAAGACCATGGCCACCGGCGAGACCCGCTACGGCCATGACCTGCTGCGGGTTCCGGCGGTCCACAAGGACGGGCACAGCCTGTCGATCGCCTTCACCGTCGCGCTTTTGCGCGGGACCGACGGTGGGGTGACCGGGATCGTCGCCGTGGTGCGGGACGAAACCGCCCGCTGGAACGAAGAACGGAAACTGCGCCGCCGCCTCAGCGAACTCGAAGCGGCGGCCGGCTGACGGCGCCCTGCGGCAACGAGCGAATTCCGGCCGCCAACGACCCCGACGCCCCCGATCTCCGGGCGTGGGCCGGCCGGGCAGAAGAGCAAATCCAAGAGACAATCTGAAACTACGCGAAAAAAGGGAGTGTTGCAGTCATGACCAAGCCGCTTGAAGGCATCAAGATCATCGACTTCACCCATGTGCAGGCCGGCCCCGCCTGCACCCAGCTTCTGGCCTGGTACGGCGCGGACGTGATCAAGGTCGAACGTCCGGGCGCCGGCGACGTCACCCGCAGCCAGCTGCGCGACATCCCGGGCGCCGACGCGCTCTATTTCACGATGCTGAACAGCAACAAGCGCTCCCTGACGCTGGACACCAAGACGGCCGAGGGCAAGGAAGTCCTGACCCGTCTGATCAAGGAATCCGACGTGCTGGTGGAGAATTTCGGCCCCGGCGCGCTCGACCGCATGGGCTTCAGCTGGGAAAAGATCAAGGAGCTGAACCCCGGCCTGATCGTCGCCTCGGTCAAGGGCTTCAGCGACGGCCACCACTATCAGGACCTGAAGGTCTATGAGAACGTCGCCCAGTGCGCCGGCGGCGCCGCCTCGACCACGGGCTTCTGGGATGGCCCGCCGACCGTGTCCGCCGCCGCTCTCGGCGACAGCAACACCGGCATGCACCTCGCCATCGGCATCCTGACCGCCTTGATGGCCCGCACCAAGACCGGCAAGGGCCAGAAGGTCGCCGTGTCGATGCAGGACAGCGTGCTGAACCTCTGCCGCGTCAAGCTGCGCGACCAGCAGCGCCTCGACCGCGTCGGCTACCTCGAGGAATACCCGCAGTACCCGCACGGCAAGTTCACCGACGTCGTTCCGCGCGGCGGCAACGCCGGCGGCGGCGGCCAGCCGGGCTGGGTGCTGAAGTGCAAGGGCTGGGAGACCGATCCCAACGCCTACATCTACTTCACCATCCAGGGCCATGCCTGGGCGCCGATCTGTAAGGCTCTCGGCCGCGAGGAGTGGATCGACGATCCGGCCTACAACACCGCCGAGGCCCGCCAGGACAAGATCTTCGACATCTTCGCGGTGATCGAGGATTGGCTGAAGGACAAGACCAAGTTCGAGGCCGTCGACATCCTGCGCAAGTACGACATCCCGTGCGCTCCGGTGCTGTCGATGAAGGAGATTGCCAACGACCCGTCGCTGCGCGCCAGCGGCACGGTCGTCGAGGTCGACCACAAGGTGCGCGGCAAGTACCTGACCGTCGGCAGCCCGATCAAGTTCTCCGACATGAAGGTCGAGGTCACCGGCTCCCCGCTGCTCGGCGAGCACACCGACGAGGTCCTGGCCCAGCTCGGCTACAACAAGGACCAGATCGCCGCCATGCACGAGGCCAAGGTGGTCTGAGGCGGGTCGCACTTGCCCCCACCCTAACCCTCCCCCGCTCCGCAGGGGAGGGAACCCCGCCGCGCTGCGACAGACTCCCTCCCCCGCCCAGCGGGGGAGGGTCGGGGTGGGGGCAAAGCGGCAACCACCCTGCACAAACGACAACGGCGCCCCACCCGGGCGCCGTTTCCTTTTGCATCCACCCCACCCCAACCGTCACGCCTTGCCGCTGCGCTCCAGATCGTCCAGGATCTCCCCGGCCCGGCTGGTCAGGGTGTGGGCCAGCCGGTCGTAATGGCCGTTGCCGGTCACGCGGGCGCGCCGGGCGGCCTCCGCTCCCAATTGGGCCAGTTCAAGGGCCATCTTCCGATAGTCCGGAACAGCCGTCCACGCCGCGTCGACCGCGACGCGAGCCTTCGGATGATCTTTCGAAGCCACAAACCACCCCATCCGCCGATGCTGGTGAAGGGCGTAATCCTGGCACGGCAGCGCTCAGGAGCCAACTGACGCTTACGGCAGCAGCATCACAGCCTTTGGATGTGTCCGCACCCGACCGAACAGGATAGGACCCTCCACTCCGGACGAGGCCGCAGCCCGGTCAGTCGATCAGCAGGTCCAGCGTCGAGCGGACCACCTGCACGATCTCCCCGCCATGGGGCGAGCTGGCTTGGCCGCGGGCGTTGAGGATGATCGACAGCTCATGCTCCGTCGTCGGGGCGAAGCGGGCGATCTCCTGCACCAGATCGTCGGGCAGGATGGCTTCGCGCGTCACCCCGGCCTGGGCGGCGGCCTTGTCGCGCCAGCCGTTCAGCGCGGCGGCGATGGCCGCTTCGATCTGCTGCGACTCCTCCTTGCGGCGGAGATCGGTGAACAGCACCAGCACCCGCCACGCGCCGTCGGCATAGGCGGTCTCGATGCGCTGGACCTCGACCGTCCGCAGGAAGGCGGACAGCTGCGTCTGCGCCTCTTCGGCGGCGGCGTCGGGAATGGTGAAGGTGCGGATCTCGGTGCTCATCGCCCAACCTTGCTCAAAGGCTTCCCTGGATGGAGGAAGCCTACACAGAAACGGCGCGTTCGGCAAACCGGGACCCTGCCACGGGGGTGTTCCGGGGCCTTGGGGATACCCCCAATTTCCACGGGTCGAATCTCCTCCCCCGCGCGTTGTGGGAGTAGACGATGCGCACCGGCGCCCGGCCGATTCCCGTCGCCCGTCCCACGCCTCCACCGCTTGGAGACCCCAGATGACCCATCCCGAACCGCAGGAGCCGCAATCCGTCCATCCCCACCACGAGGAGTCCGCTCCCGACTCCGCCGCGACACCGCGCCGCGGCGGGCGGCGCTGGTGGAGGCTGGGGACCGGGCTGCTGCTGGCGCCGCTGGCGCTGGGCGGGCTGGCGGTGCTGGCGGTCCTGTGGGTCGGCTCGATGCTCTACGACCAGCCCTTCGCCTGGTACAACCTGAACCGCATCGACGCGATGGCCGACCGGGTGGCGCGCAATCCCGATTCGGTGATGGTGGTGGCGCTCGGCGACACCGCGCTGCGCGATGCCACGCTGGACGAGCGCGGCATGGCGAAGGTCGCCGCCGAGCGTGGCGTGCCCGACCTGGAATTCCTGCGCATCGTCCACCGGCAGGCCGAGTTCGCCGATTTCGAGCCGCTGCTCGACCGGCTGATCGCCGTCAAGCCGACGCTGATCCTGCTCGACCGCAACCTGCTGACCGCCAGCCGCGGCCCGCTCGACGAGCTGCAGCGCTACGGTAACGGCCTGCTGCGCCTCTATCGCGGCCAGACCTATGTGCAGGATCAGGTGGCGCTGCAATACCGGCGCGGCTGCGGCCCGACGCCGTCGGCCTGGCTGACCGGCGGGTCGCCCGGCGCCGTCGACGGCTCCACCGCCACCGCGCGGCAGGTGCGCGCCTTCATCGACCGCGCCTGGGCCGCCGGCATCCGCGTTGCCCTGATCGAGGTGCACAGCCGCCCCGCCACCCCGCGCTCCAACGGCCTGATCGCCACCGCGTCCGCCGCCGAGCCGTCCGCCGAGCCCTCTGCCATAAACCTGCCGCTGTGGAACTACGATGACGAGGACGCCATCCCCGCCACCGCCTGCGGTCAGGCCAGCGCCGACGGACGCAGCGCCTTCTCCGCCTGGCTGACCGGCGGCATTGCCGGGGCGGTGGCCGGCGCCCAGCCCGACCGCATGCCCGGCCGCGCCGTGGTGACCGAAGCTGCGGCGCTGCCGTAATTGCCGCACTGCACCCGTCCCCGTTCTTTCCGCCTTCCGGTTAAACCACTTTTTGTTTATGGTTTTCCGGTCGGGCGAGTCGCAACAGGAGACGGATGCATGGCTTCCATCATGATCAAGAAGGCCGGCGAAGGGCTGGTCTCGCAGGCTCACCGCAACGCCGACGTCGGCCCGACCAGCGGCAGCTCGGTCGTCTATGAAATCCAGAACGTGCCGGGCGACATCACCGTCGACGACGTGATCGCCGCCTTCAAGACCTACAAGCCGGCCGACAAGGTGTACGAGATCGACTGGTCCGCCCTGGCGAACTGACCGGGTCAAAGTAACCAGGGGAGGGGGCCGCCAACGCCCCCTTCCTCACACGCCTGCTTAACCCTGCAGCGCCGGATAGCGCTTGGCCCACACCTCCAGCTGGGCGACATGCTCGGCCTCTTCGGCGGCGAACTCCTCGGCCATCATGCGGACTTCCGAATCGGTGGTGGTCTTCGCCACCTCGGCATAGAAGGCCTGCCCGCGCTTCTCGCTCTCCAGCGCCAGTTCCAGCGCGTATTCCACCGTCATCAGATAATGCGAGCCTTCCATTGAGGCCGCTTCCGGGCTGTCGCCGTCCGGCCACTGGAAGTCTTCCGGCGCAAGGTCGGGGATCTTGCGGAAGCCCGACCGTTCCCGCGCCTCGGCCAGATGCATGCGCGAGAATTTCGCCATCTGGCCGAAGAAGGCCGCGACCTCCTGGTTGCCATAGGTCTTCATCGCTTCCGACAAATCGGCGAAGCGGTTGGCGGCGTCCTCTTCCAGCGCGCAGGCGTGGGCGAGGAACAGGGCGGCGTCGTGGATTTCGGTCATGGATCCCTTTGATAAGCGAATAAGCCCGACGACCCCAAAACCATACATTTTTTGCGGCCATCGGTCGCGGCCCCTGTCCCCCTCCCCCGCCCCTGCGACCTTTTGGCGCGCGCCGCGCCGCCCGCCCCGCGAAAACCATTGCCTTTCCCGCCGGTTCGCGGCAGCAGACTCCCCCTCATGAGCAAGCCCGCCTTCCCTGCCCTGCCG
>NZ_CAMLJP010000152.1 GCF_946480385.1 uncultured Azospirillum sp.
CCGTTTCGATGCCGATCACCCCCTCTACGGGGGCCTTATTCCATGCCGATTCACATGTTGAAGAAGCGCCGCACGAAAGGCTCCCGCCCGTCATTGACGGAGGCGAGCAACGCCACCTGATTGACTTTCGGCCCCAGCTCGGGGGAGGCCGGGTCGATCGGCGTCTTCAGGTCGCGCAAGGTGCGCAAGCCCTCCACCGGCCCCTCGCCGAATAGGTTCCCGCCCTCGGCGATCTCCGCCACCAGCCTGTCGAAGGCGATCGGTTCCCAACGGCCGGAGCCGCGCGGGCCGACCCGCTTCATCGGCGTGGTGATGCGGAAGGGGGAGGTCAGCATTTCCAGCGCCGCATTGCCGCGCCCGCAGGCGGTGGAGCGGCCCTGCAGCCCCTTCTCGTCCAGCCGCGACAGTGAGCGAAAGCTCTCCTCGATCGGCGTCGCATAGGGCAGGAACGGGTCGGTGGACAGCGGGCTGTAGGGATTGCCGGCCACCCGCAGCACGCGGTTCCGCTCCACATCCACCCGAACCCGGACGCCGAACAGCGTGGTGCAGCCCAGGCAGGCGACGTTGGCAACGATCTGGCCCGGCGTCGGCTCCACGGCGCCGGTTGCCGGGTCGATGCGGAATTCGGGCTTCGGCGCATTGCCGCCGATGGTGTCGTCGGGCCGCTCGCCGGCCCAGGCGCCCTTGACCAGCTTGCGACCGGTCTCCGAGAAGCCGCCGGCGAAGGCGGCCAGCGCGCCGCCCGCGGCGGTGGAGGTCAGGATGTGGCGACGGGTGATGGACATGGTGGACACTCCGGTCTTCGCGAGCGGGGCTCAAGCGCGGATTGAATTGGTCGGGCCGGCCATTCGGCGGCGGTCAGGCGCCCGCCGGGATGGCCGGATGCGTTGGCCGGAAGGCCGGCGGCAGGGGTAGACGACACCGGCAGCAGCGCGGTCATCAGGATCAGCAGGAACAGCCACAGCCCCGCGGTGCCGACGATGCCCATCAGCCCGTCCGGACCGGCCGGCAGCGCGTATTCGTAGAAGCCCGCACCGGTCTTCGGCATCGACTGGCCGCCGATGAACACGGTCCAGCGGAACATCCAGGCGCTGTGCACGGCGATCAGCCCGGTCAGCAGCCCGGTCCCGGCCGGCCGGGCGACGGCGATGACGAAGGGCACCACCGTCGCGGCCACCGCCCAGACGGCAGTCACCCGCCACGCCTCCGACCCGACCACGCTGTCCAGCGCCGCCGCATGCCCTGCATCCAGCCCCGACAGGCCGAGCGCCAGCCACAGCCCACCGCACAGCATAACCGCGGCCAGCACGGCGGCGAGCAGCCGGTTGCCCAGCACCTCCGCCCCACGGTCGGCGGTGCCGACGACGCGGTTGAGGATCAGCACCAGCCCGACGGCGCCGGCCAGCGCGGTGCTCAGGAACTGCACCGGCAGGAAGGGCGTGTGCCACAGCGGCCGCGCCTTTACCACCGCCACCTCGACGCCGGTGTAGAGCGCCACCAGCGCCGCCCCGGCCAGCACGAACAGCCCGGCGGCACGGATCAGCCGGTCGTCGCGGCCACCGCCCAGCGCCGCCAGCCGGTACAGCCCGGCCAGCCGGCTGTCGACCCGGCCATGCGCCTGCAACTCCTCGCGCAGGCAGGCCCAGCCATAGACCAGCAGGCCGCCGATGTAGAGCGGGATGAACAGCGATCCCCACCACATCCAGGAGGTCGGTCGGAACACCACGTAGAAGTGCCAGAAACGGCCGGGCTGGTGCAGGTCGGACAGAAGCGCCACCGGCGCCGCCAGCCCGCAGGTCAGCGCCACGATCAGGGCGAGCCGCCCCAGCGGGCGCCAGCTCTCACGGGCGAAGGCGTAGCCGGGCAAGCTGAGCAGCAGGCCGCCGACCGAAAGGCCGATCAGGAAGAAATACTGCACGGCCCAGGGAAGCCATGCGACCTCGCGGGTCACGTTGATGACTTCGACGATGTGCGTGTCCATCATGCATGCTCCTTCCCGGTATGCGGCGCCGGCCGCCACAGGGTCGGCGTGCCGTCCACCTTGCCCTGCATCTTCGGATCGAGGCCGATGTAGAAGACCCGCGGCTGGGTCCCCATCTCGGGCTTCAGCACCTTGGGGTTCTGCTCGCGCACCAGCTTTGACACCGTGCTGTCGGGGTCCTTCAGATCACCGAAGATGCGGGCGCCGCCGACGCAGGTCTCGACGCAGGCGGGCAGCAGCCCGGCCTCAACGCGATGGACGCAGAAGGTGCATTTGTCGGCGGTCTGGGTTTCGTGGTTGATGAACCGGGCGTCGTAGGGGCAGGCCTGGACGCAATAGGCGCAGCCGACGCACACCGAATTGTCGATCACCACGATGCCGTCCCGCCGCTGATAGGTGGCGCCGGTCGGGCAGACCGGGATGCAGGGCGGATCCTCGCAATGATTGCACAGGCGCGGCAGCATGTAGGAGCCGGCCCGGCCCTGCTCCGTCACCTCGTAGGTGGAGACGATGGTGCGGAAACTGTTTTCCGGAACGTCGTTCTCCATGATGCAGGCGACGGTGCAGGCTTGGCAGCCGACGCATTTGCGCACATCGACCACCATGGCCCAGCGGTGCGCCGCGTCACCGGACGCCGAAACGGCGCCGGCGTCAGCGGGTACGGCCGCCAGCGTGGCGGCGCCGACGGTCGCGGCTCCGGCGCCCAGGCAGAAGTTGCGTCGTGATCGGTCCATGGCAGGCTCTCCCGGCACCCATTCCCAGCCCGTAAAACAAGCGGGCCGATCTCAGGGCCAAGGATAGCCAGGGGCACGGCGGCGCCCCATTGCGGTGTTCCCCACACTTCTTAGGGTTTTCCCCCACGACGCCAAGCCGCAGGCTGCTATTCCGCCTCCAGCAAAAGCCGGGTCAGGTCGGCGACCGATGTGACCTCCAGCTTGTCCATCACGTTGTGGCGGTGGACCTCGACCGTCTTCATCGACAGGTTGATCTCGGCGGCGATGACCTTGTTGGGCTTCCCGGCGACCACCAATGCCGCCACCTGCCGTTCGCGCGGGGTCAGCCGGCCGATCAATGCGCGGATGGCACGCTTGCGCTCCGCCGCCTCCCAGGCGCGGCGGGACTTCTCCAGCGCCTCGTGCACGCGGTCGAGCAGGAGTTGGTCGTTGAAGGGCTTCTCGATGAAATCGACCGCCCCCGCCCGCAGCGCCCGCACCGCCATCGGCACGTCAGCATGGCCGGTGACCATCACCACGGAGAGCAGCGACCCCGCCCGCGCCAGCGTGTCCTGCAGTTCCAGTCCGCTCATGCCGGGCATACGGACATCGGTGACGAGGCAGCCCGGCAGGTCGGGCTTGAGCGCCCGCAGGAACTCCTCCGCCGAAGCGAAGCTCTGCACCTCCAGCCCCAGCGAGCCGATCAGCCAGCCGAGCGAATGGCGCATCGCCGGATCGTCGTCCACCACATAGACGGTGCGCGGCGGGGCCGAACTCTCCGCTTCATGACTCATGGGTCGGATTCTCCTGTGCCGCCGGCAGGACGAAGCGCATCTCCACGCCGCCGCCGGGATTGTCCGCGGCCCACAGATGGCCGCCATGGGATTCCAGGATGGTCCGGCAGATCGACAGGCCCAGGCCCATCCCGTCCGGTTTGGTGGTGAAGAAGGGATCGAACAGCCGCTCCCGCGCCTCGACGCTCAAGCCATGGCCGCGGTCGGCGACCGTTACCCTTACCCGCCCCTCGTCGTCGGGGCCGGTGCGCACGGTGATCCCGTCCGCCGGCGGGCAGCCCTCCATCGCGTCCAGCCCGTTCTTCATCAGGTTGAGGACGACCTGCTCGATCTGCACCGCGTCGGCGGCGACACGCGGCAGCCCGTCGGCCAGATCGAGCGTGACCGCGATGCCGGCGCTGCGCGCCCGGTCGGCACACAGGGCGGCGGCGGCACGGACGGCGTCGTTGATGTCGACCGGCTCGATCTGCGGCGCACGCTTACGCACGAAGTTGCGGATGCGGGCGATGATGTGGGCGGCGCGGGATGATGTGGGCGGCGCGGTCGGCCTGATCGGCGATGGCGCGGGTGGCGTCGGCCAGTTCGGCCGGCCGGCCGGTGCCGGCCTCCAGCCGACGGGTGCAGCCGCGCGCGTAGTTGGCGATGGCGCCCAGCGGCTGGTTCAGCTCATGCGCGAGGTTGCTGGCCATCTCGCCCAGGATCGACAGCCGGGCGACATGGTCGATTTCGCGCTGGCGTTCGCGGGCATTCTCCTCGGCGCGGCGGCGCTCTGCCATTTCGCGGACAAGGTCGCGGTTGACGGCGCGCAGCTCTGCAGTGCGGACTTTTATGAGATGCTCCACCCGCAGCGAATGAATCGCCCACCACAAGAGTGCCAAGGCCGCCAGCGCCAGCCAATGCCAGTTCTCCCGCGCCAGATCGACCAGCGAGACGTCGCGCAGCGACCGGTAGGGGCCGATGCGCAGGGAGCGGAACAGGGCGTGGACCGGCTGGTAATCGCGCGGCACCGCCCAGCCCTGGTAACCGCCGGCCTTTGCTGCGGGATGGTCCGGCGGCATCTGGAACAGGGCGACCACCGCCTGCTTCGCCAGTTGCTCCGGCGTGCCGGCGAGCCGGGCCAGCGGCCAATCGGGATAAAGGTCGGTGGAATGGGCGCAGGCGAAATCCGGCGCGATCCGGGGGCCAAGGACGCGGAAGGCCGCCGGGTCGATCCGCCCCTCCGCCGCCAGCTCCTCCAGCACGCAGGCGCGCAGCACACCGGCATCCACAGTCCCGTCGCGCACCGCGAAGGCGACGCGGTCCACCGGGAAACCGGAAAAGCGCAGGTCCTTCAGGTCGCGGAACGGATCGACGCCGGCTTCCAGCAGTTCCCCCCAGGCGACCTGGAAGCCGCCGAAGGCATCGGGGTCGATGGCCATCAGCGTCCGCCCGCGGAGGTCGCGCAGCGCCGTCAGGTCGCGACGGTCGGCGCGCACGATGATGGCCGAGCCGATAGCGTTGCCGGAGGACCGGCCGGACTGCAAGGTGGCGATGCGGGTGACGCCATACCGCGCCTCCAGATCGACATAGTTGCCGGTGTTGGTCAGGATCAGGTCCACCGCCCGGTTCTGCACGGCGGCGTCCATTCCGGCGAGGTCGAGCGCCACCATTTCCGCTCCACGGCCGGGGAAATGGTCGCCGAGATAGCGGATCGTCGGCTCCCACACCGCGGCCGCATGCTCCTCCCCCCGCTAGGCGAGCACGCCGACGCGGACCGGCGGCTCGGCAGCCCATCCGTGCGACGACAGCAGCAGCAGGAAAACGAACAGCAGGCGGGCGACCATGGCGGCTGACTGATACGGGGAATGCCTCAGCCCTTTAGCGCGTCCCCCGGTCCGGCACAAGGCGGCGCGCGGTCACGGGCGTCAGCGAGAGGGTGAGACGCTTTCCGTCCCGCGCGGTTGGGTATCGGTGACACCCTGCCGTCGCCACCGTCCGAATTGCATGATCCACGATGTCGCCGAACGAACTCCGCTTTGACCATTTCCGGCAAATCTATCTGAACGAGCGCACGCGCCGAGAGGCGATCCGCGGCAGCATCGGGACGCCGGTTGCGGCGATTTCCTTCTCCGTCTTCTCGCTGGGCAATCTGGTCACCCGCTTCGACGTGTCGCGGCTGGGCGAGCCGGTGTCGCTGTTCATCGCCGCCATGGCCTGCGCCGGCGTCCTCGCGATGCTTGGCGCCGTGTACCACGTGGTCATGGTGGAATGGCTGTTCATCCACCACGAGCCGCCGCCCATGGCCGGTCTGGTCGAGGCGGAGAACGCCATCCGCGCCAAACGGGGAGAGGAGGCGGTTGTGCCCGGCCTGATGGATCTGATGGCGGCCAGCTACGCCATTGCCTTCGAGCAATATCTGTGGGGAAACACCGTAAGCGCCCGCAGCCGGACGCGGGCGCTGCGCCTCGTCCTGCTGTCGCTGGTCTTCCTCGCCATTGGGTTCCTGGCATTGCCCTTCCATCAGAAGGGATGAAGCCCGCAAAAGGAGGACCACATGAAATGGCTGGAACGTTTTCTCGTCCGCCGGCCGCAATCGGGAAATTTCGGCAGAGTTCCCGCCTGGGCGCGGCCAAGGCTCAGGAAAGCCTGCCGGTCGCTGTCCGAGGAGGAGGCCAGCATGCAACGGCTGCTCGGACTGCCGGTGCGTCCGTCCCTGACGCTGGCCGACGAAGAGCTGGGCGTGCTGATCGACGCTGAGGGGCGACGTGCGATCGAAGAGAATGACCCCGGCACTCAATAGAATGCCCCCTTCCCCGGAGGGAAGAGGGCATGCGAGGTCGCGGGATCAGGAAGCGGGCATCTCACCGGTGACCCAATAATCCACGCGTTGCTTGTGGTTGGCGATGTAGTTGTCGACCGCCTTCTCATAAGAGCTGTTGTCGGCCTCCAGCATGATCGCCTGCAGCTCGTCCAGCGGCAGATACATGCGCGTCAGGAACTCCGCCACCTTCGGATAATCCTGGTAGAAGTTCTTGCGGGCCATGACATGGACACGCTCCAGCCCGCCCAGCACGCCTTCCGGATCCTCCAGATAGCGCAGCTTCCACTTGGCGAACATCCAGTACGGGCTCCAGGCGGTCACGACGATCCAGTCATCTCGACGGATCGCGCGGCCGAGAGCCGCCGTCATCGCGGCACCGCTGGCCGACACCAGATTGTAGTCCTTCAGGCCGTACGTCTCGACCGCCTTCTCGGAAACCTGCATCAGGCCTGCGCCGGGATCGATGCCCTGGATCTTGCCGTCCAGTTTCTTGCGCACGTCCGGCTTCGCCAGATCGGCGATGCTGCGGACCTGATCGGCCGGGACATAGTCCGGAACCGCCCAACCCAGGCGGGCGCGGGTGTAGAGGATGCCGAGCGGCACGATGTCGTCGCCGACCTTCTCAAGGTAGGAGCCGTGCGTCGTCGGCAGCCAGGACATCATCATGAAGTCCAGATCGCCCTTGCTGAGGCCCTGATACTCCAGGCCGATGTCGGCCAGCACCAGCTCAACCGGCTGGTGCAGCCGGTCCTCGATCAGGCGCTTGGCGAGCTTGGTCACCGCCTCGGCGTCGGACCAGGCGGTCCAGCCGATGCGAACCGGCTCCTTCTTGTCGGCGGCCAGAACGGGTGAGGCCAGCGTGGCGGTCCCGACGACCGCCGCGGCGGCGACCGCCAGCATTTTCAGAAACGTACGTCGCATAAGGCTCTTCCTTTTTGGTGTCTTTTTCTTGCTTGCGTGGGACGACCGGGTCATCCCGCTTCGATGGCTCCATCCGCAGGGCTGGATTTCTCGGTGCCGACCTTCCGCCGGGCCGCCAGGGCGGACCAGGAAAACGGGAACTTCCGATCCGCCGGTTTGCGGCTGCCGAAACTCTGGGTGATGCGGTCGAGCAGGACGGCGAGGATCACCACCGCCAGCCCGCCTTCAAGTCCTGGCCGATGTCGAGCCGCTGGATGCCGCGCAGCACCTCGTTGCCGAGACCGCCCGCGCCGATCATCGACGAGATGACCACCATCGACAGCGACAGCATGATCGTCTGGTTGATGCCGGCCATGATCGACGGCAGGGCCGTTGGCATCTGCACCCTGACCAACAGCTGGCGCGGCGTGCAGCCGAAGGCGAGACCGGCTTCCACCAACTCGTGCGGCACCTGCGGGATGCCCAGGCTGGTCAGGCGCACGACCGGCGGCATGGAGAAGATGATCGTCGCGATGGTGCCGGGGACGCGGCCGAGCCCGAACAGCATGGCCGCCGGGATCAGGTAGACGAAGGCCGGCATCGTCTGCATCAGGTCGAGCGCGGGGCGCACCACCGCCTCGATCCGGTCGTTGCGCGCCGACCAGATGCCCACCGGGATGCCCAGGATCAACGCCACGGTGGTCGCGGTCAGCACCAACGCCAGCGTGTCGACCATCTGGTCCCACATGCCAAGCCCGGCGACGACCAGCAGCGACAGCGTCGCGAACAGCCCGAAATGCCAACCGACCCGCCACAGCCCGATCAGCACCACCAGCCTGGCCAGCATCACGCCGGGTAGCGAGGTCAGTGCGGTCTGCACACCGTCTGCCACGGCGCCGATCGCCACGTCGATGCCGTCGAACAGCCACTGCGCATGGTCCAGCAGGAACAGGACGACCGCTTCAGCCTAATCGCCGAAAGGAAGTTTGTAATCCATGGGTCAGCGGCTCCGTCCAAGGGTTTCCAGATAGGCGGTCTTGGAGATCGCCCCGACATAGGCGCCCTGCCCGTTCACCACCGGTAGCGGGCAGGCACTGGACGCGACGCGCGGCAGCACCTCCTCCATCGGCAGATCGTCGGAGATCGGTTCGATCCCCGGCAGCAATGCGTCGTCCAGCGTGGTCGAACCGTTGCCGCGCTCGATGGCCGACATCAGGCTCTCCACCGACACCACGCCGTGGAACCGGCGGCGCGCGTCCTGGACATAGCCGAACTCGCGGTCACGCTCGCGCAGCTGCCGCACGGCGGCGCGCGGGCCGTCGCCGGTATGCCGGGTCAGCGTCACCTGATCGCGCCGCGCGATGTCGCCGGCCGTCAGGATCTTGGTGACGTCGATGTTGCGGAAGAAGGACCGGACATAGTCGTTCGCCGGCTGCTTCAGGATCTCGTCCGGCCGTCCGACCTGCACGATCCGGCCGCCCTCCATGATCGCCAGCCGGTTGCCGATGCGGATCGCCTCGTCGAGATCGTGGCTGATGAAGACGATGGTGCGCTGCCGTTCGGCCTGAAGCCGCAGCAACTCGTCCTGCATTTCGGAACGAATCAGCGGATCCAGCGCGGAAAATGCCTCGTCCATCAGCAGGACCGACGGCTCGTTGGCGAGAGCGCGGGCCAGCCCGACGCGCTGCTGCATGCCGCCGGACAGCTCGTTCGGCCAGCTCTCCGCATAGGCGCCGAGGCCGACCGCCTCCAGCGCCGCCTGAGCCTTGTCTCGGCGGGTCCGCAGATCCTCGCCTGCGATCTCCAGCCCGAAGGCGGCGTTCTGCCAGACGCGCATGTGCGGCATCAGGGCAAAGGACTGAAACACCATACCGAGGTCGCGGCGCCGCAGGTCGGTCAACTCCGCCCGCGACAGCTTGGTGATGTCGCGCCCGTCGATCAGGACCTCGCCCGCCGTGGGGTCGATCAGGCGGTTGAGCATGCGGACCAGCGTGGATTTTCCAGAGCCGGAGAGGCCCATCACGACGAAGATTTCGCCGGCCTCGATTTCCAGACTGGCGTCCTGCACGCCGACGGACTGGCCCGTCCGTTTAAAAATCTCCTCTTTGGAATGACCGGCCTTCAACAGGTCGAGCGCCTACCGGAGGTGATTTCCAAAGATCTTCGTAACGCCTTTTACGGCGATTTTTGCGGTCATGCGCTGATGCCTCCGGTTTGGCAAGACGCGAACGGCGCCGAACCCCTGGCAGGGCCGATTCTGGGATGCAGCCTTCGTGGAAGCAGGAGCGTGCCGCGGTTCGAGAGGCACGCGAGAGGGATTTCAGTCCGCAGCCGGGTTCGGCAATCTGCAGCGGGACAACCAGCCCATCACAGTTACGGCGAGCATCATCCCCGCAGAATATTTGTATTTACTGCACTGACTCGGAATACAGAAGGCTTACTGAAAATTAAAAATAACTATTCCTATGAGTTTGTCATATTTTGATCTCCGTATGCTGCGCCACTGTGACGCATTATTGGTTCTTTGAGCGAACTGCTCATGCAGCATGGTGGGACTGATCCCCAAACGGCGGAGCCAAGGCTAACAAAATCTATCTTTGATTTGAAGCCTTTTTGCCACAGCCGGATTTCCTCCCTGTCCGATAGGGAGGAAAAGGAATGTTTCATGATTTTTCTCCTTCCACCAAATCTGCAACGATTCACCCATCACGGAGCTGTCTACACATCAAAAATCCGGGCCAGGATACTGTTTGAAATTTAGCATCCGTGATCGATGGGCATTGGCGTCAACGCCGGTCGTGTCCCAAGACGTGGTGTAGCTGAGGGGAGACGGCCCGCCGAAGCGCCCCCACATGGCTGGCGTAGGCGGGCCGGTTCCCCTCAGCGGGGCGGTCATCGTGGTTCTTCGGTAGAGTCTGGTCACCACAACACAACCTCGACCGAGTGTGACCACGATGACCGACGAGATGATGTCGCTTCGCGCGCTGGTCGAGAAGAGCCCTGACGCCGACGTGCTGCGCGAGATGATCGGCTTCGCAGCCGAGCGGCTGATGGAACTGGAGGTGCAGGGCCTGACCGGCGCCGCCCACGGCGAACGCTCCGCCGAGCGGCTGGTCCAGCGCAACGGCTACCGGGAGCGCGACTGGGAAACTCGTGCCGGCACCGTTGAACTGCGCATCCCCAAGCTGCGCAAGGGCAGCTACTTCCCCGGCTTCCTGGAACCGCGCCGGATGGCCGAGAAGGCGCTGACCGCGGTGATCCAGGAAGCCTACGTCCACGGTATCTCGACACGCTCGGTGGATGACTTGGTCAAGGCGCTCGGCATGGGCGGTATCTCCAAGAGCCAGGTCAGCCGGCTGTGCGAAGAGATCGACGAGCGGGTGAAGACCTTCCTGGAGCGTCCCATCGAAGGCGATTGGCCCTACTTGTGGATCGACGCTACCTACGTGAAGGTCCGACAGAACGGGCGCATCGTCTCGGTCGCCGTGACCATCGCGGTGGCCGTGAACACCGACGGTCGGCGCGAGGTGCTGGGAATGGACATCGGCGCCTCGGAAGCCAAGACCTTCTGGATCGAGTTCCTCCGCAAGCTCAAGCGCCGCGGCCTGGCTGGGGTGAAGCTGGTGATCTCCGACGCCCACGAGGGCATCAAGGCGGCGGTGTCCAAGGTGTTCCGCGCCACCTGGCAGCGCTGTCGGGTGCACTTCATGCGCAACGCCCTGGCGCATGCCGGGCGGAGCGGCCGGCGCGTGGTGTCAGCCTTCATCGCCACCGCCTTCGCCCAGGATGACGCCGGCGCCGCCAAGGCGCAGTGGCGCCAAGTGGCCGATCAGGTCCGTCCCAAGCTGCCGAAGCTGGCTGCCCTGCTCGACGAGGCCGAGGAGGATGTGCTGGCCTTCATGACCTTTCCCAAGGAGCACCGCGCCAAGATCCACAGCACGAACCCGCTGGAACGGCTGAACGGCGAGATCAAGCGGCGCACCGAGGTGGTCGGCATCTTCCCCAACGAAGCGGCGATCACCCGCCTGATCGGCGCCATCCTGCTCGAACAGAACGATGAATGGGCGGTCCAGCGGGCGCGTTACATGACCCTGGAAACCATCGCTCCGCTGCGCGATGATCTCGCCCTCACGTTGCCCGCTGCGGCCGCGTGACCGTCCCGGCCAGACCAGCCGGAGACCAGATGAGCACCCCGGCTCCTACACCACGGCCAGGGACACGATCCCGGATGAGCGTGCTGACTGCGGCAAGAAGGCGCTCAGCGGCGCGCTGATGCCATCGCCGGTGTTCAAGACCCGGGGTGATGCCACAGAAACAGGTGCGCCCAGCCTCGCCCTGAGCAGCACAGACACGACTCCGGAAATCGGTGAGGCGATGTTCGGCATTGCACCGACCATCGGCTTTGTCTGGTCGGACGCCGCGTGCCACGCGAACAGGCCGTCGCGTCCCGCGCTCGGCTCGGGACCCGACTGCCCTGCACTGTGCCTGAGCTACCGCGATCCGATCTCACGGACCGTTCGCGTCAACGGCGCGTTATTAACTTCAGCAACAGGGAGACAGACATGGCCGAGGCCAACATCAACGACCGAGCAAGCTTCGAACGGGCCTACGATCGGCATTCCTTCGAACAGGATGCGGCAATGAACGCGCGCAGCGACACGACGGTCGTTCACGGCGTGACCATCCTTTCCGCCCCGGATGCAGAAGGGCTTGTCGAACTGTCCCGTACCTCCCAGCATGTGGGAGAGGGAAATCCGGAAGGAGATCCGGTCTTCGTCGCCGCTTTTCGGCTCAACGACACCGCGGCTGAGAACGCCGACACCTATGCGGGTTCTGTCGAGCCGCCTACCACCGCACCTAACGATGCCGCCGGCGACTATAAGGCCTTCATCGACCAACTTCTGGACACGGTGAGGAACGCGCACTTCAAGCCCGATATCGGCCGCGACGAGGAGCGGCTGAAGGGCTTTCACGGCGGATGAGCATCTGCGGAGTTCCAAACGCCGAACGCCCCGGCTCGTGGGAGCCGGGGCGTTTCGATGTGGCGTGACGATGCAAGCTTATGCTTTGGATTTGCGTCTCTTGAGCCTGAGTGACCTGG
>NZ_CAMLJP010000153.1 GCF_946480385.1 uncultured Azospirillum sp.
CCACGCCGATCGCGACCATGGCGTAGGCCATGCCGAGATAGCCGAACACCGGCTTCTTGGAGAAGGTCGACACGATGTGGCTGATGATGCCGAAGGCCGGCAGGATCATGATGTAGACTTCGGGGTGGCCGAAGAACCAGAACAGATGCTGGAACAGGATCGGGTCGCCGCCGCCTTCGGGATTGAAGAAGGTGGTGCCGAAATTGCGGTCCGTCAGCAGCATGGTGATGGCGCCGCCCAGAACCGGCACCGCCAGCAGCAGCAGGAAGGCCGTCACCAACATCGCCCAGACGAACAGCGGCATCTTGTGCAGCGTCATGCCGGGAGCGCGCATGTTGAAGATGGTGGTGATGAAGTTCACCGCACCGAGGATCGAGCTGGCGCCGGCCAGATGCAGGGCGAAGATCGCCATGTCGACCGATGGCCCGCTGTGGCCCAGCGTCGATGACAGCGGCGGGTAGATCGTCCAGCCGGTGCCTGCACCGGTGCCGACGAAGGCGGAGCCCAGCAGCAGCAGGAAGGCCGGCACGATCAGCCAGAAGCTGATGTTGTTCATGCGTGGGAAGGCCATGTCGGGCGCGCCGATCATCAGCGGCACGAACCAGTTGCCGAAGCCGCCGATCAGCGCCGGCATCACCACGAAGAACACCATGATCAGGCCGTGCGCCGTGATCAGCACGTTCCACATCTGGCCGTCGGAGACGAACTGCAGCCCCGGCGACTGCAGTTCCGCCCGCATGATGACGGAGAACAGGCCGCCGATCAGCCCGGCGATGACCGAGAAGATCAGATAGAGCGTGCCGATGTCCTTGTGGTTGGTCGAATAGAACCAGCGCTGCACGAAGCCGGGGACGTGATGATCGTCATGCCCGTGCCCATGATCGCCAGCATGCTCCCCATGTCCCGGTGTGGCGTTTGCCATGTCTCTACCCTTTGTCGCTGTCCCTGGCCGCCGTCCGATCCGGTTCCTTCGGACGTCCGGCGGCTGGGTAGGTTCTTCTTATCGCGTCGTCCCTCTGGCGGGCGTTGCGAAGTCCGCTTGTTCGACCTGCGTTACTCGACCAGCGTGCCGGTCGGGCGCTGCGCCACGTCGCGGTCTCCGTCCTTCGGCGCGAAGGCGGTCTTGGCCTTGGCGACCCAGGCGTCGAACGCTTCCCGGGACACGGCTTCCACCGCGATCGGCATGAAGCCGTGGTTGGTGCCGCAGATCTCCGAGCACTGGCCGTAATAGACGCCTTCGCGCTCGGCCTTGAACCAGGTCTCGTTGATGCGGCCGGGAACGCCGTCCTTCTTCATGCCGAAGGCGGGCACCGCCCAGGAATGGATCACGTCGCCGGCCGTCACCAGCACGCGCACGGTGGTGTTCACCGGCACGACCACGCGGTTGTCGACCTCCAGCAGGCGCTTCTGGCCGGGCTTCAGATCCGTCTCGGGGATCATGTAGCTGGAGAAGGTGATGTTGCCGTGGTCGGGATATTCGTAGTCCCAGTACCACTGGTGGCCGGTGACCTTAATGGTCATGTCGGCCTGCGGAATGCGTTCCGCCGCATAGAGCAGCTTGAAGGACGGAACGGCGATCACGATCAGGATGATGACCGGGACCACAGTCCAGGCGACCTCGAGCAGCGTGTGGTGCGAGGTCTTGGACGGGACCGGGTTCCTCTTCGCGTTGAACCGGACGACGCAATAGGCCAGCAGGCCCGCGACGAGGATCACGATCAGCGTGATGATGACGGTCAGCAGGTCGTTGAACGAGGTCATCAGGTGCTTGACCGGCGAGGCGGAGGGCTGCATGCCCATCTCCCACGGTCGCGGCTCGTTCGCCAGAGCGGTCGTCACGCCCCAGCCCCCTACCATCGACAGCACAGCCGCCAGGCCGGCGGCGTACAGGCTTTGCCTTCTCATCCCCAACCCCTTCTTAGCCGCGACGCTCGTCATGGCACGCGGTCGTCTCTTCCCGCCGACGCTCCCTCCGCCCTGTTGGTCCGGACCCGTATCTGTTCGCGCGGTCCATAGTTGGGCTTATCAGCGAACGCCAGTTTATGCAGGGATCACGCCATCTTAGCGCGACATATACCCGCAGCCGGAGCTTATCCCCGCGCCCCGCTGGGTTACAAGCCTTTCCTCTCTCCCACTGTCTGCATAGACTTTTCCTCACATCCGGGTGGTTCGTGAGAACAAAGGTTGAGCCCGGATCGGGGTCATGCCATGCGACATTCCGCCGCAGTCCGTTGGGCAAGCGGATTTTTCTGGGGATGGGGACTGGAAAGGACGTGCTGGCGCTGAGGCTGCGGCGCGCAGGATTGTTGCGGCGCTTGGGGCGACTCACGGAATCAGGATGGGGGAGGTTCGGGCGTCGAGCCAGATGAGCGAAGGTGATAGCCGGCGCGGCCCCCTCCCCATCCCTCTCCCGCCCGAAGGCCGGTCCGATCGCGGGAAAGGGGGCAGGACGCTTGTCAGCGTCGTTTGATTGTCAGGGCGGCGGCAGTCCCCTCTCCCGCGAAGCTCTCGCACAAGCTTTGCTTTGTGCTGACGCGACAGGCGGACCATAGGTCCGCTGAGAGCGGGGGAGGATTAGGGAGAGGGTTATGCTTAAGGCAAGAGCAGAAACTCAATGCCCCCCGACCAGCACCTTGCGAATCCGCCTGACCCCCGACCAGACGAAGGCGATGACGATGGGGATCATCACCCCCACCAGCATGTCGGGATCGATCTTGAACCCGAAGCCCTTCAACCCTTTCGCCGCATAACCGACGATGCCGACGAGGTAATAGCTGATCGCCACCACCGACAGCCCTTCGACCGTCTCCTGCAGGCGCAGCTGCAATTGCGCACGGCGGTCCATCGACTGGAGAAGCTCGGCGTTCTGCCCCTCCACCGCGATCTCGACACGGGTGCGCAGCAGATTGCTGGCCCGCGCGACGCGCTGCGACAGCGAATCGAGACGCTGCTCCACCGCCTCGCAGGTGCTGATCGCCGGGTTCAGGCGACGGTCCATGAACTCCTGGATGGTCTGCAGCCCTTCGATCCGGATCTCGCGCAGTTCTTCGATTCGCCGCTCGACCAGCTCGTAATAGGCGCGGGCGGCGCCGAATCGATAGGCCGTCTCCGCCGAAATCTGTTCGGTCTGGGCCGCCAGCAGCGTCAGGCGGTCCAGCAGGTCGCGTTCGTCCTGCAGGCCGCGCAGGCTGGCGATCCGGGTGGTGACGTCGGACAGCCCGGCCTCGATCGGGCCGATTCGGGGCAGCACACCGCGCGCCATCGGCAGGGCCAGCAGGGCCAGCACGCGGTAGGTCTCGATCTCCAGCAGCCGCTGGACGACACGGCCGGTCTGGCGCGGCGTCATTGAATGGTCGGCGACCAGCATCCGGGAGAATCCGTCGCCATGGATGCGGAAGTCGGTCCAGGCGGTGGCCGACCGGCCGGCGATCCGCGACCCGACATAGCTTTCCGACCCGAACATCGCCGCCATCATGTTGGAGGACGGCTCCGGCTGGTCGGCGGAAAGCACGGCGACGTGGATGCCGACCAGCAGTTCTCCCGGCAGCCCGGCCAGCCAGTCGCGCGGCAGGGCGTGCAGCGCCGGTTCTAGGAAAGGATCGGCCAGGGAGCCGGCCGGCATCGCGCTGGGGCGGAAGACCGTCCAGGCCGAGAATTCGGTATGCCGCTCCCACTTCAGGTGGAAGCTGCCGAAGGACGCGCTGTGGTGGGTGGCGCCCTGCGGCGGCCGGACCACGCCGGCCCAGTCGCACAGCGCCTCCAGATGGCGGCGGTCGGCCTCCGCCGCGCCCTCCCCCGACAGCATCGCCAGCATGGTGGCGCGCACCGGCGCCGTCAGCGATTCGGGCGGCCGGGCATGGACCTCGTTGGTCAGCGTCTGGCGCAGCGGATGGTCCCGCAGCGGACGCGGCCCGGTCATGCCGGCGCCGACTCCGGAGGCGCCGGCGCGGTTCAGGGTATCCGTGGTTGTCCGCACCGCTCCGTCGCCCATGCTTCCCTCCGCCATCTCAGCACCGTACCCGAGAGGTTACACAATCTGGCATCGGCGAACTTGCCGGATCGCGCCAGCGTCGCCACACTATAGTCAGTCCGTTAGAACACATCGTACGGCGCGGCGCGAGACCGCCCGCTATGACACTGTGTCCTACCATGGAACAAGGCCGGCACAAGCCATCAGGCCGGGCAGACCGGGTTCCGCCCCATCACAGGTTCGGAGTTTTCATGAGCGCGCTTGCCGTCACCGACGATCTCTTCTTCAACCGCGCCGGCATGGACCGCGCCCGCGTGGAAGGCGTCGTGCAGGACGCCCTGCACAGTGCCGACGATGGGGAGCTTTATCTCGAATACGCCCAGAGCGAGTCGCTGGGCTGGGACGATGGGAAGCTGAAGTCCGCCAGCTTCGACACCACCCAGGGATTCGGCTTGCGCGCCATCGCCGGCGAGGCGACCGGCTACGCCCACGCCAGCAACCTGTCGGAAGAGGCGATCCGCCGCGCCGCCGCCACCGTGCGCGCCGTGCAGGCCGGCCACACCGGCACGCTGGCAGAGCCGCCGGCCGGCACCAACCGCGCGCTCTACATCCCCGACAATCCCCTTCACCTCGTTCCCTTCGAGGAGAAGGTGAAGCTGCTGGCCGACATCGACGCCTATGCCCGTGCCAAGGACGAGCGGGTGCGGCAGGTCAGCTGCTCGATCAGCGGCGAATGGCAGGCGGTACAGATCATGCGCGCCGATGGCGTCCGCGTCGCCGACCTGCGCCCGCTGGTCCGCCTGAACGTCTCCGTCGTGGTGGCAGAGGGCGACCGGATGGAGACCGGCGGTTACGGCGGTGGCGGCCGCGTCACCTACGAACACTATATCCAGCCGGAAACCTGGCGCGGCTTCGTCGACGAGGCGCTGCGGCAGGCTCTGGTCAACCTCTCTTCCGTCCCCGCCCCCGCCGGCGAGATGACGGTGGTTCTGGGCAGCGGCTGGCCCGGCATCCTGCTGCACGAAGCCATCGGCCATGGGCTGGAGGGCGACTTCAACCGCAAGAAGACCTCCGCCTTCTCCGGCCTGATGGGCCAGCGCATCGCCGCCCCCGGCGTGACCATCGTCGATGACGGCACCATCGAGAACTCGCGCGGCTCGATCAGCGTCGACGACGAGGGCACCCCCGGCCAGTGCACCACACTGATTGAGGATGGCATCCTGGTCGGCTTCATGCAGGACCGCATGAACGCCCGCCTGATGGGGATGCGCCCGACCGGCAACGGCCGGCGCCAGAGCTTCGCCTACAACCCGATGCCGCGCATGACCAACACGGTGATGCGCAACGGCAACCACACGCCGGAAGAGATCATCGCCTCGGTCAAGAAGGGCATCTATGCCAAGAACTTCGGCGGCGGTCAGGTCGACATCACCAACGGCAAGTTCGTCTTCTCCGCCAGCGAGGCCTACCTGATCGAGGACGGCAAGCTGGGTCCCGCCGTGAAGGGCGCCACCCTGATCGGCAACGGTCCTGACAGCCTGACCCGCGTGTCGATGATCGGCAACGACAGCCGCCTCGACCCCGGCGTCGGCACCTGCGGCAAGGATGGCCAGGGCGTGCCGGTCGGCGTCGGCCAGCCGACGCTGAAGCTGGAAGGCCTGACGGTCGGCGGCACTGCCGCGTGACGCCCAAGGGCATCCCTACTCCCCTGCCTTGAAGAGGGGCCGGACCGTAGCTGCGGTCCGGCCCCTCTTCATTTCAGGCTTGGAGCGTCCGATTGCATTGCTATCGTCTACCGGAGGATTTTCAACCTTCCAGACGGGATGATTGCCCATGCATTCGCTTTCGCGCATTTTTAAGGCAGCAACACTCGCATTGGGATTGGCGCTGGTTTCGGTGCTGCCGGGACACGCCCAGACCGCCCCCACTGCCGAGCAGGTGATCGCCGCCAAGTCCGCCGGCACCAAAGCGGATCAGTTGAACGCGCGCGTGGTGGTGGCGAGCTATTTCTACGCCTCGACCGACCTCACCTCTGCCCGCTACACCGATGATTCAAAGGGCATCGATTTCTCCAAGCCGCTGGAGGTGATTGATGTGGCCGCCGGCACGACTTGGTACCAGTATGTCCGCACCGGCTATGACAGCATCCGATTCGGCAACTTCTTCTCTCCGGTGGTGACGGCAACGCCCGACTGCCTCGGTATCTCCGGCACCGGCCGGGCCGAGTACAAGGCGGTTCTGCCGGCCGGCCAGGGGCTAAAGTCGGTCGCCGCCCCCATCGTCGACAGCTGGACCACCCCCGGCACCAGCGTGCAGACCAAGGGCGGCTGCGCCCAGGTCGTGGTGCCGAACACCGTCAAGGCTGGCGTCACCAGCGGCGGGCCAGTCCAGTAAGGTCGCACCCCGCCACCTATTGTAACGGAGCCCCGCCATGCCCGATATCGCCACCACCGACGAACTGCGCCGCCATATCGCGCAGGCCCAAGCCGGGGTTGCCGCGCTGGCACGGCGGGAGCCGGAGAACAGCTGGCTCACCAGCATCCAGCGCCAGCTCGACTATATCGACGGCGCGGCACGCGACGGGGCCAAGCGGCTGGACCGCGCCGACGACCTGAATTTCGGCCTGCTCGCCTCCCATTATGTCGACGATGTCGATTCGGCGCTGGCGGCGAAGCTTCATGCGATCAGCGCCGCCACCCGCCGGCTGTTCGGCGGCTGATTGAGGTCTAAGCGCCATTTTGTGCTGGCGTTCCCGGCACCCCGCTTCGATGATCGCCCATCCGGACGGCACGGCCGAACCCGTGCCCCTCGAAGAAAACCGATCACGGGAGACGTGCGATGGCGACGGAATCGACTGCTGGCTTGGCCCTGGTTTCCACCTTCTGCCCCGACCGGGTCGGTCTGGTCTCCGGCATCACCAGCCATCTGTTCGAACAGGGCATCAACCTGCGCGACGCCACCTTCGCCTCACTGGGCAGCGGCGCCGAGTTCTCCGCCGTCTGCGAACTGCCCGACGGCCTGACGGTTGCGGAGCTTCAGGCCAGCCTGTCGTCCCTGCCCGTCCTGGCCGGTGCCGAGGTGAAGGTCAGCCCCTTCGCCTTCGACCCGCAGCCTGGGCCGCAAGCGCTGATCACCCACCGCGTCGAGGTGTCGGGCGGCGATCAGCCCGGCCTCGTGGCGCGTTTGTCGGAGATTTTCACCCAGTTCGACGCCAACATCGTCCGCCTGGACGCGCAGACCCTGCCCGACCGCGCCGGCGAGCGCTACGTCCTGCGCTTCTCGGTGTCGATCCCGGCGGAGCGGGCGGAGGTTTGCCTGTCGGCGGTGGCGAACACTGCGGAGACGTTGGGGCTGACCTGCCGGACGGAGGCGCTTTGAGGGGAACCTCCCCCTCACCCATGCAGAACCTTCAGCCCCACGATCCCGCCGGTGATCGCTGCGATGCACAGCAGCCGCAGCGCCCCGGCGGGCTCGCCGAACAGCATCATGCCCAGCACCGCGGTGCCGACGGTACCGATTCCCGTCCACACCGCATAGGCGGTCCCCAGCGGCAGGCTCTTCAATGCAGCACCCAGCAGCAGGATGCTCGCCAGCATGGCCGCAGCGGTCAGCACGCTGGGCAGCGGGCGGGTGAAGCCCTCGGTGTATTTCAGGCCGACGGCCCAGGCGATTTCGAAAAGACCGGCGAAGAACAGCGTGACCCACGCCATGACGGCGACTCCGTCCTGGAATGGCGGGGTCGTCCCCACCCGGTTACCCTCATCATTCGGCGGGGTCGTCCCCGCGGGTCTGAGCGCAGATAGGACATCCCCTGCCCATGGTCAAGGCGCAGGCGTCAAGGCAGGCGGCCAAGGTTGCATCGCCGCGCCGGCCCGTGCAGGATGGGGTTCCTGAATGGTTCCCCCCTTCGCCGCTGGTGGCGCTGGGGGCTTTCGACGTTGGACAGCAATGACCGAAAACGGTACCGCACCGGCTCCCGAGAAGGCCGAATCGATTGAAAACCGGCGCAAGCGCCTGCGCTTCCGCTCCTGGCACCGCGGCACGCGCGAGATGGACCTGCTGATGGGCAGCTTCGCCGACGCCCATGTCGGCGACTTCGATCATGCCATGCTCGACCGCTTCGAGGCACTGCTGGAGCTTGGCGATCCCGACCTCTACGACTGGATGTCGGGGCGCGAGCCGGTGCCGGCCGAGCATGACAATGACGTGATGCGCCTGTTGACGGCATTCCGTTACACACCACGTCAAGGCTCCTGACGGGGCCGAGATCAAGGCTCCCCGACAAGCACTCCCCTTCTCCGAGGCATCCTCCTTTGGTCAGTTACGATCTCCAGCCCGGCCGCGCCGGCCGTCTCCTGATCGGCGGCGCGCCCGAGGGTCATGACGCCCGCATCCTGGCGGAGCTTGCGCAGAAGGCCGGGGCCTACGGCCTGCTGCATGTGGCGCTGGACGACACGCGCTGCGCCCTGCTGGCGGAGGCGCTGGCCTTCTTCACGCCGAAGCTGGAGGTGCTGACCTTCCCGGCCTGGGACTGCCTGCCCTATGACCGGGTATCGCCGAACGGCGGCATCGTCGCCCGGCGAATCGACACGCTGACCCGCCTGATCGCCCGGCGCGAGGCGGCGTCGAACCGCGACGGGCTGGCGCCCCTAATCGTGCTGACCACCGTCAACGCGGTGGTGCAGAAGGTGCCGCCGCGCAGCGCCTTCAAGGATGCGGTGTTCTCGGCCAAACTGCGCGACCGGATCGACCTGGAAAAGCTGCAGCGCTACCTCGCCGGCAACGGCTACACCCGCGCCCAGACGGTGCGGGAGCCGGGCGAATTCGCGGTGCGCGGCGGCATCATCGACCTGTTCCCGCCGGGCACGGAGGAGCCGCTGCGCCTCGACCTGTTCGGCGACGAGTTGGAGGGGGTGCGCGCCTTCGACCCAATGACCCAGCGCACCACCGACAAGCGCGACCGTGTCGAGCTGAAGCCGATGTCGGAGGTCTTCCTCGACGAGGCCGGGATCGCCCGCTTCCGCTCCGGCTACCGCGAGCTGTTCGGCGCGGTGACCGACGACGATCCGCTCTATGAGGCGATCTCCGCCGGCCGGTCGTATGGCGGGATGGAGCATTGGCTGCCGCTGTTCCACGAGAGCATGGACACGGTGCTGGATTACCTGCCGCGCGGCATCGTCAGCCTGGACCATCAGGCCAATGAGGCGCGCGACGCCCGCATCGCCCAGGTGGTCGATTTCCACGCCTCGCGCGACACGATGATGACCATCGAGAAGCGGGCGGGATCGCCGGTCTACAAGCCGGTGCCGGTCGCCTCGATGTTCCTCGATGCCGGCGTCTGGGACGCGCTGATGGCGGAGCGCGCTGTGGCGCAGCTCCAGATCTTTTCCACGCCCCCCGGCATCAAGGGCACGGTGGACGCCGGTGGCAAGCGCGGCCACGACTTCGCGGAGGAGCGCAACCGCCCCGACGTGAATGTCTTCGACGCGGTGAAGGACCACATCCGCGCGCTGCGCGCCGACGGGCGCCGGGTGCTGATCGCGGGATATTCCGCCGGGTCGCGCGACCGCCTGTCCAACGTGCTGGCCGACCACGGCATCCCCGGCCTGGAGCCGGCCGAGAACATGGAGGATGTCCGCCGCTTCGACCGCGGCATCATCGGCACCATCGTGCTGGGGATGGAGCATGGCTTCACCTCCCCCGACCTCGCCGTCATCACCGAACAGGACATTCTGGGCGACCGCTTGGTCCGCCCGGCCAAGAAGAAGCGCAAGGCCGCCAACTTCATCGCCGAACATTCGGCCCTGCATGAAGGCGACATCGTCGTCCATATGGACCACGGCATCGGCCGGTATGACGGGCTGGAGACGCTGGAGGTCACCGGCGCGCCCCACGACTGCCTGCGCATCATCTACGAGGGCGGCGACAAGCTGTATGTTCCGGTCGAGAACATCGAGGTGCTGTCGCGCTACGGCTCGGAGGACGCCAACGTCCAGCTCGACAAGCTGGGCGGCGCCGGCTGGCAGGGCCGCAAGGCGCGGGTCAAGAAGCGCCTGAAGGACATGGCCGAAGCCCTGCTGAAAATCGCCGCGGAGCGCATGCTGAAGAAGGCCGATCCGGTGCTGACCCCGGAGGGCGTCTATCAGGAATTCGCCGCCCGCTTCCCCTTTCCCGAGACCGACGACCAGTTGAAGGCGATCGAGGATATCTTCACCGATCTCGGCAGCGGCCGGCCGATGGACCGTCTGGTCTGCGGCGACGTCGGCTTCGGCAAGACCGAGGTGGCTCTGCGCGCCGCCTTCATGGTGGCGATGAGCGGCAAGCAGGTCGCCGTCGTCGTGCCGACCACCCTGCTGGCGCGCCAGCATTTCCGTACCTTCTCCACCCGGTTCAATGGGCTGCCGGTGCGTGTGGTCCAGCTGTCGCGCATGGTCACCGCCCGCGAACAGACGCTGGTGAAGAAGGAACTGGCGGAGGGCACGGCCGACATCGTCGTCGGCACCCATGCCCTGCTCGCCAAGGGTCTCGATTTCAAGCGGCTGGGCATGGTCATCGTCGACGAGGAGCAGCATTTCGGCGTGAAGCAGAAGGAGCGGTTGAAGGAGCTGCGCGCCGACATCCATGTGCTGACGCTGACCGCCACACCGATCCCGCGCACGCTGCAGATGGCGCTGTCCGGCGTGCGCGAGCTGTCGCTGATCGCCACCCCGCCGGTCGACCGGCTGGCGGTGCGAACCTTCGTCCTGCCCTACGATCCGGTGGTAATCCGCGAGGCGATCCTGCGCGAGCATTACCGCGGCGGCCAGAGCTTCTATGTCTGCCCGCGCATCGAGGATCTGGCGAAGGTGGCCGAGCGGGTGCGCGATCTGGTGCCGGAGGTGAAGATCGTTACCGCCCACGGCCAGATGCCGGCCAGCGAGCTGGAAGACGTGATGACCGCCTTCGACGAGGGCAAGTTCGAGGTGTTGCTCGCCACCAACATCATCGAAAGCGGCCTGGACATCCCCAATGCCAACACGCTGATCGTCCACCGCGCCGACCTGTTCGGCCTTGCCCAGCTCTACCAGATCCGCGGCCGTGTCGGCCGGTCGAAGAAACGTGGCTATGCCTATCTGACCTACGCGCCGAACAAGCCGCTGAACGCCACCGCCCAACAGCGCCTGCACGTCATCGAGACGCTGGACAGCCTGGGCGCCGGCTTCCAGCTCGCCAGCCACGACATGGACATCCGTGGCGCCGGCAATCTGCTGGGCGAGGAACAGTCGGGTCAGGTGCGCGAGGTCGGCGTCGAGCTTTACCAACAGATGCTGGAAGAGGCCGTCGCCAACGCCCGCGCCGCCATGCAGGAGGGGGCTGTCGCCGCTGCCGCGGCGCAGGAATGGGTGCCGCAGATCAACCTGGGCACACCGGTGCTGATCCCGGAAAGCTACGTCCCCGACCTGACGGTGCGTCTGTCGCTCTACCGCCGCATCGCCGATCTGGTCGACCGCGCCGAGGTGGACGGCTTCGCCGCAGAACTGATCGACCGATTCGGCAAACTGCCGGAGGAGGTCGAGAACCTGCTGGACGTCGTCACCATCAAGCGCTGGTGCAAACAGGCCAACATCGACCGGGTCGATGCCGGGCCGAAGGGGCTGGTGCTGGCCTTCCACGACAATTTCTATGCCGAGCCGGCCAAGCTGCTGACCTACATTGCCCAGCACCTGACGCTGATGAAGCTGCGGCCCGACCACAAGCTGGTCTATGTCCGCGAATGGCCCGATCCGCAGGCCCGCGTGCGCAGCGTGCAGAAGCTGGTCAAGGATCTGGCGGAAATGGCGTCGGGCGGCGGCGTGCCGCGCGACGAAAACCCCCCCCCCCCCCCCCCCCCCCCCCCGCCCCAACCCAACCGGGCCCAAATCCCCAACCCC
>NZ_CAMLJP010000154.1 GCF_946480385.1 uncultured Azospirillum sp.
CGCCCCAGTCCATCTCGATCAGGCGGGGGTCGGGGTGGACGGGGCGGTCGTTGCCGAGGATGCGGGCGGTCTCGATGGCGCGCGACAAGGGGCTGGCGTGCAGGGTGGCGTCGCGCCAGTCCGCCGGCAGGGTCAGGCGGGCGAGGCGGTCGCGGCCCTCCGGGTCGAGCGGGATGTCGGTGCGGCCCTGGATGCGGCCCTCGCGGTTCCAGGCGGTGATGCCGTGGCGCAGGAAAGCGAGGCGGATCATGACATGAGGCCGGTCAGCAGGCCGCGCAGGCGCTGGGCCGCCGCCGGGAGGGCGTGGTGGGCCTCGACATGGGCGCGGGCGTTTTGGCCGAGGATGCGCAGGGCCGGCGGGTCGGCCAGCAGGGCGGATAGCGTGGCGGCATAGTCCTGCGTGGTCGGGCCGGTCAGGTGGCCGCCGATACCGTCGTGGATAACGGTGCCGGTGCCGGCGTTGTCGATGGCGAGCACGGGGACGCCGTGGGCCTGCGCCTCCAGATAGACCATGCCGAAGGCCTCGTTCAGGCCGGGCCAGACCAGCAGGTCGGCGGCGCGGTAATGGGCGGCGAGATCGGCGGGGGCGCAGGCGCCATGAAGACGCACACGCGGCCCGAAGGTGGCGAACAGCGCCGAGACCTCCGCCGCCGCCGGGCCGTCGCCGACGATGTCGAGGGTCCAGGGGCGGTCAGCCAGACGGTGCAGAGAGTCGGCGAGCAGGCGGTAGGAGGCCAGCTTGTCGCCGGGACGCATCATGGCGACGGTCAGCAGGCGGGGCGGAGAGGCCGGTTCGGTGCGCTCCACGACCGGGGGCAGGTCGAGGAAGGGCGGCAGCATCGCCACCCGCTGGCCGGGCGGGCCATAGGCCTCCACCGCGTGACGGTCGCGGGCGCTGACGCAGAGGACGAGGGCGGCCTGCTCGATGGCGGACTCTGCCGCGGCGGCGAAGGCGGACCAGGGGCCGGTCAGGCGCTTGCGGGCGCGGGTCGCCTCCACGACGACATAGGGGATGCCGAAAGCGCGGGCCACGGCTGGGCCGATCAGGTCGGGCGCCTTGTAATAGACATGGTAGCTGAGCCACAGCGCCGGGCGCCGTGCCGGTTCGGCGGCATAGAGGGACAGCAGGCGGTCGCACTCGGCGGCGGCGGCGGCGGACAGATGGGCCTGTGCGGCGGGGTCGCCGGCGCCGTCATAGACACGCAGGCCGCTCGCCACCTCCACCGGGCCAATCTCCGCCGGGTCAATGGCTTCCAGGGCGCGCAAAATCAGCCGCGCCATCTGGCGGTCGCCGGAGGGGATGGGGTGGTCGACCGGTTTCAGCGGGGCGTAAAAGGCAATCCGGCGAGGGCTCACGCCGCGGCCTCCTCCAGGCGGCGGACGAGGCGGTCGATGCCGGCGGTCATGCCGAACTCGGCGCGCAGGCGGTCATGGGCGGCCTCGCCAAGACGCAGGCGCAGCGCCGGGTCGGTGGCGAGCCGTTCCAGCGCGGCGGCGATGGCGGGCGGGGTGCCGTCGGTCAGCAGGCCGTGGGTGCCGTCGGTGATGAATTCGGGGATGGCGGAAACGGCGGTGGAGAGGATGGCGAGGCGCTGGCTCGCTGCCTCCATCAGCACGTTGGGCAGGCCGTCGCGGTCGCCGTCGCCGGCCACCACGCTGGTCAGAACGAACAGGTCGGCATGGCGCAGCGCCTGGATCACCGTCGCCTGATCCTGGGCGCCGCGCCAGTCGATGCGGTCGGACAGGCCGAGCCGCTCGGCCTGGGCGCGCAGGGCCTGCTTCAGATCGCCGGAGCCGATATGGACCAGCCGCCAGTGCAGCCCGTCCGGCAGCGTCGCCAGCGCATCAAGCAGCCGGTCATAGCCCTTCTTCTCCACCAGCCGGCCGACTGACAGGATCTCCACCGCGCGGTCGGGGGTGGAGCCGTCGCGGGCCGGGGCAGTCGCCTCCCGGTCCGGCGGGTCGGGGAAGCGGGAGAGGTCGAGGCCATGATAGACGAGGTCGATGCGGCCGGGGTCGGCGGCAAGTCCACGCAGATGGGCGGCGCCGACGGCGGTGCAGGTGGCGCCGAAGCGGGCGTCGGCCAGCTTCTCGCGCTTCTCCCACTCCGGCGTGGTCCAGATGTCCTTGGCGTGGGCGGAAAAGCCCCAGCCGATGCCGCGGATCGAGGCGGCATAGCGCCCGACCGAGGCCGGGGTGTGCAGGAAATGGGTGTAGAGGAAGGGCACGTCGGCCGGCAGCTCCGCCGCGAGAACGAGGGCCTGTCCGAAGCGGCGGCCCCGGTTGGCGGTGCGGTCGCGGTTGAGATCGCGCAGCCAACCCACCGCCGTGCGGACCAGCCCGGCCGGGTGGCGGAGGATCAGGCGGCCCAGCGCGCGCAGGACGCGGGCGGGCTCGTCGCGCAGATATTCCGGCAGGTAATGGACGGGCGCGGTGATGCGGTCGTGCAGGGCATGGCGGCGGCTGTCGGTGGGGTGGCGCAGCGACCAGATCGCCAGCTCGATGCCGCGCAGCTGCAGGGCCAGCAGCTCCTGCGCGATGAAGGTTTCCGACAGGCGGGGATAGCCCTTCACCACCACGGCTATCTTCAACGGCGAACGGGTCGGCACGCCGGACGGCCTGTGGCCGTCCTTCCCCAATCCGGAATTCATGCGCGCTTGCCCGCCATTGCGCGGGACATCCGCTCCGCCGCCCGGCGGATCGGGGTGACGGGGGTGGTGCGGGCGACCACCGAGTCCGCCGCCAGGACTTCGCGGGTCAGCCCGACGATGCGGTCCAGCCCACCGAGCAGGCCGGGCAGCGGGCTGGCCGAGGGCGGCGGCTGGGTCGACAGCGCGCGGATGGCGGCGGCCATCGCCAGCGGGTCGGTGCCGTCGCGGTCGCTGTCCAGCGTGCGCAGCAGGCCGAGCGCCTCCGCCGCCTCGGCGCGGATGCGCTGTTCCAGCCGGGGGCGGGTGCGCGGGGCCAGGACCGACGGCTTGTCGAAGGACAGGATCTCGCAGAAGGTGTTGTAGCCGCCCATCGCCACGACGCCGATGGCCCCGGCATAGAGGTCCTCCATGCGGGAATGGAAGTTGATCGTCTCCACCCTGCCCTTCAGCCGGCGGATGCGGGTGGCGAACTCCTGGCGGCGGGCATCCTCCAGGAAGGGGCCGTAGACGATCAGGGCGCGGGGGCTGAGATCCGGATCGGCTTCATAGGCGGCGATGGTCCAGTCGACCAAGGCGGCGCCGTCGCCGCCGCCGCCGGGCGTCACCAGCACATAAGGCGCCGCCATCGGAGAGTCCGCGGCCTGGACGGCACCGCCGCCTTCCGTCGGCTCGCGGCGGAGATAGCCGGTGTAGCGTACGCGCGCGGCGATCTCCGCCGGCAGGTCGAGGCCGTCCAGCGGGCGGTAGACCTCCGGCAGGCCGTAGATCCAGAGCTGGTCGTAATAGCGCTCGATGGCGGCGACCGCCTCCTTGCGCTCCCATTCCGGCTGCAGGGCTTCCGGGGCGTCCAGCACGTCGCGCAGGCCAAGGACCACGCGGGTGTTGCCGGTCGCCCGCATCTCCTCCAGCGCCGGCAGGAATTCGCCGTGCAGGCCGGTCGGCTCCTTGTCGACGATGGCAAGAGTCGGGCGGAAGGCGCGGGCGGTGGCGCGGATGATCTCCGCCCGGATGGCGGCAGTCTCCTCAATCGGCAGGCCGAGGTTGCGGGCGGTGTAGCCGCCGTCCGGCAGCTTCACCACGCCGGGCAGGCGCACATGGTCGACCCGCTCCGGAAAGTCGAAGCGGCCGGCAACCGGCGAGCCGGTGAGGATCAGCGCCGAGGCATCGGGGAAGGCCGACACCAGCGCCTGGGCAATCGTCCGCGACCGCCGCAAATGGCCCAGCCCGAAGGTGTCGTGGCTGTAGAGCAGGATGCGCGGCGGCGTGCGGTCGGGATGGAGGGAGCGAAGGGGGGCCAGGGGCTGGTGCATGCTCGGACACTCCGCTTCAGCACTGCGTCGGAACCGAAAAGCCGTTGCAGAACAGTTCACTGTACTCGTCTGAGGACCGGCTCGGTCCCGGTGGTTGCGCAACTGGTCCAGGGACCGGCAGCAGCGCTCCAGCCTGGATAGAACCCCTCACATGGATTGCGCCGCGCATCAACCCGCCTTCCGGCCAAAGGGCGGCAACCCAGCTATGCGCTGTGATATATGAGTTATAGCCAAGCTCACGCTTCGGGGAGCCCGCCGTTTTGAAGGGTCAGTCGCCATGATAGGGATCCAGGGCGTCGCGCAGGCCGTCGCCGAAGAAGTTGAAGGACAAGACTACCAGGATCACCGGCAGCATCGGCAATGACACCCAAGGATAGGTTTCCACCGCCATCAGGTTCTGGGCGTCGTTCAGCATCACCCCCCAGCTGGTCGCCGGCGGGCGCAGGCCGAGCCCCAGGAAGGACAGCGCCGTCTCGCCCAAGATCATCGCCGGGATCGACAGGGTGGCGCTGGCCAGCAGGTGGCTGGCGAAGTTGGGCAGCAGGTGGCGGCGGATGATGCGGGCCGGGCTGGCGCCCATCAGCTCCGCCGCCATGACGAAATCCTCCTCGCGCAGAGCCAGGAAGCGGGAGCGCACGGCGCGGGCCAGCGACGGCCAATCGAGCAGCCCGAGGATGACGGAGATGCAGAGGAACACCGTCACCGGGCTCCATTGCGCCGGCACCGCGGCGGAGAGCGCCAGCCACAGCGGCAGCTCCGGCAGGGATTTCAGGATCTCCGACAGGCGCTGCACCCCGGCGTCGATCCAGCCGCCGAAATAGCCGGCCATGCCGCCCAGCGTGATGCCGATGGCGAAGGACACCGCGATGCCCAGCAACCCGACGGTCAGCGACAGCTGCGCCCCGATGGCCAGCCGCGACAGCATGTCCCGTCCCAGCCGGTCGGTGCCGAGCAGATGCAGCGAAGCGTCGGGCGGCGGGCAGACCAGCCGCGTCCGCAGCTCCACCAGACCGAGGAAGCGGTAGGGCACGCCGGGGCAGAAGAACTGGAGCGGCATCGGCCGGCTGGTGTCGGTCTCGTAGCGCCAGCGATAGTCCTTCAGGTCGGGATGGCCGACGGTCGGATAGACGAAGGGGCCGATGAAAGCGCCGTCGTGGAACAGGTGGACGCCCTGCGGCGGGGCGTAGAGGTGCTCCACATCGCGTTCGTTGGCGCCGTAGGGCACCAGGAAATCGACGAAGGGCAGGCTGAGATAGGACAGGCCCAGGAACAGCGCCCCCAGCACCGCCAGCCGGTGGCGCAGGAAGCGGCGCAGCATCAGCCGCCCGGTGGAGGCGCCCGGATCGAAGCGGGTGGCCGGGGCGTCCGGCGCCTCCGGATCGGGATAGGGGCGGCTGTCGACGTAATGCGCCCAGCCGCCTTTCGTACCCGGATCTTTTGCGACGGGGCCTTTCACGATTGCGCCTTCCTCGCCTTGCCCAGGCGGATGCGGGGATCGAGCAGGGCGAGCGCGATGTCGGAGACCAGCATGCCGACCAGCACCAAGAGCGAGATGAACATCAGGATGAAGCCGGACAGGAAGATGTCCTGCGCCCGCAGCGCTTCCAGCAGGGCCGGGCCGATGGTCGGCAGGCTGAGCACGACGGAGATCAGCACCGATCCCGACACCAGCGACGGCAGCAGCGAGCCGATGTCGGAGACGAAGGGGTTCAGCGCCATGCGCAGCGGATAGCGGGTCAGCCGGCGCAGCGGCGGCACGCCCTTGGCCTTGGCGGTGACGACATAGGGCTTGCCCAGCTCGTCCAGCAGGTTGGCGCGCAGGCGGCGCACCATGGCGGCGGTGCCGGACAGGCCGATGACGATGGTCGGCACGATCAGGTGTTCCAGCACCGAACCGATCTTGGCCCAGCTGAGCGCCTGATCCTCATAGCGGGCGTCGACCAGCCCGCCGATGGGCAGGCCCAGCCATTTCTGGCCGTAATAGAGCAGGATCAGCGCCAGCAGGAAGTTGGGCGTCGCCAGCCCGATGTAACCGACGGCGGCGGCGAGGTAATCCACCCAGCTGTTGGCGCGGATCGCCGCCAGCGCCCCCAGCGGGAAGGACACCAGATAGACGAACAGCACGGCGGCGAGGTTGAGGATGACGGTGAACCACAGCGTCTCCCCCACCACCTCGGCCACCGGCTTGTTGAACTCGAAGGACCAGCCGAGATCGCCCTGCAGCAGGCCGTGGAAGCCGTTCGGCCCCGGCCAGACGCCGATCCAGACCAGATACTGCTCAGGCAAGGGGCGGTCGAGCGCATATTCGTGGCGCAGGAACTCCGCCTTCGCCAGTCCGGCCTCCTGGCCGGTGGCGCGCAGCTCGGCGATCTGGTTGGACAGGTAATCGCCGGGGGGGAGGTTGATGACGATGAAGATCAGCATCGACACCACGAACAGCGTCGGCACCATCACCAGCAGCCGGTGCAGGATGAAGCGCAGCATGGGTGGCAACATGGGCGTTCACTCCCCCCCGCGGTGACTGCCGGCCGGCTCCGGATCGGCCGGGCGGGCGTCGGCGAAATAGAACTCGTCGGGGCGGTAGACGCCGAGATAGGCGCCGGGATCCCACAGCCACAGCCCCTTGTCCGGGACGTTGCGCAGGCGGTTGGAGACGGCGATGGGCTGCGGCGTCTTCGACACCACGCCGATGGCGTAGAGCTGGTCGGCATGGATGTCGAGCAGCGCCGACCACAGGGCGCGCCGCTCGGTCTCGTCGGTGGTGTGGCGCCAGCGGCGGGCGAGGTCCATCAGCTCCTGCGGGATCGGCATGTCGATGGGTTCGCCGGCGCTGCCGGAGGTCTGGTAATACTGCCCCCATTTCGGCCAGCTGAAATTCTCCTGGGTCATCGGCGCCAGCTCCTCCGGACTGCTGTCGGGGTCGGGGATGCCGTTGTCCCAGCCGCCCCACACCGCCATCATCGTCTGGCCGGCATAGACCCGGTTGCGCAGCACGTCGCGGTCCACCGTGCGCACCAGCAGCCGGACGCCGATGTCGCGCCAGGTCTCGGCGATGATCTGCATCGCGTCGGCCACCTCCGGCTTCTCGCCGGCGGTCTCGACGATCACCTCCAGCGGCCGGCCGTCGGGAAGCCGGCGGTAGGCGGCGCCGCGCGGGCGCTTCAGCCCCATCTCGTCGAGCAGGGCCGCCGCCTGTTTGGGGTCGTAGCCGGTCCACACCCCGTTGCGCTCCGGCTTGTAGAGCGGGCTGTGCGGCAGCACGTCGACGCCGCTTTCCTTGGCCAGCCCGAAGAAGAGCGAGCGGTTGATGATGCGGCGGTCGATGGCCATCGACAATGCGCGGCGGAAGCGGACGTCGCGCAGCACGGCGCGCCAGACCGGGTCGTTGTAGTTCAGGTTGGGATAGAGCGCGATCTCCGCCGCCTTGCCCTCCGGCCACAGCAGGGTGCGGTAATCGCCGGCCTGCTCCCCCGCCACCAGCACCGGGACCTGGGAGAAGGTCAGCCCTTCGGCCTGGAGGTCGGCCTTGCCGGTGGCGACCTGGGCCGGGATCAGGCCGCCGGCCATCACCGTCACGTCCAGCCCGTCGGTGTAGGGCAGCTGCATGCCGCGCGCGTCGAAGCGGTGGAAATAGGGGTTGCGCTGGAACAGCAGATGGGTGCCGGTGCCCTTCGAGATCGCCATCCAGGGCTGCAGCGTCGGCTCGTCCGGGTTCTCCATCCGGAACATGTCGTCGCGGGCGTTGTGCAGGGCCGCCCAGTTGCGGACCTTGTATTTGGCGAGCAGCGGGGCGAGGTCGGCCTCGCCGGTGTAGCGGGCGTGGAAGCGCTTCAGGTAATGGGCCGGGCGGTAGATGAAGGGCGGCCGGGCGGCGGCCAGCGCCGGCAGGAAATAGGGGTTCGGCTCGTCCCAGCGGAAGCGGGCGGTGACCGCGTCGGGAAAGCTGACCTCCGGCGGCTTGCCGTCCACCAGCATGAAGCGCGGCGGACCGGAGGGCGACAGCATCGGGTTGTTGGCGACGTCCTCCCACCAATAGCGGATGTCGTCGCTGGTGAAGGGGGCGCCGTCGGACCAGCGGTGGCCGGCGCGCAGGGTCAGGGTGAAGTCGCGGCCGTCATGGACGGTCACGGCCTTCAGGATGTCGGGCACGATCTCCCGCTTGGCGTCGTAGCCGACCAGCCGGGCATAGCCGTAGAGCACGGCGATGCGGCTGTTGCGTCGCTGGGTGATGAAGGTGCGGATCCAGCCGCCGGAGCGGCCGAGGCTGCGGCCCTTCGCCTCCAGATCGACGATCAGCGGCTCGTCCGGCATGCGCTGGCGCACCGGCGGGATCAGGCCGTAGACGACCTCGTCGCGCAGCAGGGCCGGCTCCTGCGGGCTGAAGGCGGCGGCGGGGGTGGCGAGGAGGAGGATTAGGAGGAGGGTTGCGATCCCTCGGACTCCCTCTCCCGTCCCGGGAGAGGGAAGGGGCCCATGCGGAGCATGGGAAGGGTGAGGGGTTAGGCACGAAGCCATGCGGTTCAGGAGTTTTGGGATACCCCTCACCCACCCCGCCGCGAAGCGGCGGGGCCCTCCCCTCTCCCGGGGCGGGAGAGGGTGATTCAGAGCGGCGGGGCAAAAGAGCGTTCTCATGCCGCCCGCCTCACAAAGTGCCCGGGCGCGGCTTCCACCAGCGGAGGGGGCGCGCCGTCGGGGGTGGGGCGGAAGGGTTCGGGCCAGAGGTCAGGGCGGCCGGCACCCAAGGCAACGGTGGCGATGTCGATCGGACGGCCGACGTTCGGTTCCGGCGAGGCGGCGATCAGCGCGCGGGTGTAGGGGTGCAGCGGGGCGGAGAACAGCAGGGCGGGCGGCGCCTCCTCCATCACCCGGCCGGCGCGCATCACCGCGACGCGGTCGGCCAGCCGCGCCACCACCGCCAGATCGTGCGAGATGAACATCAGGCTGAGGCCGAGCCGCTGCTTGATCGATTCCAGCAGGTCCAGCACCTGCGCCTGCACCGACACGTCGAGCGCCGAGGTCGGCTCGTCGCAGATCAACAGCTGGGGGTCGAGCGCCAGCGCGCGGGCGATGCCGATGCGCTGGCGCTGGCCGCCGGAGAAGGCGTGGGGATAGCGGTTGGCCCAGGCGGGGTCGAGCCCGACCTGCGCCATCAGCGCCCGCACCCGCTCGCGCCCCTCGCCGCGGCCGCAGACGCCGTGGATCGCCAGCGGCTCTGCGATGATCTCGCCGACGCTCATGCGGGGACTGAGGGAGGCATAGGGATCCTGGAACACCATCTGGGCACGGCGGCGGTAGGCGGTCAGCTCCGGCCCGGCGGCGGAAAGGAGGTCGAGCGGCGGCTGCCCGGCGGAGGCGCGGAACAGTAGGCGGCCACCGGGATCCGGCCGCTCCGCCAGCATGGCCAGCCGCGCCAGCGTCGTCTTGCCTGATCCTGACTCGCCGACGATGGCCAGCGTCTCGCCGCGGCCGACGCAAAGGTCGACGCCGTCGAGCGCGCGGATGCGCAGGTTGCCGCGCTCGTAGGTCTTGGCGACGCCGTGGAATTCCAGGATGGGGTCGCGCACCGGGCCGGTGCCCTGCGCGCAGGTCGTCTCGGGGATGGAGGGGGCGGCGGCCATCAGCTTGCGGGTGTAGCCGTGCAGCGGGTGGCCGAGAACGTCGGCGCAGCAGCCCGATTCCATCACCCGGCCGGCGCGCATCACCACCACGGCGTCGGCCATGTTGGCGACCACCCCCAGATCGTGGGTGACCAGCAGCACCGCCATGCCGGTCTCGCCCTGCAGCTCCTTGATGAGGGCCAGAACCTGGGCCTGCAGGGTGACGTCGAGGGCGGTGGTCGGCTCGTCGGCGATCAGCAGCTGCGGGCGGGCGACCATCGCCATGGCGATCATCGCGCGCTGGCGCAGGCCGCCCGAAAGCTGGAACGGATAGGACCGGAAGGCGCGCACCGGATCGGGGAAGCCGACGCGCTCGAACATGGCGAGGCAGCGCTCGCGCGCGCTCGTTCGGTTGCAGTTGCCGTGCAGCCGCAGCACCTCGATCGTCTGGTCGCCGATGGTGTGGAGCGGCGACAGCGCGCTCATCGGTTCCTGGAAGATCATCGAGATGCGGCTGCCGCGGATGTCGCGCAGGCCCGCCTTGGACAGGCGCAGCAGGTCCACCGCCTCGTCCCCGCGGCCGAACAGGATGGAGCCGCCGGTGACCGTCGCCCCGCGCGGCAGGATGCCGAGGATGCTGCGGCAGGTCAGCGTCTTGCCCGAGCCGGACTCGCCGACCAGCGCGACGCTCTGCCCCGCGCCGATGGAGAAGCCGACGCCGTCGACCACCGGACGGGGGGCGTTGCGGAAGCGGATCGTCAGGTTATCGACAGTCAGCATCTTGGCGTTTCCAGGAGGAATGCCCTCTCCCGTCCCGGGAGAGGGAGGGGACCCACGAAGTGGGGAGGGTGAGGGGCAATGTGGACATGGATCATCAATCCTTGCCTCACCCCTCACCCTTCCCAAGCTCCGCTTGGGCCCCTTCCCTCTCCCGGGGCGGGAGAGGGATTTCATTTGCCGACGCGGCGGGCACCGAGCCGGCGGGCGCTTCGCTGGTCAGGCGCTTGCCGATCTGCTGGATCACCCGCATCGGCAGGTCCGGTGCCGAGGACAGCAGGCGCAGCATGGTGGCGCCGTCCAGACGCAGAAGCCGCAGGTCGGTGCGGGCGCGGATGGTGGAGAAGCGGCGGACGCCGGCCAGCAGTTCCACCTCGCCGATCACCTCGGGCGGCTTGATGTAGGCGATGTGCAGCGGCGGCTGGTTGTCCGGCATCAGCCGCACCAGCTCCGCCTCCCCTTCCGCCAGGACGAAGACGAATTCCGACTGCTCGCCGCTGCGGTAGATGAAATCGCCGGCCGCCACCGCGCGCCAGTCCGATGCGCTCAGCATGCGGCGCAGCACCGTTTCCGGCAGGTCGGAGAAGACGGGGGAGCGCGACAGCAGGCGCAGGGCCGGTTCGTCGGTCTCCTCCGCCTCGCCCGGCATGGTGTCCTCGTCATGGTCGGCGCCATGCTGGCCGCGCCGGACCAGCCGGCCGTCCTCCAGGTCGTAGAGCGCGTCGAAGGCCGGGTTGTCGGCGATCCGCTCCTCCAGCACGATCAGCGTCATGGTCGGCAGCAGCTCCTTCATGCGCAGGAAGATGCGCAGCCGTTCCTCCGGATCGTAGCTGTTCAGCGCCTGATAGATGACGAAGATGTCGGGCTTCTTCATCAGGCCGCGGATCAGCTGCACCCGCTGGCGCACGCTGATCGGCAGCAGCGAGCCGCCGATGCCGACCTCGCCCAGCGCCACCAGGATCAGCACGAAGGCGCGGGCGTCGGTCCGCTCCAGCGCCTCGTCCACCAGGGCGCGGAGCTGGGTGATGGCGCGCGGATCCTCCGTCGTGATGCGGCCGAACAGCAAATTGTCCATCACGTTCAGGCGCGGGTGGTAAAGGTCCGGATCGAAGACGGCGACCTTGTCGCGCAGCTCGTACGGCATCTCGTTCAGCAGGCTGCGGCGGATCGCCATGATCGCCTCGCGCTCTGCCGGCGGCACGAAGTCCATGCCGTCGCGCTTGGGCACGATCATCAGGAACATGGTGGCGAACAGCAGGGTGTCCGCCTCCTGATGGCGGCGCTGCGGCCGTTCGGAGCGGCGCTTCAGCCGGGTGACCGCCTCCACCAGCTCCTCGAACAGGGAGTCGTCGATGTGCGGGTAGCGCATGATCATGACGTCGCCGTCGTCGCTGTCGCGGTAGACCGCCACCACCCGCATGGCGAAGCGGCGGCCGATGCGGACGGCCGACTCCCACAGCCCGTAGGTTTCCATCAGGTCGCGGACGGTCGGGTTGCAGACCATGCGGGCGACCGTCAGCCGCTTGCCGTCCG
>NZ_CAMLJP010000155.1 GCF_946480385.1 uncultured Azospirillum sp.
TCTCGCTGATCGGCCATTCCGGCTGCGGCAAGTCCACCGTGCTGTCGATGGTGGCTGGCCTCGCCGACGTGACCAGCGGCGGTATCGTGCTGGACGGCAAGGAGGTCGACGGGGCCGGCCCCGACCGCGCCGTGGTGTTCCAGGCCCCCAGCCTGTTCCCCTGGCTGACCGCCTACGAGAACGTCATGCTGGGCGTCGACCGCGTCTTCCCCCACGCGAACAAGGGCGAACGCGCCGACATCGCCCGCTATTACCTCGCCCGCGTCGGTCTTGGCGACAGCATGGACCGGAAGGCGTCGGAGCTGTCCAACGGCATGAAGCAGCGCGTCGGCATCGCCCGCGCCTTCGCCCTGTCGCCCAAGCTTCTGCTGCTCGACGAGCCCTTCGGCATGCTCGACAGCCTGACCCGCTGGGAGTTGCAGGAGGTGCTGATGGAGGTTTGGGCGCGCACCAAGGTGACCGCGGTCTGCGTCACCCATGACGTGGACGAGGCACTGCTGCTGGCCGACCGGGTGGTGATGATGACCAACGGCCCGAACGCGAAGATCGGCCACATCCTCAACGTCGACATTCCCCATCCGCGCACCCGTCAGGCCCTGCTGGAGCACCCGCGCTATTACGACTACCGGGAAGAGCTGCTGAACTTCCTCGAAGGCGGCCATGCCGGGGCGCCGAAAAAGGCGGCGTGACCGGCGTCCCACTCCCCGGAAAGCCCACCGAAGACCCATCGACAAGCTGGCCCCGCGGGACCAGCTTGTTGTCTTTCGGCATGACGGACGAGGGAGACCAAGATGAAGCGCGTGACCCTGCCGGACGGCACCGAGGTCCCGGCTCTCGGCCAGGGCACCTGGATGATGGCGGAAGGGCGCGGCGACCGCGCCGCCGAGATCGCCGCGTTGCGGGCCGGCATCGACCGCGGCATGACCCTGATCGACACCGCCGAGATGTACGGCGACGGCGCCTCTGAAGAGCTGGTCGGCGAGGCCATCGCCGGCCGCCGCGACGGCCTGTTCATCGTCACCAAGGTGCTGCCCAGCAACGCGTCCCGCATCGGCACGGTGAAGGCCTGCGAGCGCAGCCTGAAGCGGCTGGGGATCGATCGCATCGACCTCTACCTGCTGCACTGGCGCGGCGGCGTGCCGCTGGAGGAGACGGTGGAGGCGTTCCAATCGCTGATCCAGGCCGGCAAGATCGCCCGCTGGGGCGTGTCGAACTTCGACGTGGACGATCTGGAGGAGCTGGCGGACATCACCGACCTGCACGGCTGCGCCGTCAATCAGGTGCTCTACAACCCCGAACATCGCGGGATCGAGTACGACCTGCTGCCCTTCCAGCACACCGCGCGGATGCCGGTGATGGCCTATTCCCCCATCGGCCAGGGTGGCCGCCTGCTGCGCTCCCCGGCTTTGCTGTCGGTGGCGAAACGCCACGACGCCACCCCAGCACAGGTGGCGATTGCCTGGGCCTTGCGCCAGCAGGGCGTGATCGCGATTCCCAAGGCGGGAACCACGGCGCATGCGCTGCAGAATGCCGAGGCCGTGAAGCTGACGCTGACCGGCGAGGACATCGCGGAGATCGACCGCGCCTTCCCGCCGCCGAAGCGAAAGCAGCCGCTGGCGATGATCTGAGGAACGCATGGGCAGGGTGGATCAGAGAGGTAGCGATTGAAATCGCGACGCTTGTCGGAACCGAGCATCCACACACGCCAGCCCTACCCGTTCCCACTTCAAGAATCAACTCTTAATGGCAATTTTCTCTTTTTATATTATCACAGATTGAATTTCTTAAATCTATGCATCCGTAGCTTTCATCAGGGACATTAGATGCATTAGAGTTTGCTCCCGTCGGGCAAATGTGGGCCGGGAGCTTCGAGACTATGAAAATTGCTGCATGGCTTTTGAGTATCTTTGTATTCATCGCGGCCACTCCGGCCATGGCACAAAGCTACTCTCCCAGTTACGACTGCTCGTTGGTTACCGACGCGGTGGAGGTGTTCGTCTGCAACGACAGGGCTCTCGCAGCGCTGGATCGTGACCTAAGCAGATCTTACCATGCATACATCAGCACCTTGCCTTCTGATCAAGCAACACTCCTGAAGAAGGGAGAGGTCGCTTGGGTCAAGGACAGAAACAACCGGTGCAGGTCAGGCGGACAGTACGTCGATCGCTCATGCGTCGAAGCGACCTATAAGGGGCGAATACATGCATTGAATTCATTGGCAAGTCTGACCTTTTCACCGGGCGCATGGGAAAAGGAAGGAATGCGATGGGTGCAACTGGCCAGCCGCTCGACCGCGGACGAAGCAATTGCAATCGCTTCCCTGTTGCAACAGCAGGCTCCACAGCATGGACCTTACATCGTTCTGTTGGCGCTCAATGGTTGGTACGCGGTGGTATCCGGTCCCTTCCAGGCATACGAGGCAGATTCCATTCTTGAAGACATGAAAGCATCGAACCCGGTGATTGCTGCGGAGGGACCCTACACCACCAAAGGACACCGATATGTTCTGAGAATGTACCACAACGCTGACGAACTGCCGGGAAATGTCGAAAGACCGATGAGATTGAATGCGCCGGCATCTTCTTTCTCCACGGCAGCAGTCTATACATCTCCGTCCGGCAATCGCCGCCGCTGTTCTTCGGATGAGATCCTGAACAAGCAGGCCATTTGCTTTGTTGCTCTGGCTGGTGAGGCGGCCTGCCAGCACTTGCTCGGGGAGAAATCTGAAGCCGGCGTGGTCCTCACCAGCGTGGCGACATCGGCAATCTGCACTGCCGCATCCTCGGGACTGCAGAATGGAACGATCAATGCCGATGCGGTGCTCGCATCAATGGTCAAGGGCGGCATATCAGGTGTCGGAAGTGCCATGATGCACCAGGACAATGACTTTCTGACCAGAGCTGTGGGCGCTTTCTTGAAATACAACGTCGTACTCTACGAGTTCTCTGAAGCGATCGATTGCGCTCGGAACGTTGAGCGGCAGTGTTGGCAGTAACGGGAAAGGCGCCGGGCACCCGTCCGGGCGGCATCATCACGCCCAACCAGCACCATGCGCCGATCAACGACTTCGGCACAGCCGATGCGGCAGACATTTGCGTGGAGAGCCGCCCGAACCGCGCGCTACACCGGACGCATCGAGGGGAGGCAGGCTGCAGTCCCGAAATGGCGAAGGCCGCCAACCCGTTCCGGTTAGCGGCCTTCAGAATGGTGGTCCCGACTGGGATTGAACCAGTGACCCCTACGATGTCAACGTAGTGCTCTCCCGCTGAGCTACGAGACCACGGGAACTTAGAAACTGTCGCTCCAGATCATGGAGCGGGCGAAGGGATTCGAACCCTCGACCCCAACCTTGGCAAGGTTGTGCTCTACCCCTGAGCTACGCCCGCAAAGTGGCGCGAGTGACGGGACTTGAACCCGCGGCCTCCGGCGTGACAGGCCGGCGCTCTAACCAACTGAGCTACACCCGCGCTGAGGAGCGGCGCCTTATACAAGGCTTCACCCCGACAGACAAGACCTAAACCAAACTCAAACCTTCAGAAGTGGTGGAGCCAAGGAGGATCGAACTCCTGACCTCTACAATGCCATTGTAGCGCTCTCCCAGCTGAGCTATGGCCCCACTATATTTCTTCTACTCTTCACCAACACTGGAGGTGTTGGTGCGCTTGGAGGGAGTCGAACCCCCACGGCCTTTCAGCCACTAGGACCTGAACCTAGCGCGTCTACCAGTTCCGCCACAAGCGCTTTCCCCGCACCGCGTTGGGCGCCGCGGGGAGCGCCTATGTAGCGGGATGGACCGTGGCCCGCAAGCGGAGAATTCACTCTCCGCGAAAATTTTTCCCAAGCTCGTTCCGGCGGGCCAGAAGGGCCAGTCCAACCCCCACCGCCGCGCCCGCCGCAACCCCGGCGCCGATGCGCCACGCCGTCCGGTTCACGTCGCCGAACACCGTCGCGCCGCGCAGGATCGTCTCCGCCATCGGTTCCGGCCGGTCGGGGTCGAGCAGGCGTTCGTCCACCAGCCGGCACTCGGCCTCGTTCAGCGGCTCCGGCTCCAGCGGGCGGAGCGAGCGGCCCGTCGGGCGCATCAGCCGGTCCACCATGGCGGTCAGCGACCCGGTCTCCTCCTCCGTCCGCTCCACCTCTTCCACTCCAACACCCAGATGCTCGGCCATCAGGCTGGTGCGGACGGAGCGGATGGCGCGGCACACCTCCGGCCGTTCGCCCTGCTGGACCTCGATGGCGAGGTCGCATTCGGTGTCCAGCCCCTGGGAGCGGTTGTTGATGTTGGACGACCCCACCCGCAGCAGCCGGTCGTCGACCACCAGCACCTTGGCATGGACATAGATGCCCTCTCCGCCTTCGGTCACCGGCGAGAGGATGCGGAAACGCCGGTACGGATCCTGCTCGCGCAGGCGCTGGACCAGCAGCGAACGGGCGCTGCCCATCGCCTCCTCCTCGACCCAGCCAGGGGTGCGTTCGGGGTTCACCACCACCACCTCCGGCCCGTCCGGCTCGGTCAGGCGGGCGGCGATGGCGCCGACGATCCGTTGCGAGGCGAAATACTGGCTTTCCAGATAGATGAAATCGCGGGCGGCGGCGACGGCGGCCAGATACAGCGCCTCGATCTCGCGGGCGCCGCCCTGCGGCTGGTCCGTCATCGGGTCGGTGCGGGCGATGGCGACGGGGATGTCGCGGAAGTCGGAGGTTAGGTCCTCGGGCCAGAACGCCTCGGTCGGCGGCGGCGGGGTCAGTTCCTCCCCGGTCGCGCGGCGCCAGCGCTCCCGCGCCAGATCGCCCAGCGCCCGCGCGGCGTCGCCGTCGACCGCCGTCGTCACGTCATGGAAGGGGCCGTATGGTTCGCCGCTCGGCCGCACCCGGCGGGGGTCGCCGTCGCGGTGGTCGGGCGTGTCCCAGCGGTCGGTGGTCATGTCGATGCCGCCGCAGAAGGCCAGCGCATCGTCGATGATGGCGATCTTCTGGTGGTGGCAGGCGCCCGGCGGATGGGCGGAATCCAGGCGGAAACGCAGACGCCGGCTGCTCATCCAATCCAGCAGGACCAGCGGAGTCCGGCCGCGAAACGGCATCTTCAGGACCGACAGGTCCCATTTCAGCACATTGATGGTCAGTTCCGGCCGCACCCGGACGATCCAGCTCAGGAAATCGCCAAGCTCGTTCGGCACCCCCGGCATCGGGTCGTCGGGCTCCAGCTTGATCCGGGTATCGAAATCCCAGCCGATCAGCATCACCGTGTGGCGGGCATGGAGGATGGCGGCCTTGATCCGGGCGAAATAGGCGGCGGCGTCGATGATGACCGACACCCGATCCGCCTTCTCGATCCGCCAGCAGGTCCGGCCGGGCACCAGAACCGGGCCGGCCGGAGTCTGGCCAGCCTGATATGCGGAGTCTGGGCGGGCGGCGTCCGGCATCGCGGCCATGTCGAGCTTTCCTTCCGGCGTTGTGGAGCGGCATCGCGGGACCGGCAGCGGAACCGCTGCCATGCCCTTCGATGAACCCCGCAATCCGGCGGACGGTTCCCCGCTTCCGTTCAGTCCGCCCCGAATCGCAGCCGCATCCGATGGCGGTAGGTTTCGCCGGGATCGAGCCGCGCCGACGGGAAATGGCCGATGTTCGGACTGTCGGGAAAACGCTGGCTCTCCAGCGCCAGCCCGGCGAAGCGGCGGTAGGGCTGCCCGCCCTTGCCCACCACCTTTTCACTGAGATAGCCGCCGGTATAGACCTGCAATCCCGGCTGATCGGTCGCCAGCTCCATCCGCCGGCCGGATGCCGGATGCTCCAGCACCGCCACCGGCCGCAGTTCCCCCGCCGGCCCGTCCAGGCACCAGTTGTGGTCGAAGCCGAAGCCGCCGACCGCGTCCAGCGCCTCGCCCAACACCACCCCGCCGCGCAGGTCGAAGGCCGTGCCGTCCACCGGCCGCACCTCCCCCGTCGGGATCAGCTCGGCACCGACCGGCGTGGTGAAGCCGCCGCGCACCGTCAGCCGATGGTCGCGCAAATCGCCCGAGGCATGCCCCCCGAGGTTCCAGTAGCTGTGATGGACGATGTTAACAATGGTTGGCCGGTCGGTCGTCGCCGTCATGCGGATGTCCAGCACCCCGTCGTCGCTCAACTGGTAGCGCGTGCTCGCCGTCAGCGTCCCCGGATAGCCCTGGTCGCCGTCCGGCGAGACGAGCGTGAAGGTGACGGCGTTCGCGGCCTCCTCCACCGTCGCCTCCCAGATGTGCCGGTCGAACCCTTCCGGTCCGCCATGCAGCTGGTTCGGCGGCTCATTGACGGCCAGCGCGTGGCGCACCCCGTCCAGCGTGAAGGCCGCCCCGCCGATGCGGTTGCCGTAGCGGCCGCAGGTGGCGCCGAAATAGGCGTCGCTCGCCAGGTAATCGGCCAGCCGGTCGAAGCCCAGCACCACGTCCGCCTTGGTCCCATCGCGGCCGGGAACCAGCATCCGCGCCAGCCGGGCGCCATGGGCGATGACGGTCGCCTCCAGCCCGCCGGCGGACAGGATGAACCCCTCCACCGGCCGTCCTTCGTGGGTATCGAACAGGAAACTCTCGATGGGCATCACGCCTCCGCCGGTTCGCCGCCGCGGCCGGCCCAGACCGTCAGCAGACCCTTCTGCAACAGGATGAAGACGAACAGCAGCACGCCAATGGCGATCTTGGTCCACCAGCTGCTCAAGGTGCCGTCGAAGGTGATGTAGGTCTGGATCAGCCCCTGGATCAGCACGCCGACGAAGGTGCCGACGACATAGCCATAGCCGCCGGTCAGCTGGGTGCCGCCGATCACCACCGTGGTGATGGTGTCCAGCTCCACCCCCGTCGCCGCCAGCGAATAGCCGGCGCCGGTGTAGAGCGAGAAGACGATCCCCGCCAGCCCGGCCAGCAGCCCCGACAGCGCATAGACCGCCACCGTCGTCCGCCCAACCGGCACGCCCATCAGCTCCGCCGACTGCCGGTTGCCGCCCAGCGCGTAGAGGTTGGCGCCGAAGCGGGTCCAGTGCGCCAGCACCACCGCCGCGACCACCACCCCCAGCATCAGCATCGCCGGCAGGCTGAGCTTCCCGCCGGCGCCGAAGCGCAGCGCGATGTCGTTCAGCTCGCCATAGAGCGGGTGGTTGATCGGCACCGAATCGGTGGTCAGGACGAAGCCCAACCCACGGGCGATGAACATGCCGGCCAGCGTGACGATGAAGGGCGGCATCTGGAAGACATGGATCACCCCGCCCATCGCCGCGCCGAAGCCGCCGGCGGCGATCAGCGCGACGGCGAAGGCGGCCAACGGGTGCCAGCCGCCATGCTCGATCAGCACGGCCAGCAGCACGGTGGTGAAGCCGATCACCGCCCCCACCGACAGGTCGATCCCGCCGGACAGGATGACGAAGGTCATGCCCACCGCCGTAATCCCGAGAAAGGCGTTGTCGGTCAGAAGGTTGCCCACCACCCGCCAGGAGGCGAAATTGGGGAACTGCGCCGCGCACAGCAGGAACCCGACCACCAGCACCGCGGTGGTGACGATCAGAGGAAGGAACCGCTGGAGTGCACTGGTCATGGCTTTGCCCCTCCGCTGGTCGGCGCCACCGGCGGCTTGACCGTGCCCATCGGACGTGCCCCCTTCGGGCGCGGCAGGAACAGGGTCAGCGTCGGCGATTGCAACAGCAGGACGACCAGCAGGACGCCCGCCTTGACGATCAGGTTGAATTCCGGCTTGAAGCCGCTCAGCAGGATACCGGTGTTCATCGCCTGGATGATCAGCGCGCCCACCACCGACAGCACCAGCCCGAACCGCCCGCCGAGCAGCGAGGTGCCGCCGACCACCACCGCCAGGATGGCGTCCAGCTCCAGCCAAAGCCCGGCATTGTTGGCGTCGGCACCGCGGATGTCGGCGGTGACGATCAGCCCGGCCACCGCCGCGCACAGCCCGCACCAGACATAGACGGCGACCAGCACCACCGGCGTGTTGACGCCGGCCCCGGCGCTGGACAGCCGGTTGATGCCGACCGCCTCGATCATCAGACCCAGCGCGGTCGCCCGCACCAGCAGGGCCGTGACCGTCAGCAGCGCGATGGTGATGACCACCGGCATCGGCACGGTCAGGAAGGACCCGCCGCCGATGAAGGCCAGTGCCGGGCTGGTGAAGGTGACGATCTGCCCCTCCGTCACCAGCTGGGCGATGCCGCGCCCGGCGACCATCAGGATCAGGGTGGCGATGATCGGCTGGATACGCAGCACCGCCACCAGCAACCCGTTCCACAGCCCGCACAGCAGCCCGGCGGCCAGCGACGCCGCCAGCACCGCCGGCAGGCCCCATCCGGCCCCGGTCATGGTGGCGGCGACCGCGCCGGAAATCGCCATGACCGCGCCGACCGACAGATCGACGCCGCGCGTCGCGACGACCATGGTCATGCCGATGGCGAGCAGCGCCACCGGGGCGCCGCGGTTCAGCACGTCGATCAGGCTGCCGAACAGCCGGCCGTCCTGCAGGCGGATCGCGAAGAAATCTGGGAACAGCAGCCAGTTGGCCAGCAGAACGGCGACCAGCGCGCCATATTGCGGCAGGTTGCGAGACGGGCCGGGAGCGGACAGCGTCATTGCCGCACCTCCACGCCCGATCCGGCGGCCGGCGTCTCCGACGCGATGGCATTGGGCGTCTCCGACGCGATGGCGGCGACGATGCGCTCCACGCTGACCTCCCCTCCCCTCAGTTCCGCCACATGGCGGCGGTCGCGCAGCACGACGACGCGGCGGCTGTAGGCGACGATCTCTTCCAGTTCCGACGACACCACCAGCAGCGCCATGCCATCGGCGCACAGCCGCTCGATCAGGCGGATGATCTCGGCATGCGCCCCGACGTCGATGCCGCGCGTCGGCTCGTCGAGGATCAGCAGCCGCGGCTCCGTCGCCAGCCAGCGCGCCAGCAGCGCCTTCTGCTGGTTGCCGCCCGACAGCAGCTGGATCGGCCGCTCGGCGTCTGGCGTGCGGATGTCGAGCAGGCGGATGAAGCGGTCGGCGATCTCCTCCTGCCGGCGGCGCGGGATCGGCTTCAGCCAGCCCTGCCGCGCCTGGAGCGCCAGGATGATGTTTTCCCGCACCGACAGCTCGCCGACGATGCCCTCCTTCTTGCGGTCTTCCGGACAGAAGCCGAAGCCGAGCCGCACGGCGTCGCGCGGCCCCTTCAGCCGCACCGAACGGCCATCGACGGTCGCCTCGCCCTGGTCGGCGCGGTCCATGCCGAAGACCAGCCGCACCGTCTCGGTCCGGCCGGAGCCCAGCAATCCTGCCAGCGCAACAACCTCGCCGGGGCGGATGTCGAGGTCGAAGGGCTCGACGCTGCGCGACTTGCCGAATCCCTTGAAACTGGCAAGCGGCGGACGGCTGTCCACCTCCGCCGGGCCGAGGTCGATGCGGTGCGCAGCCGCCTCCAGCTCGCGCCCCAGCATCATCGCGACCAGATCCAGGCGCGGCAGCTCGGCCGTCTGCCGCTCCCCCACCAGCCGGCCGTTGCGCAGCACGGTGATGCGGTCGCAGACCTCATAGACCTGATCGAGGAAATGGGTGACGAAGACGATGCCGATCCCGCGCGACCGCAGGGTCCGCATCACCTTGAACAGCACCGCCACCTCCTGCGCGTCCAGGCTGGCGGTGGGCTCGTCGAGGATCAGCACCTTGGCCGACATGTCGACCGCGCGGGCGATGGCGATGATCTGCTGCGTCGCCACCGAAAAACGCCCGAGCGGCGCCGTCACGTCGATGGACTGGCCGTAGGGCATCAGAATGGCACGCGCCCGCCGCCGCATCTCCCCACGATCCACCAGCCCGAAGCGCATCGGCTGGCGGCCCAGGAACAGGTTCTCCGCCACCGACAGGTTGGGCAGCAGGTTCACCTCCTGATAGACGGTGCCGATGTGCAGGCGCTGCGCCTCCTCCACCCCGCGCGGCGCAATCTCCCGCCCCTCCAGCGCCACGGTGCCGCCGTCGCGCTGATAAACACCGGTCAGCGTCTTGATGAGGGTCGATTTGCCGGCGCCGTTTTCGCCCAGCAAGGCATGGATCTCGCCATGGCGAAGCGTGAAGTCGACGCCATCGAGCGCCTGGACACCGAGGAAGGCCTTGGACAGCCCGCGGATCGCCAGAAGCGGCGATGTGGAAGGTGCGGTGCGGGGGGGAGCGGTGGATGCCGTCATGGCGGACCTCGCCGGAAGCGCATCAAAAAGGCAGGGCCGCGGGAGGAACGCCCCCGCGGCCCCAATGCTCGGACAGGATCAGTAGGCGTCCTTGCGGCGCTCATACTCTTCCTTGGCGGTGTCGGGCGTGAACAGCTTCGATTCCGTCTGGATCCACTTCGGCGGCATCTTGCCGTCCTTCTTGTAGGCGATCAGCGCATCGAAGGCCGGGCCGGCCATGTTCGGCGTCAGCTCCACCGTGGCGTTCGCCTCGCCTTCGGACATCGCCTTGAAGATGTCGGGCACGCCGTCGATCGACACGACCAGGATGTCCTTGCCCGGCTTCAGGCCGGCTTCCTTGATCGCCTGGATGGCGCCGACCGCCATGTCGTCGTTGTGGGCATAGACGGCGCAGATGTCCTTGCCGCCATTCTCGGCCTTGATGAAGCTTTCCATCACCTCCTTGCCCTTGGCGCGGGTGAAGTCGCCGGACTGGGTGCGGATGATCTTCATCCCCGGGTTCTTGGCGACGACCTCGTCGAAGCCCTTCTTGCGGTTGATGGCGGGCGAGGAGCCGACGGTGCCCTGCAGTTCCACCACCGCGCATTTGCCGCCGGTCTTCTTGGCCAGCCATTCGCCGGCCACCCGGCCTTCATGCACGGTGTCGGAGGTGACGGCGGTCATGTAGAGGCTGGGGTCCTTGGTCTCGATCTGCCGGTCCAGCAGCATGACCGGGATCTTCGCCTCCTTGGCTTCCTTCAGCACCGAATCCCAGCCGGTCGCCACCACCGGCGCGATGAAGATCGCGTCGACGCCCTGGGCGACGAAGGAGCGCACGGCCTTGATCTGGTTCTCCTGCTTCTGCTGGGCGTCGGAGATCTTGAGATCGATCCCGCGCTTCTCGGCTTCCGTCTTGGCGGTCTTCGTCTCAGCCGCGCGCCAGCCCGATTCCGAACCGATCTGCGAGAAGCCGACGACCAGCTTCTTGGCATCGGCGGCCTGGACGGCGCCCAACCCGATGAACAGCGCCGCGGCGGCGGTGGCGGCGGAGATCACCCATTTCCTGGACATCCGTTTCACTCCCTGAAGTTTTATGGCGAGGATTTATTGCGGTGCTTGCTGGATGGAGGCAGGCGACGGGACGAGGCGCGGAATTTTCATGATCGCAGCCCGGTCCGAAATTGTTCGTCATGCCCACTTTAAGTACGCAGAACCATAACTGTCCAATACGATTCTCGACCTGCACGATGCCGAAAAAGATATGGCCGGCCAAAAATCAGGCCAAAAAGTCAGGTCGAAAAAACGGCCGGGCAGCAAGGCCGCCCGGCCGTGAGGTGACCCTGCTCCGGTCCGGAACAGGGCCGACGCACCCGAGGGAGAGCGCGCCGGGACGCAACCGCCGCGGCGGGATGGACAGAAACACCGCAGGCGGCGCGAAGCCGATGGAAAAAGGGCCAGGACGTCAACCGGCCCTTTTCAGAAGACGAGGCCCTTAGAAGGCGAGATTCGCCTGGACCAGGAACATGTCGCCCTTGTCGCTGTTGGCGGCGACGTCGGAGCTGAGCTTGAAG
>NZ_CAMLJP010000156.1 GCF_946480385.1 uncultured Azospirillum sp.
AGACCGCCCACCGCTACGGCAACGCGACGATGCTGAAGTCCGACTTCGTGCTGGGTATCGGCAACCGCTGGGCCAACCGCCACACCGGCTCGGTCGAGGTCTATACCAAGGGCCGCAAGTTCGTGCATGTCGACATCGAACCGACCCAGATCGGCCGCGTCTTCATGCCCGACCTCGGCATCGTCTCTGACGCCGGTGCAGCGCTGGACATGTTCATCGCGGTGGCGAAGGAGTGGAAGGCCGCCGGCAAGTTCAAGGACCTCGGCGCCTGGGCCAAGGACTGTCAGGGCCGTAAGCGGTCGATGCACCGCCGCAGCGACTTCGATCAGGTGCCGATGAAGCCGCAGCGCGTCTATCAGGAGATGAACAGCGCCTTCGGCCAGGACACCACCTACGTCACCACCATCGGCCTGTCGCAGATCGCCGGCGCGCAGTTCCTGCACGTCTACAAGCCGCGCCACTGGATCAACTGCGGTCAGGCCGGCCCGCTGGGCTGGACCCTGCCGGCGGCGCTGGGCGTCCGGGTGGCCGATCCGAAGCGGCGCATCGTCGCGCTGTCCGGCGACTACGACTTCCAGTTCATGATCGAGGAGCTGGCGGTCGGCGCCCAGCACAAGCTGCCCTACATCCATGTGCTGGTGAACAACGCCTATCTCGGCCTGATCCGGCAGGCGCAGCGCGCCTTCCAGATGGACTTCCAGGTGCAGCTGTCCTTCGAGAACATCAACGCGCCGGAGATCGGCGTCTATGGCGTCGACCATGTCGCGGTGGCCGAAGGGCTGGGCTGCAAGGCGATCCGCGTCACCGAACCGGACCGCATCCAAGACGCCTTCACCCAGGCCCAGGCCTGGATGGACGAGTATCAGGTGCCGGTCGTCGTCGAGCTGGTGCTGGAGCGGGTGACCAACATCTCCATGGGCACCGACATCGACAACGTCACCGAGTTCGAGGAGACGCTGGACCTGCCGGTGGACGAGAGCGAGACGGTCCTGGTCTGATCGTCACCTCTTCCACAGGAAGGGGCGCGCCCGGCGGGGCGCGCCCCTTCGCTTTTTTACGTTCCGCCGCTCAGGCGATGGCGAAACAGCCGGTTCCGCTTCCCACACCCGTGTCGAGTGGATAGCCGATCGCCGCCAGGCTCTCCGCCGAAAACACCTCCGCCGGGTCGATGCTGTTCAGCGTCACCGAGGTCGGGATGCCGTAGATGTCGGCATCGAAGTTGCCCGGCCCTTCGCGGAAGCGCCCGAAATTGGCCACCGCCTGTCCCCCCTCCACCGGGATGAAGGTCGCCTCGTCTTCCAGGTTCAGGTCGCCGATCAGCGCGCCGGCGGGGTCGTCCAGATAGATCTGCGCCCGAAGCCAGACCTGCTGCCCATTCGCCGGATCGGTCGAGGTGCCGGGGGCGATGACGGCGAGGAAATCCTGCGGCACGAGTGGCGGCGGCGGGTCATTCACATACTCGCGGTACAAGGTGCCGTCGCCGATCACCAGCGTCGTCCCGTCGTCGGGCAGGACGCTGGCCTGGACGACATGCTCAATCTCGGTGTCGCCGACCTGGGCCGACAGCAGGAACTGGTTGGGCTGGTCGTCGAAATACCGGCGGTAGGTGGTGCCGTCGGTGCCGACCACCGGGGCGTCGAACGTCATGGCAACGGTCAGGCGGAACGGGGCGCCGGTATGCACCTCCTCATCCAGAAAGGGGACGGCGAGGTCGATCACGCCCTGGACATCGACGACATACAGGCCAGCGTAGGGATCGCTCCCATTGCCTCCACCTCCGCCGTCGCCATCATGGCCGTGCCCCCAGCCGTCGCCGTAGTGATGCGGATGACCACGGCCGTGCCGGCCTTGATCGGACAGATCGCTGTGGCCCATACTTCCCTCCCGGAATAAACGTTTCCGTTGTTAATTGCTGCAGTTTGCGCGACCTCTCGTTGACGATAGGACGCGGACCCGCCGACGCCCGGCTGAGCATCGGTACATATCTCCGCCCGCATCGCCGGATGGGGGAATGTTTGCGCTGCAGCGCTCCGAATGGGAGTGGCAGTTTCCCAGCGGCGGGTGTGCCGTGCTAGCCTCCGTCACCAACCCGTAACCCATTGGTCCGGCCCGATCGTCCGGCCCAAATGTCCGGCAGGGAGTCCGCGCGAGCATGGCGTTGCTTGAGAACATGCGCATCTTCGTCCGCGTCGTCGAACTGGGCAGCCTGTCGGCCGCCGGACGGAACCTGCGCATGTCGCCGGCCATGGTCAGCCACCGCATCCAGCAGCTGGAAACCCATCTCGGCGTCCGGCTGCTGAACCGCACGACGCGGCAGCTGCAGGCGACCGAGACCGGCATGGATTTCTACCAGAGCTGCCTGGAGGTGCTGGAGGCGGTGGAGCGTGCCCACAGCAGCATCGCCGCCGGGTCCGGAGTGCCGTCGGGCAGTGTGCGGGTGACGGCGCCGCTGGGCTTCGGCCGCCGCATCCTGGCGCCGCTGGTCCCCGACTTCTGCGCCGCCCACCCGCTGGTGGAAGTGCGGCTGCGGCTGTCCGACCATCTGCTGGATCTGCTGCGCGAGGCGGTGGACGTGGCGGTACGGATGGCGGCGCTTAAGGATTCAAGCTTCGTCGTGCGTAAGATCGCCGATGTGCGGCGCGTTCTGGTGGCCGCTCCCTCCTACCTGTCGGAGCGTGGGACACCTTCAATGCCGGCGGACCTGTCCGGCCACAACTGCCTGCTGCTGCGCTTTCCCGGCACCCAGCAATATCAATGGAGCGTGCTGGAGAATGGCGAACCGGTGAAGCTGCCGGTGTCGGGCCGCTTCGACGCCGACGACGGCGACGTGCTGACCGGCTGGGCGCTGGACGGTCGCGGCATCGCCATGAAGCCGCTGTGGGAGGTGGCCGAGCATCTCGCCAGCGGCGCGCTGGTCCCGGTTCTGCCGGACTTTCCGCCGGAACCGGTGACGCTGGCCGTGCTCTATCCGCACCGGGCGCTGGTGCCGGCCAAGGTGAGGGCCTTCGCCGACCATATGGTGCCGAAGATCAAGGCGGCGCTGACGGCGATCTCGCCCGATACGATCCAGTAGGCCGGTGAGTCCCGTCATTTCCTGAACGATCGCGCAGATCTTGCGAACGCCCGCGCATTCAGCGTTCGGCGCCCGGCATCTATCGTTTTCGTCCACCACAACGGAGACGACTCATGAACAGCTCAGCACCCACGCCGAAGGTCGTGGCGATCACCGGTGCCAGCAGCGGCATCGGCGAGGCGACGGCCCTGCGTCTGGCCGCGTCCGGCGCGAAGCTCGTCCTCGGCGCCCGCCGGACGGATCGGCTGGAAACGCTGGCTCAGCGCATCGCGCAGGCCGGCGGCGAAGCGGTCTTCCTGCCGGCCGATGTCCGTCGGCGCGGCGACCTGTCCGCTCTGGTCGGGCTGGCGTGCGAGCGGTTCGGACGGCTCGATGTCCTGATCAACAATGCCGGGATCGGTCCGATCTCGCCGCTCGACGAATTGCGGGTCGAGGATTGGGAAGACATGGTCGACGTCAACATCAAGGGCGTGCTCTACGGCATCGCCGCGGCGCTGCCGGTCTTCCGCGCCCAGGGAAGCGGCCATTTCGTCACCACGGCATCGACCGCCGCGCACCGCACGGTGCCGACCATGGCCGTCTATGCCGGGACGAAGGTCGCCGTCCGCACGATCTGCGAAGGGCTGCGGCAGGAGGCCGGCGAGACACTTCGGGTGACGGTCGTGTCGCCGGGCTTCGTTCGCACGGACTTTATCGACGGCATCAACAATGCGGAGGTGCGTGCGCGGCTTGCCGCATCACGCGACGCGCTTGGGATTCCGCCGGACGCCGTCGCCCGTGCCATCGCTTTCGCCATCGACCAGCCTGCCGATGTCGACATCAACGAGATCATCGTGCGCCCCACCGCGCAGGCCTGATCGCCGCGCCGACAGCCCGGTTGCCGCATGCCGGTTGCGGTAGAGGCTCGGTGCCATCCCGAAGGTCCGCTTGAAGGCGTTGCTGAAAGCGCTTTCCGACATGTAGCCGAGCGAGAGCGCCAGGGCCGACACCGGCGTCGTGTCGCAGCACAGCTCCCGCTCGGCCAGCCGCATGCGCCAATTCAGCAGATAGGTGAGCGGCCCGACCCCGGCTGCCGCCTTGAAGCGTACGGCGAAGGCCGTCCGCGACATGCCCGACGCCCGCGCCAGTTCCCCAAGCTGCCAAGCGTGGCCAGGATCGCCGTGCATCAGTCGCAGGGCGGGAGAGAGGCGCGGGTCGCGCAACGCGCCGGCCCAACCTGGACCGAGCGGGCCGGATGTGGCGAGATGGGCGCGGATGATCTGGACGAACAGCATCTGCGCCAACTGCCCCGACACCAGCATGGTGCCCGGCCGTCCTCCGGCCAACTCGGTCCCGAGTTGCTCAAGCAGCCAGCGCATGGCCGGCGCCTCCGGCGCTCCCGACCGAACATGGATCAGCGGCGGCAACACGTCGCGGAGCAGGTGGCCACGGGTTGGGTCGAGCGTGACATGCCCGCCGACCGCCAGGAACTCCGCGCCGTTCCCGACCGTCACCCGGCCCCCCTTCGTCGGATCGCCGGCCGCCGCAGCGAAGGCGGCGGCGCCGTCCTCCGCCGACAGCGCAAGGTCGCTGCCGAGCCGAAAAGGCCGCTCCGCGGCCAGCATGATCACGTCGCCAGTGTCGAGGTGACGCGGCTCATCGATTCCGTCCACCGCCAGCCAGACGTCGCCCGTCATGATGGCGATGAACTTGATCATCCCCGGCGGTGGGAAGCGCAACGCCCAGTTCCCGCCGGCCGCCAGCCGGCCGGACACGGCGCAGCGGCTGCCCGCCAGCGTCAGGATGTCCGAGAGTGGATCGCCGTCCGCAGAAGGGCGGACCTCCACCTCACACCCCCCGTGACCGCACCAGCAGCACCCGCGCCTCTTCCGCCGCGCGGGTCAGGTGGGGCAGGAACTGCACCTCCATCTCGGGGCAGGTGACGCGGGCGGCCTGGGCGCTGATGTTCATCGCCGCGACCACGCCACCCGACGCGGTGCGGATCGGCACCGCAATGGAGCGCAGCCCCAGTTCCAACTCCTGGTCCACCAACGAGAAGCCGCGGTCGCGCACCCGCTCCAGTTCGCGCTTCAGCGCGTCGGCGGCGGTGATGGTCCGTTCCGTGTAGGGCTTCAGCGGCACCCGCGCCAGATAGGCGTCCAGCTCCGCCTCCGGCAGTGCCGCCAGCAGGACGCGGCCCATCGATGTGCAATAGGCGGGCAGGCGGCTGCCGACATTCAGCCCGACCGACATGATCCGCTTGGTCGCCGCGCGGGCGATATAGACGACATCATCCTCGTCCAGCACGGCGGCGGAGCAGGATTCCTGCACCGCGCCGCTGACCTGTTCGATCAGCGGGTCGAGGATCGTCGCCAGCGGGGCCGACGACAGGAAGGAATAGCCCAGCGCCAGGATCTTCGGCCGCAGATGGAAGGTCCGGCCGTCCGATCCGGCATAGCCCAGCTGCATCAGCGTCAACAGGCAGCGCCGCGCCGCCGCCCGCGGCAGGCCGGTGATCTTGGCGATGTCGGCGATGGTCAGGTTCGGCTCCCGCTCCGTAAAGGCGCGAATCACCGACAGCCCACGGGCCAGAGAGGTCATGAAGTTCGGGTCGGACGCTTCCTCCGCCGCGCCGGACGAGGGCTCGTCCGCGGCCTTGGCCAGATGCTGAGTGTCGGCCATGCGATGGCTCCTTCCCCGAAGAGCGGTCCTAGGACGGCCAAATTAGGGCGATTACCGCGCAATAGCCAGAAAAATCGAACAAAACTGCCCGGAACTCCGTCTGCGGCAGAAATAGTTCGAGGTGCCCGCAATTGATGTTGCGGGTGTCTGGCATCTGGTATACCGTATCGATAATTCAAAACGACGCGCCGCTCACAACGACGCAGCGGAGAGCGGTCATCCGAACGCTCGCACAGGAACGCTCACGACAACAAGCGGCGCCGATGGCGTCGGCGCGCAAAGGGTCGGAAACGTGATGAACCGGGAAAGATTCAGTGTTGAGCCCCTCGAACAGGGGATGAGCTTCAAGGCCAAGGCCTACCAATCGCTGCGACAGGCCATCACGCAGATGAACATCTACGGCCAGAGCAACGAGATCAGGTTGGACGAACGCCGACTGTGCGAGGCGTTGGGTGTGAGCCGCACCCCGGTGCGCGAGGCGATGGCGCTGCTGGAACAGGAGGGGTTCATCCGCTCCCAACCGCGGCGCGGGATCTTCGTGGTGCGCAAGACGAAGGCCGAACTGGTGGAGATGATCACTGTGTGTGCCGCCCTGGAAGGCATGGCGGCACGCTTGTTCGTCGAAAACGCCACCACGGAGAAGCTGGAACTTCTGCACGCCGCGTTCGACAAATACACGAAAGCCGAGTTGGCGGAACATGTCGCCGAGTATTCGGACGCCAACATCGTCTTCCATCAAAGCATCGTCCAGGCTTCGGGCTCCACTCTGATCTCGGACCTGACCGACCGCTTCTTCATCCATATGCGTGCGATCCGCCGCGCGACGATGGGCCTCGGCGACCGTGCCGACCAGTCCATCCACGAGCATCGGGACATCATCGAGGCGCTTGCCGCCCGCGATGCCGATCTCGCGGAACGCCGCGTCCGGGAACACACGCTCGGTCTCGCACAGTACGTGGAACGGCATTGCGCCTTCCTCGACTAACCGATCTTGAACCTTTTTGGAGCCTCGGGGAGGAGTCACCCATATGTCTACTGCGGCTGCAACGATCACTAAGAACCAGGCCACGGAAGCATCTGTTGTCGAAGACGCGCCGGCGCTGACCGACGGCTTCCAGCTCGTCATCGACGCGCTCAAGCTCAACGACATCAACAACCTGTATGTCGTCCCCGGTATTCCGATCTCCGACCTGCTGCGCATGGCGCAGGCCGAGGGCATGCGCGTCGTTTCGTTCCGCCATGAACAGAATGCCGGCAACGCCGCCGCGATCGCCGGTTTCATGACCAAGAAGCCGGGCGTCTGCATGACGGTTTCGGCGCCGGGCTTCCTGAACGGCCTGACCGCGCTGGCGAACGCCACGACCAACTGCTTCCCAATGATCCTCATCAGCGGCTCGTCGGAGCGCGAGATCGTCGACCTGCAGCAGGGCGACTATGAGGAGATGGACCAGCTCGCCATCGCCAAGCCGCTCTGCAAGGCCGCTTTCCGCATCCTGCACGCCCAGGACATCGGCATCGGCGTGGCGCGTGCCATCCGCGCCGCCGTGTCGGGCCGTCCGGGCGGCGTCTATCTTGACCTGCCGGCCAAGCTGTTCTCGCAGGTGGTCGATGCCGCCGAGGGCGCCAAGTCGCTGGTCAAGGTGGTCGATCCGACCCCGGCGCAGTATCCGTCGACCGAGGCGGTCAACCGCGCGCTCGACCTACTGAAGGGCGCCAAGCGTCCGCTGGTCATCTTCGGCAAGGGCGCCGCCTATGCCCAGGCTGACGAGACGATCCGCTCCTTCGTCGAGAAGAGCGGCATCCCCTTCCTGCAGATGAGCATGGCCAAGGGCCTGCTGCCCGACACCCATCCGCAGTCGGCCGGTGCCGCCCGCTCGCTGGTGCTGCAGGAAGCCGACGTGGTCATGCTGGTCGGCGCCCGCCTGAACTGGCTGCTGTCGCACGGCAAGGGCAAGACCTGGGGCAAGCCCGGCTCCAAGAAGTTCATCCAGGTCGACATCGAGCCGCGGGAGATGGACAGCAACGTCGAAATCCATGCTCCGCTGGTCGGCGACATCGCGTCGGTCATGGAAGTGATGCTGAAGGGCATCGACGGCGGCCTGACCCCGCCGACCGAGTGGATGGCCACCGTGGCGGCCAAGCGTGAGCAGAACGTCGCCAAGATGGCGCCGAAGCTGATGAGCAACGCTTCGCCGATGAACTTCCACGGTGCGCTGGGCGCTCTGCGCCGGGTCATCAAGGAGCGGCCGGACGCCATGCTGGTCAACGAGGGCGCCAACACCCTCGACCTCGCCCGCGGCATCATCGACATGTACGAGCCGCGCAAGCGTCTGGACGTCGGCACCTGGGGCGTGATGGGCGTCGGCATGGGCTACGCCGTCGCCGCGGCGGTGGAGAGCGGCAAGCCGGTCCTGGCGGTTGAGGGCGACAGCGCCTTCGGCTTCTCCGGCATGGAGGTGGAGACGATCTGCCGCTACAACCTGCCGGTCTGCATCGTCATCTTCAACAACAACGGCATCTATCGCGGGACCGACGTCAACCCGACCGGCGGTGACGATCCGTCGCCGATGGTCTTCGTCCCCGGTTCCCGTTACGACAAGATGATGGAAGCCTTCGGCGGCGTCGGCGTCCATGTCACCAACCCGGACGAGCTGTACCGCGCGGTCAGCGAGGCGATGGACAGCGGCCGTCCGACCCTGATCAACGCCGTCATCGATCCGGCGGCGGGCACCGAAAGCGGCAACATCGGCAGCCTGAACCCGACCAGCTCGGTCCGCAAAATGCCGTCCTGATAGGACGGCCTCAGGAAGCCAAGCGGCCACACGACTTTAAAAAAGCAGGGGGAGAGATACATGGGCAAGGCACTTCAGGGCGTGCGGATTCTCGACTTCACGCATGTGCAGTCGGGACCGACCTGCACCCAGTTGCTCGCCTGGTTCGGCGCCGACGTCATCAAGGTGGAACGGCCGGGCGAGGGTGACATCACCCGCAGCCAGCTGCGCGACCTGCCGGACGCCGACAGCCTGTATTTCACCATGCTGAACCACAACAAGCGGTCCATCACCCTCGACACCAAGACGCCCAAGGGCAAGGAGGTGCTGGAGGCTCTGATCAAGACCTGCGACGTGATGGTCGAAAACTTCGCCCCCGGCGTGCTCGATCGCATGGGGTTCACCTGGGAACGCATCCAGGAGCTGAACCCCGCGATGATCGTCGCGTCGGTCAAGGGCTTCGGCCCCGGGCCGTTCGAGAACTGCAAGGTGTACGAGAACGTCGCCCAATGCGCGGGCGGCGCCGCCTCGACCACCGGCTTCGACGACGGCCCGCCCATGGTCACCGGCGCCCAGATCGGCGACAGCGGCACCGGTCTGCATCTGGCGCTGGGCATCGTCACCGCGCTGTACCAGCGCAAGGAAACCGGCCGGGGCCAGAAGGTGCTGGCCGCCATGCAGGACGCCGTGCTGAACCTGTGCCGCGTCAAGCTGCGCGACCAGCAGCGTCTGGCCCATGGGCCGCTGAAGGAATACCCGCAATACCCGAACGGCGCGTTCGGCGACACGGTGCCGCGCGCCGGCAACGCGTCGGGCGGCGGCCAGCCGGGCTGGATCCTGAAGTGCAAGGGCTGGGAGACCGATCCCAACGCCTACATCTACTTCATCGCCCAGGCTCCGGTCTGGAAGTCGATCTGCAAGGTCATCGGCAAGGAGGAGTGGATCACCGATCCCGACTACGCCACCCCGGTGGCCCGCCTGCCGCGGCTGATGCAGATTTTCGGCACGGTGGAGGAGTGGACCAAGACCCTGACCAAGTTCGAGGTCATGGACATCCTCAACAAGTACGACATCCCCTGCGGCCCGATCCTGTCGATGAAGGAGATCGCCGAGGACAAGTCGCTCTACGAGACCGGCACGCTGGTCGAGGTGGAGCATCCGACCCGCGGCAGCTACCTGACGGTCGGCAACCCGATCAAGCTGTCCGACAGCCCGACGGAGGTCACCCGCTCCCCGCTGCTGGGCGAGCATACCGACGAAATCCTGCGTGACGTCCTGGGTTTCGGCGAGCGTGAGATCGTCGAAATCCGCGACAGCGGCGCCATCGGCGTCGTGGAGCGGTTAGCGGCGGAGTAAAGGTCCACGCTTCGATGCCCCCTCCCTAACCCTCCCCCTCTATCGGACCGGCCTCCGGCCGGCCGAGGGGAGAGGGGACTGCCGCCGCCCTGGCACTTAACCCCCTCTCCCGCGATCGGACCGGCCTTTGGCCGGCCGAGGGCGGGGGAGGGTCGGGGAGGGGGCAAAACGTTACACCCATAGTGCCTTCGCATATTCAAACGCGCCTCCCTCTCCCCCGACCGTCCCCTTCCCGGTCGCCTGAGAGCCGAAGCCCGCAGTTTTTAAAAATCCGCCGCCCGTCAGCCGATGAATTCCCGGCTCCCCGCGGCATCCAAAAGACCATTCCCGACAGGGTTGAGACGAAAATCATGAACATTCACGAATATCAGGCCAAGGAACTGCTGCGGGGGTACGGCGTCGCCGTTCCGCGCGGCGGCGTGGCCTTCACCCCGGAAGAGGCTGAATCGGTCGCCCGTGAACTCGGCGGTCCGGTCTGGGTGGTGAAGTCGCAGATCCATGCCGGCGGCCGCGGCGCCGGCCGGTTCCAGGACAACCCGAACGGCAAGGGCGGCGTCCGCGTCGTCAAGTCGGTCGAAGAGGTGGCCGCCAACGCCGCCGAGATGCTGAACCGTGTGCTGGTCACCAAGCAGACCGGCCCCGCCGGCAAAGAGGTCAAGCGCCTCTATGTCGAGGAAGGCGCCGACATCAAGCGCGAGCTGTATCTCGGCCTGCTGATCGACCGCGCCACCGGCCGCGTCACCATCATCGCCTCGACCGAAGGCGGCATGGAGATCGAAGAGGTCGCCCACAACACGCCGGAGAAGATCGTCAAGGTCGCCGTCGACCCGGCCACCGGCATCCAGGGCCATCACACCCGCAAGGTCGCCTTCGCGCTGGGCCTGGAAGGCAAGCAGGTCGGCGCCGCCGCCAAGTTCATCCAGGCCGCCTACAAGGCGTTTACCGAGCTGGACTGTGCGATCGTCGAGATCAATCCGCTGATCGTCACCGGTTCGGGCGACATCCTGGCGCTCGACGCCAAGATGAGCTTCGACGACAACGCGCTGTTCCGTCACAAGGACGTCGCCTCCCTGCGCGACGAGGCCGAGGAAGACCCGGCGGAGATCGAAGCGGCCAAGCACGAGCTGAATTACGTCAAGCTTGACGGCAACATCGGCTGCATGGTGAACGGCGCCGGTCTGGCGATGGCCACCATGGACATCATCAAGCTGTATGGCGGCGAGCCGGCCAACTTCCTCGACGTCGGCGGCGGCGCCACGAAGGAGCGCGTCACCGCGGCCTTCAAGCTGATCCTGTCCGACAGCAACGTCGAAGGCATCCTGGTCAACATCTTCGGCGGCATCATGCGCTGCGACGTGATCGCCGAGGGCGTGGTCGCCGCGGCCCGCGACGTGCAGCTGCATGTCCCGCTGGTGGTGCGCCTGGAAGGCACCAACGTCAATCTGGGCAAGAAGATCCTGGTCGAATCCGGCCTGCCGATCCTGTCCGCCGACAATCTGGACGACGCAGCCAAGAAGATCGTCGCCGCCGTCAAGAAGGAGGCCGCGTGAGATGGCTGTTCTCGTCGACAAGAACACGAAGGTGATCTGCCAGGGCTTCACCGGAGCCCAGGGCACCTTCCACTCCGAGCAGGCCATCGCCTACGGCACCAAGATGGTCGGCGGCGTCACGCCGGGTA